>NZ_JBTNSY010000004.1:0-298318 GCF_054515735.1 Mycobacterium sp. ML4
CATCAATGGCCGTGTTTGGGATCAACCGACTTGGGTGGGGCGTATTAACGCAGGGTTCCGCCGCTTACATCAAAGCTACAGGTGCGGTAAAAACGTTCAGATCATTTGGCGCAGTGGGCAAATCAACCCTCGTAATAATGTTCTTGGCGGGATGGATCCTGCTTGGTTTTTTCGCGCGCGAAGATTTGGGTAACTCCAAGTGGTGGCACGGCCTTTCATACATTCCAAACATCGCTGCCGGATTTACGGGGTTTCTTATCGGTGCACCAGTTGCGCTTGTCTTACTAGCAAGCTTCACCATTGACCGAGAAGACCGAACGGCGTTAGACCGCGTCAACAGATTGACCAAACTGGCCTGGAATGAATTCCGCGATAGCGTCAACGTGCTTTGCAACGAATCACGCATATATGGAGTCTATAGCGATGCGATCGACGCTTACAACAATTTCAGAGAAGTGATCCGTACTTTTGACAGATACCGCCAGAGCGGTAATACGCAAGACGATTTCAACGTGTTCAACTCCGAACTCCGCAGTCAGCTTCCAAACTGGCAAGAACATCTCGCAGTGGTGAACGCAAAGGTAAAATCACGCGCCGAAATTCAGCTCGAATGGTCGGCCATCCTGGCAAGTTGGAGCACGCTCGACCAATACGTCAGATTGCAGCGACTAGAACGAAACTTGCAATGGTTTGACCGGAATACACATGCCGACATCCGAAATCGCCTATCAGACACCGCAAATCCCGTAGAAAAGTTCTCACTATTACATGATGAGCACGCAGGAACCGCATACGACAATGTGAGCGAGGCATTCAAGCGCGCGAGAGTATGGGCCGATCTAAACAAACACGATTTGGATAAACAATTCCTGATGGCGGGAAGTGGCGGAGTGGGATTTCCGTGGTACGACACGAGCCGATACGCCACAGAAGCATATAGTGCTCAAACTGCACTACGCGGCCTTCTGGATGCCGTCAACAAAGTCGAACAGACGAACTGGCCGCAATGCGCAACGGAACCTACAAAAACAAGCTAGCTAGAACGTTTGGCGTCTAGTGACACAACGTTGGTAGCCGCAGGGTTGGCAACCGGACGGGCCAACGGTGCGGCCTTTCCACCCTCTGCACTAGAGATGTAATCCCCGTAAGTGTCCAAAGTCAACGTAAAAGTGCTGTGCCCTAACCACTTTGACACCTGCATATAGTGCTCACCGTTAGACAGCGACATCACTGCAAACGTGTGCCGTAAATCGTGCCAACGGCTAGCAGGCAGTTTAAGCGCCGCTAGCGCAGGTCGCATGAAACGCTTGTACACGTTGTTCGGGTCAACAGGCTTCGACCAATCGAAACGGTCTGCGGAATCCTTGACGTCGCGGCCTAGGGCTTTGGCAGCGGCCAGGTCTAGACGGCCAGGAAACAACGGCGCACTTGGATCGTTGGCGCGCGGGTGGCTGGCAAGGTATGTGCGTAAATCATCTGCCAACCAAGAATCAATCGGAATCGTGCGAATTGACTTGGCAGACTTTGGCGTATCAGTCAGAAATTTTCCGCTGCGCTTGGCCTTAGTACGGCTGACAGACACAGCGCCGACAGTGCCAGTGTGAGCCGACAAAGTTAAATCGCCAATTTCTAAACCGGCCAACTCCGCTGCGCGCACTCCGGTATAGGCCGAAAAAACAAACGCCAGAGCATAAACAGGCGAGCTTTGAACGCGGGCAATCCAATCGGCAACCTGTGCGACCTGTGCCGGTGTCAGCGGCAACGGCCTAAAGTGTGCTGGTTTATCGGCTACCGCAAGGCAGGTGCCGTGGGGAGGTGTTGTCTGTTCACGCGGTTGGATTTGTTGTGATGCTTGCGCGGAAACTTTGGCGCTAGAGCCGCGAGCTTTGACGATTGCCGCTGGATTAGAGCCGATAGCACCGTTTTCCACAGCGGTATCCAGTATGCGCCGCACAACGCCGAGCACCTGGGCGGTAGTTTTGGCAGAGCGTGTGGTTTTGCGTCCAATGGCCTTGCTGCTCAACAACTCTGCCCTTAGAGCTTTGATGTCGGCAACACGGATCGACCCAACGGGCCGGTTGCCAAGTGAATCTTTGATATGCACGCGGTAGAGAGCGATATAGCCGTCTAGGGTGCGCTGAGAAATAATGCCGCGCAGAGATGCGAAATAATCGCGGGCATAGTCTCCAAGCGTGCGGATTGCAGCACTGCGAGTATCGGCAGCGGATTGCCCAATCTCTGCGGCCATCTCAATAGCGACCTTACGGCGTTCTGCTGCTTTGTAGTCGGCGCAGGTTTCGGCGCGTTGCACGTAGCGGCCCTTAATCGGCGCTCCGTAATCGTCGCGCACGTTCTCACGCCAGGTCACTTTGTAAGTGCCGTTGGGCAGACTACGAATTGACGCCATTACTTTGAACCTTTCACACGTTGCGACTGTAGAACAGCTTGAATAGTGCTGCCCTGCCACGTTTTTCCACCGCGAGCCGTTGGGATACCGTCTGCGGTCAAATCTTTTGCGATGGCGCGAATTGACTTGCCTTGCTTGCGCTCAGAAACAATGCGCTTGGCAATCTCTGGCGGCAATTCATCTGGACGGCCTAGCCTCACGCCTTGAGCACGCTTGACTGCCAAAGCCTCTCGCGTGCGTTCGCTAATACGGTCACGCTCAAAAGTGGCGACAGCGGCCAGGTTGGTCAAAGTCATCTTGCCGACTGCCGTTGAAGTGTCAATGTCGAAGTCTCCGAACACAATTGACCACCCGGCTTTGCTTGCGGCCAAATCAATTTGAAGCGCAATGATGGTGTTACGGGCCAGCCGGTCTAGCTTGGCGACAATCAATCGGTCAGCTTGGTTGTTGTCCAACAGATTCAGAGCTTCCACAAGTGCCGGCCTGCAAGCGATTTCAGCAGCACCGCTCACATTTTCATCAATCTGCCAAGACACAATCTCAAGACCGCGTTGCTTAGCAATGAAATTGATTGTGGCCCTTTGCGCTTCGATGCCAGCACTCTGCTCATCTGTGCTCACTCTTAGATAGGCAACGGTTCTTTTGCCGTCCCTAATGCCTGGCGCTGTCAAAATGCTCTCCAATCCGGCCTGGCGTGTACGCTATTCGTTCCATTACCGTACACCAAACACGCCCTGACCTGCAATGATTCGCCGTATCCGCAGGTCAGCGGCCTATTCAAGCTCGCGCAGCGCGCCGACTACCCGGTTGATCTGTGCTGCCAGGTCTAGCGCCGCGTCACCAGTGATTGTCGGCCCTGAGCGCCGCTCTGCCGCCCTATCGCGGCCTGGCCTGGGTAATGGCCTAGGGATAGGGTCTGAATCGCTCTCGTTTGACGTTGGGCTACCGAAATGCGTTTTGTCAGATTGAATGCCACCTTCAAACTCGGCAGAATTAATGTCTGTATGTTGTTGCGTGCCTACAATATTCGGTTCATGCAAGGCAGATGCGGGTGTGCAATTGCCTTGATAGTCAGCAAGATTGAACGCACTAGATTCATTGCCGCCCAACGGTTGTGCGGTGTCAGGGTCTAGGCCGCGAGCACGTCGGCTTTCTTCTCTGGTCATTGTGCCGAACTGCAAATCCGACATGATTTCATCAAACGCATTGCCTTGCGACAGAACAACTTCCGTATTTGGTTTCAGACCGGCCCTATCCAATGCGCTATTTGTGGCAGCAAGCTTTACAGATTCACTTTCGGCGTCAACAGCTAATCCAAGTAGGTTGCATGCCATACGATCTGCTGCAAGCTCTAAACGTTCTTTGGCTTTACGTTTGACTTGCGGTGCCGACGCACCATGAATCGCGCATTTAGACGTACCTCTGACTGCATATTTTCTACATTCCTCACCGTACGAATTCGTTGCGTTGCAACGTCTTTCGGCATTGTCCTCTAAATGAGCGTTCCAATGCTCTACGTTCGCATTAATCAGCGATCGGTTTTTCGTGTCGCGGCCCGGCTTCGTCGGGTGTGGCGCACGCAGACCATTTTTACTCACGCTATCCGATTCCATAGGTTTGATTTTTCCAGAGGTGGTTTTTTCTCCCCGCTCTGATTCTACGTAATCAATTCTCGCAGGCAGGTTTTCCACTATCTCGGCGTCGACAACCTCTATCGACGTGAATTCTTGCGCATCCAGCTCTTTCGCAATTTCATCGTCCGTCATGCCTGTAGCCCGCAACAACTCGATTGCTCTATCCCGCTTCTTGTTTGCGCGCTTACGTGCTCTCTGCTTGGCCCATTGTTCCGGTGTCATCTTGCCAGTCATTTGCTTTCAGCACCTTTCAGACTCACGCGATAATATTTGCCACTAACACACGCCGGTATCCGGTATTCCTCCGCTGACCCATAACCTGCCAGATTGACCCAATGGCTATGCCCCCTAGTGTTTTCCGCTGCGTAAGGACACTGCACTCTAACCCGCATACCGTCAACATCAATCTGCACAATCGGTGCGATCGGAATATGTTCTATATCAACAGTGTTCGGCCCACACTGAGTGTTCATTGCATTTTGATCCTTCCATCATTCAATCTTGCTTTTTCCCAATCACCTACAAGCACCGTTGCGCGGTGTCAGTTTGCGAGCCACCCTCGCTCGCTTGCAACCACTTAGGCGGTGTTCGTTTGTGAGTGTGCGAGCGTGCGACCGTCCTGCTTAAGCAGGGACGATCGGTCGCACACTGCGCACTACACACACTTTTTATTCCAGTGTGCGACCCCGTTTTCGGGCACCTCGCACGGTCGCAAACTGAAAGACTGCCAACATGATTGATAGCCTCAAGCATTCTTTTCCCCTGCTTCTGACGCCACGGCTTCTAGCTCTCTTTTCGCTTTCAGCTTTCTAATCCGCGCAGCACGGCGGGCAATGTCCTCTGGACTAGACGGTTTCGTAGCATCGAAAAGCGCGCAATGATAGTAGAGTTTGGAGTTTTTCGGCCCGCTTTCAACATACGCATAGTTCTTCTCGCACAACTCTTTTAGTGCAGGCTTCCAGCAATCTTTGCCTATCGGCCTGCCGTCGGCAGCTTTTACCGTGGCCTGTAAGTGCTCGATTACCTTCGACTGCGTTCTCTGCGCATCATCAAGGTGGCTCGCCAAATATGCGCTAGCGTGTTCCATACACCAATGCTTATCCGGTTTCGTGTTTGCAACTACCGTAGTCGAGATAACAGGCGGTGTAACAGAACTCCTGTAAGCTTTGGCGTCGGTCGCGTCTAAGCAATATTGGCCGATCAATTCTGATTGGTCGCTAGGGTCATAATCGACACCCAACGGTCCACGGACACCGCCAGGACGATCTTTGATAACACGCATGTAGGACCAACCGGCTTTGGTTTTCCCAAGCTTGACTTCTGAAATGAACTTGTACGCAACACCATCCATGCCGCTCATTTTGTGCTGCGAGCCAATCGGCATACCACGGTTGTCTTGTGCTTTGGGTATGTGATCGATACAGATTGTGGCAGCGCCGGTTTGACGTGCGACACGTTTAGGCAGCAACTTTAACCACGCTGCGATATCTCCACCGACAGAATCTTTCAGCCCTTCAATCGAAATACTCTCTGTCACACCATCAATCACGGCAATATCGAACGGTAGGCTTAGCGTCGCCTCAAAACCGGCTAATGCCGCTTGGGTGGTCAGCGATTCTTCTGGCCGGATATAGGCAAAACGCGAACTATCTTGCACAACTACGATAGGCACACCCAATTGATAGAGCCGCCAACCGATTCCGCGTGCATCATCTTCAAAGTCTATATACAACGCCGTGCCGCCGTCCTGTAGGACTTGCGCGACGAAATGAAGGGCGGCCCAGGTCTTTCCAGACTCAAAGTTGCCGAAAAACCAATGCACTTTGGATTTGTAGAGCAGTAGTTCACCGTCTGTGCGACGGCCCAAGTCTGGCAATATCTCGCCAGCCGACATAGCAACGGCCATATCCACCGGACACCATGAACTCGGCGTGATTGGTTCAATTGTGCTGTGTCCGTGCGGAATAAGCGAAGCCTGAAAATCAGGGTCAAACTCGGCAGGATCAAGAAAGCTGCTTCCATCATCGTCTATGCGCCACACTTTCGGCGCGACATTGGTTAACTCATAGCCGTTGTGCCCGTTGCCATTTCGCTTGCCGGTGTCTGTCTCCGGTGGTAACGTCATCACTATCCAATCCGATCAGCCCGCTTGCGTCTGACTGCCAAAATCCGAGCGCAGCGGGCTTTTCGTTTGTCTCAAATACGGGCTAACCGCCCTTAATGTCTGTTGTCCGTCACCGTGACAAAACGTGCGAACAACGCCGTGAGTCAGAACCTTTGAAACGATCACTGCGGCACTTGATTTCGTCGATGTCCTGGGCTTCAACGAATCTCGCGGCAGAGGCGCAGAGCCGGGAAAACTCACTTGCTGGTCGATTCGACGGCCAAAGCTCACGGCACGTTGCGATCACTTGTCTTGCGGTCACGTAACCTAGCCGCGCTTCACCTAGACCCATCACCAAAACATCGCGCATAGCATCGTGGGGAACTTTGGTGCTGCGAGTGTGGTAGCTTCTCAAACCCCGCAGTTTGTCTTTGCGCTTTGGGTCTGCTGCAACGTATTTCGCACAAAATTCCTCGAGGCTGATATCCACACCCCGCACACCGGCACCTGCCTTGAAATACTGCGCTAGTTCGTCTGGCAGAACTGGTGGTGTCCCTGATCTGACAACGGTTCGCATGTCGCCAGTGTCAGGGTTTGTATACGGCGGCAAGATCAAACCACCTTTAACACAACGTAGTTCGCCGCAGCGTTGACCGGAATCATTGAAAATTCCGCTGTTGGTCAAGGCAGGTGCCGTGGTTGGGAGTGTGAACCAATAATGCCCTTTGCGCTTATGCACGCTGGGCCGCGTGTTGACATAAGGCACAGATTGATCTTTGAGGTACTTGCGCCACCTAACCGGCCAGAGGTCGGGATAGTCCAAATCAATCACTACGCAACCAAACTCACCGGGAGATGTCGCCAGGGCTTGAAACCTGCCAAAACGCTTGCGCCAGGCTTTGATTTGCTCTTTGTCTGTCGTGACGTGGTGATACCAGTTGTCAGTTGAATCATTGGGATTGCCAACAAGATTGCCGCACTGTTTTCCGTTGCCTTTGGTGGCATCGAACGGCGCTAGCGGTATGCCTGCCTCGACATACGCTAGAGCGGCACGCGGCACACTCATGCCGTTGATGTCGGGTAGTTCAATCATGTTGCCGGGTGCCTAAATTCTTGACCAGGGTGCGGAAACGGCCAACCGGGCTTCTGTGTCTTTTCGCGCTGTTCTTGCGGCAGATCAAACCAACACCAACAGTGTTTGCAGAACCTATACAAGCAAGCCCATTCGCCAAAGCCCAACGCTTGCACGACAAAAGCTTGTGTGTCGCAGAAAGTTGACACACCGACATCACACACATAGCGGTAACGCTCTGAAAGATATTCTTCGATAAGGCTTTCCACAGTATTTTCGGCAAGAGAAAACCTTATGCGCGGATCGAAGCCGAACAGAGCGCACGGCCCGGCAGGAAACTTATCCTGCTCTGGATCGGAGTTGCTTAGATGTTCGTCAATAGTATTGGCGCACAGCCTACGCTTGTTTTCGTCCCACGTTTGTTCAACTTGATTGCGGCTCAACTCTTGTAATACCGCATCTTCTCGCGACCAATCGACAACTAGCGGCGCAGTGCTAGTCCCTTCCATCTGGCATTGTCTGTGTACGGCGTTGATCCGTTGGCGAATCGACTGGTACTTGTCGTCTGAGAACTTCTTGAAGACACTAGGATCAAAGCTCATGCTGCGCTTGCCTTTCGTATGGTTTTGCGAAAACACTTGTAGCACAGCTAGTATCCGGCTTTAATATCGACAGCCATTTTGCCGCCGGCGGTTTCTTCAACACGGTGAATTCTCACGCTGTACGCGACTTTGATTCTGTGCGAACAGCTTTCACAGGTGAACATCTACTTACAGAGATTCCAGCCAATCGTCTAGCCACGCTTTTTTCCAGAAGTGGCTTTTACCAACAGGTTTGCCCTCATGCAGTGTCTTGAGGCGTCCTGCGGCATGAACGATTGAATTTGGTGTAATAGTGTGAAACCCCTTGGAACGGCAGTATATTGCGGCACCGTTTTTGTCTAGCCATTCAACGGCTGGCGAATCAATCCGTGGCGCAGTAAGATTCATTAGTACCCCTAACTAGTGTCTGCGTATTTCGGCCTGACGTGGCCTGATACCTCCACATTACGGCGTAATGCTCCGCAATGCAATGACATTCGCTCATAGGTGCTTGCATTGCGTCCCACGGCGCGCGAGAATGGCGCTCAGGCGCAGCGTGAGAGCCGTGTAAGAGTGCCCTAGAGCCAACCGCCAGGCCAACTCGGTGAGAGACCCGAGAGCCGCCGTGCGCAAGCTGATTTAGCGGGTTTTTTCCTACCTTTACCGCTAAATCGCATGCGGCCAGCGGTCTTTGGACAAAACACTATCTCTCACAACTGCAAAGGATTTTTGAAGATGCCTACACAAAACCTCTGGAAAGGCCCGCTACCCTTTGGGGCTGATCTTGGTATTGGAACTGAAGGTGACGTTCTGCCAAGGGTTACCCACACTGCCGACGGAGTTGACCTCAATACGGTTTTCACAACGATGCAAGCTGCATTGGCTACGTGGAATGCTCACCGCAGCAAGGTTGTTGACGTGCTCTCTTACTGGCACCAATCTGCGGCAGATGCAATTTCGCAAGCATTAAATGAGGACGATTTTGAACTTGCCAGCGAGCATGGCGAGCCGGAAAGCCTACGCCCGCCAAGTGCTCACTTATTGGTTGGGTACGATTTTCTCGACTTTGACCGTGCCGCAAGGTATTCCTGGCGTTTTCTGCGTGACGCAGATCAACGGCAGGTTTTGGCGGTTCACGATGGGGCAATGAATTCTGACAATCGGCTTGTAACGGGTTCTATTCTGCAACGGCTCTTTTCACCGGATATTATTCTCAATCCGCAGGGCATTAGTTGCTACGGTCTATGGTCTGGTGACGACAACATGAAACCGCCTGATTTCATGGGCAAGTCTTTTGATAAGACTCACACGCACTACTTGCCAAGCGGCGCAGACGAAATCGACTCTAAAGACTTGGAAGATGCGGTACGGCATATCCGCGAGCACGGCTACGGTTTGACCGATTCAGGTCAAGAGCTTATCGCGCTGGTCAACGAAACCGAATCGGAAGTGATCCAAAGTTTCAGGGCCGGTGTCGAGAACAACAACAGCGCAAAGGCTAAGTGGGATTTCATTCCGGCGCTCAATCAGCCGACGTTTGTTCTGCAAGACGGCGGCCAGCTTGTCGGCGATCAGCCAAACGGTGAGGTTTTCAGCTTGCCGCGTGTTGGTAAGTACGGGCCAATAAGCATTGTCGAAAGTTCAATGATTCCAAGCGGTTACTTCGCTGTTGTCGCAACCTCTGGGCCTGGCGCTCAATCCAACATTGTTGGTGTGCGCGAACACGTTAACCAGAATTATCGCGGCTTGCGTCATCTGCCGGGAAATACTAACGGGTATCCGCTGTTGGAAAGTTTTTACAGTAGATCGTTCGGCACCGGCGTTCGGCACCGTGGCGCTGGTGTTGCGGTTCAATTGACAGACGAAAACACCTACACCGCACCGGAAATCCCCGGCGCTGCGTTGATGTAAGTAATTGCCATGCAACGTAATACGGGTTTTCAACCTGGCGTTAGCCTTACACCGCCAATTGGTAGTGCCGAGATTCGCGAGGCGCTAGATGAGGCAAGCGAATTCGGTCTACCTGTTGGCTATCCGCATGATTATTGCGGCCTGACACCAGAACCGGACCCAATCACCAACGTAACAAACGATCTGCGGATATGAGCCAGCGCCGGATACATGCTGCAATGTCCCTGCGTGTGTATCCGGCGTTCTACCAACGCAATTGAAGAACCTTGCAACAAAGCCGTAAATCCCTTCCGGTCAGTTGCAAGCGCGGTTCCCGAAAGCGCGTTGTCCTGCTGACCCGCTGCGCGGTGTGTAGGGAAACAAATACACCACCCGGTTGGCCCACCCTCTGACCGGGTGGTGTATTTATGCTAGTCGAGTCTTTCTAGCGACTCATCAATGGCGGCAAGCTCTTTGAGGGCTTTTTGTCGCTTGGCTTCGATCTGCTTGCGTTGAAGCTTGCGCTGCAATTTGCGTTCACGCTCACGGCGTCGCCGCGCACGTTCGGCCTCTGCGTTGCCTGATTCTCCGTACTCGCCAGCGATACGCCGTAGAATTTGACGCTCGGATCGTTCGGCAACCCGTAAGGTGTCCAGTGCATCGTGGTCGATGTGCTGTTCTATGGCCTGAGAAACTAAGCCGCGCAGTGTGTTTGAGTCGATAGCATCGACTTCGACGCACTCACCAAATCCGCTTCCGGTCTTGTCTGGCCGCGTCTGCAAGTTCCACTGTTCAATTTGGTTGGGAGTCACCGCGATCCGCTCAAAGTGCAAATCGATGTCGGCAGGCACCAAGTCACGCAATCGCTCTTGGGTCTTGTTCCAAGCGTCTACGCCTGCCTTATCGTGGTCGCCCAATTGATATATGTGCGTGGGCTTGTCGATTTCTTCGATCTGCTCTGCGGCTTCCCATAAGAATGTCTCAGACGCAAAGCCGCGAGCCACAACTAGCGGCACGTCCCATTGGCGCGTTGTGGTGCTGATTACGCCGGTGATCGCGTCCTTTTCGGTCCACACTTCAACGTAAACGTCTTGCTCACTCCACAACCGGCGACGGTAAAACCGTGCGGTGGCGTTCAACGCATCATCTAGCCCGTTGTATGCCAGCACAGAGATTCTTCGCCGGGAGCTATCAGCGATCCAGCCGTAAGGCAACCGGCCCTGGCGGCGCATCTGCAATGTGAGCTTCTGAACTTGCGCGTAGCCGCGCTCGGTCTTAGGCACTAGTCCCTTAGACATGACGCGGTAGAACAGGCCGCGCACCGTAACGGGTTGCTCGCGCTCGGCAATCTCGGCTATGGCAGCGGCAAGAGTCTCACGCTGCGCGCTGGTCATCCTGTTGCGCTGGGTGGTCACGTTGGTCCTGTCCATAAGGGGCTAGTGCCTTATACCTCCGTTGTGAGCGTATGCGCTCTAAGGGGCTAGTGCCTTACACGCACCGGCGTTTCCACCCAAGAATCTGTAGCCGTCCCAATGCGCGCTGGTGCGCTGGCACCGGACGGGCGGCTATCGGCGCTCTGCGGGCCGCTCAGGGCCGTTTACGGGGCATCTGTGCTGGTCAGCGCGCCGGTTGGAGCGCCAGGCGGTTCGAACGGGTGTTCGATGACGGCGGGTCGGCGCTGATCTGTGCTGGTCAACGGCGCTATGTGCTTGAAATTAATTGTGCTGCAATCAATTACGTGTTTCTGGCCGTTCGGAAATCTATTACGGCTCAAGGGCTTTGCGCTGGTCAAGCGGTGTTTTGGCGTGCGTATCAGTTTGGATACAGATAACCGGCCCGCATGACAGTTCCGTCACGGTAGGCAACCGTGTCAAAAACTGGGCGAAGTTTACGCCGCGCACTGGTGCCAGGGCCGTTTGCTGGCAGTGGCTAGGTGAGCGTTTAAGTCATTTGCTTGCTGCCAAAGTGTTGCCAGAATCGGCATAGCTAGATGCGCTAACTTTGGACTAGCAAGCTCCAATCTGGTGTTCTAGCTGGCCTTTTAAGTTGTGGGGCGGGCGGGGCTCGAACCCGCGACCAACGGATTATGAGTCCGCGGCTCTAACCAACTGAGCTACCGCCCCCGATGCTAGCTAACTGCGGATATCGGCTCCGCTTCGTTTTGACCGAAGCCCAGCGACCGCAGTAACACAGCAACGCTTTCGATCGCGTTGCCCGAGGCGTCCGCTACCCCCGCCGGGTCGGTGCTCAGCAAGTGCCCGGAGCGCTCACGCGGCAAGGCAACTGTCGCGCACCTAAGAGACCTCTGCACGACCTTGAGATTAGCGCTCCCGCTGATCGCCGACGACGAGCGGGTGAAGGTCGCTGGGTCAATCGGTAGCTCTACTCCGCCGCCAACCGGTGAAAGCGTCGTACGCGGCGAGGAGGCCCGGGAGGATGACCGGGGACAAGATCATCACGACGTACGCGATGATGGTCAGAATGCTTGTGATCATCTTTTTCGACTCACAGTCTCCGCGTGGCGGATCGGTTGGTGTTCGGTTCGAGGGGGCTCGTCGGCGTCGCGCATGACGCATCCGTCGCTGTCGGGATGATTGGTGCACTCTCGTAGGGACACTCCGGGCGAGTGCTCATGGGCCAGCCGACCCACGATGTCCTCGATGCGGTGCAGGTCGGCTGGGAACGTGCCGGGCCCGAACCGCGAGAGGGACGGCTGCCACGCGACGGGTGGCAGCAGCGCTCATGCGATCTTCTCTGACTCGTGGTGCGCAACCGCGGGCTCGGTTGCGACGGCGGCAGCGCTAGCTGCGGATCGGCTCCCGATGATTGCAACGCCGGTGATGTCGTGAGCCGTGATTTCAACCATGAAACAAACCGTAGATCGACCCTGGGGGTCGGTTCGTCGCCATTCGGGGTGCACTTTGTCGCCATTCGGGGGTGAAAAGGGTTGAGGCGCAAGCCCCGCGCCACGGGACCGCACGGCCCAGACAACGGATTCAGGCGAATCACGCCCAGGACAGTCCCCCAATCCGAAGGGTCGCATGACCTGGAAAGCAGCTGGCCCGAATATCCGCGCGAAGGCGTCCGGCGACAGGGCGAAGGATTTGCCGATCACGTGACAGTGCTTGCTGGACAACTACATCGATGTCACGGTCTGCCTGCGGACGCGTTTGTTCACCGAGATCGCGTGAAGCGGCAATCCCCCAAGCCGTGGACGGTTACCACGTGTCAGCGGCCGGCGCGGATCTCGTTACGTTAGCTCCCCACAACGTGTTTCACAATGACATCTCGAACGAGAGTGACGCCCAGCTCCGGCAATCGGCGCGGTCCCTGCACCGCGCGGCGGAGGGTGCGTCGCGCCCTGCTTCCTCCGTCTCGGCTCGTGTCTTGACCGGCGACGAAGTCTGCTTTCGCATAATTGAGTAATCTATCAAAAGATGTCGCCGGGCGATAGGGTGATCGTCGTGACTGGCGCCGCATCAGCAATCGGACACGCAGCCGCACAGGCCGCCGCGGCTGCCGCACAGTAAGCAACCGCTCCTCGGCCATCCGCCCCGCGCGTTCCAAATCCGTTGCAAACCTGATGTTTCGCCGTCGCGTTCCGGACGCACCCGCTGCGGTGCAAACGCCGAACTGGCGCAAGATGGCGAGGGATCAAAACGCGTAGGCGGCGCGCAGATAATCGGCCGGATTCGGCGATGACACCTTCGGTTCAGCTGATTCCGATCTCGACATGTCCGTCGACGATGCGAGCCGGCCACGTCGCGACGTCGTCTTCGGCCGGCGGGCCAATCGCCTGGCCCGAGCGCACGTCGAAGATCGCGCCGTGGCGCGGGCAGGTGATTTCGCCGTCGCAGAGCAGACCGGCGGCCAGCGAGGCGCCGGCATGCGTGCAGCGATCGTCGATGGCATGGATCTGCCCGTCGACAAGAAACAGCGCGACGGGCGAGCCGGCGACGGTTACCGTGTGGCCGCGGTCGGCGGGCAGCTCGGTAAGTTCGGCAACGACAACGTATTTCATGATGACCTCTGGGTTCGAGCCTGACGTCCGGCTTCGGTCCGCACGGCGGGGCGGAGGGCGCGCTCCTCGTCGGCGTGCAACGGGATGTGCAGTGCGCTGTCCACCAGGTGAACGAGCATACGGTCGACGTCGGCGTTGCGGGCCGCTCCGAATTTCATCAACGCCACGATGTGGGCAGCGCCGTTGAAGATCCGCGCCGCGGCGTCGACATCGATGTGCGGATGGACCGTGCCCGCGCGAACGCCGCCGCGAATCTTCGCGCGGATGCGTCGCAACGCTCGTTTCTGGAAGTCCAGCCAGCCTGGCCAGGTTTGATCACGAATCGCCGTGCTCCAGTCAAGCCACACCCGCACATGGTCGGGATGGGTGTCGATCGAGTCGGCGAAGGCCTGAGCCAGCGCCAACAACGCCGCACGCGCGTCGTCGTGGGAGTCCAGGACGTCTCGAATCATCGTGGAAAATAACGCATCGACGGCTTCCAGCACGTCGTGCACCAACGTCTGGCGGTTGGGAAAGTGCACGAACACGGTCGCGACCGACACGCCGGTGTCCTCGGCGATGGCCGCGTGGGTGGCACGTCCGATGCCGTCGCGCGCGAACACCCCGATCGCGCTGTCGAGCAGTTGGGCCCGCCGATCGGCGGTGCGCATCCACTGGCGTTTGGTGCCGGCGGGCATTGTCGGTTCTACGGCAGGCATCTCAAGCACCCACGAGGTCGCACTCTGTTTCTCCGTCTCAGCTCGACTCTTGACTGGCTCTGCGGCGAAGTCTACTTTAACAAAAGTGAGTGATCTATCAAAAGATGCCACCACCCATCCGCACAACGGAGTCATGCTCAACGATCGGGTGATTGTGATAACCGGCGCCGCATCGGGAATCGGCCGCGCAACCGCGCAGGCCGCCGCGGCGGCCGGCGCGCGCGTGGTGGTATCGGACTGCAACCCCGAGCAAGGCCGCCGCGTGGCAGCCGAGATCGGCTGCGCCGCGTTGTACGTCGAAACCGATGTCTCACGAAGCGATGACGTGCGAAGGCTTTTCGACACGGTGGACCGCCAAGTCGGGCCCGTCACCGGTGTGGTCGCCAACGCCGGAGTCGGGTCTCCGATCATGCCCACCGCCGATCATCCCGAGGCCGAATGGGACCGCGTCCTGGGCGTGGACCTCAAGGGCGTATGGCTGTGCATGCGCGAGGCCATTCCGCGGATGCTGGCGGGCGGGACGGGCGGTTCCATCGTCAACGTGGCGTCGGTGGCCGGGCTGGTCGGTTTCGCCGGAGAGGCGCCCTACTCGGCGGCCAAGCATGGGGTCGTGGGACTCACCAAAACGGCGGCGATCGAGTATGCCGCCGCCAATATCCGGGTCAATGCGGTGTGTCCCGGCGGCGTCGAAACGGCCATGGTCGAGGAGTTGGTCCGCGGCGGTGCCGTGACGAGGGCCGATCTGGAAGCCGCGCAGCCCGTCGGGCGCATCGGCCGGCCCGACGAAGTCGCCGAGGCGATCATCTGGCTGCTCTCCGACGCTGCGTCGTTGATCACCGGAGCGGCGCTTCCAGTCGACGGCGGGTGGACCGCCCGGTGAACGCAACAGCCCCAGCAGAACAAGGAGGATCAACCATGAGCGTGCAATCGAGCGACCTGCCGGTCGAGGATCCCTGGAAGGGTGTGAACCCGCTCGACCCGTCGTGGCGCGACGATCCCTATCCCTCGATGAAGGTGCTGCGCCAAACCGATCCGGTGAATTATGTACCTGGCGCCGATCTTTGGCGTCTGTTCCGCTACGACGACATCAACCGGCTCTACCGCGAGGCGCCGGCGGGCAACGTCGGCTTGGGCGGTGAGAACCCGGGACGCGAGAAAGATTCGCGCCGTGGCGGTTTCCTCGACTTCATGCTCGAGAAGGAGGGCGCCGAGCATGCACGCCTTCGCCGCCTGGTGGTCAGGGCGTTCAGCCCCAAACGGATCGCGGGGATGCGCGACGAGATCCAGCAGACCGTCGACGAGTTCCTCGCGCCGCACTGGGCGAACGGGCACATCGACTGGGTCCCTGACTTTGCCGGCCTGCTCCCCGGCACGGTGACCTGTCGCATGATGGGCGTGCCGCTCGAGGATCGCGACAAGTTCAACGATTGGACAGCGCTGCGGACCAACGCGTTCTTTGTCGACGTCCTTCCCGAGGAAGTGCTCACCCGGGCCAACGAAGCCGCCGAGCAGATGGCCGACTACTTCGAAGCGCTCGTCGAAAAACGGCGATCAGATCCGCGCGACGATCTTCTGACCGCACTGATCCGGGTGGAGGAGGAAGGCGATCGCCTCAGCCTGCACGAGCTCATCGTCCAGGTCATCGGTCTCATGGTCGCGGGCTACGAAACCACCATCGGACTGCTCGGCAACGGCATGCGGCTGTTGATCGAGCATCCCGACGCCGTCGATGCCCTTCGCGCGGACCCCTCGAAGTGGCCGCTCGCCGTTCAGGAATGCCTGCGCATCGAGGGGCCGATCCTGTTCAACTGGCGAATCCTCTGGGAGGACTACGAATTCGGCGGCAAGACGATTCCCGCGGGCGCGCAGGTGTGGGCGATGATGGCTTCGGGCAACCGCGACCCCGAACGCTTTCCCGACCCCGACCGCTTCGACATCTCGCGCACCGACACCGATCACCTGTCCTTCGGCGGGGGTCGCCACTGGTGCCTCGGCCAGAACCTGGCCCGCCTCGAGGCGGAGATCGGCTTCCGGACCTTCTTCGAACGCGCGCGCAACGTGCGCCTGGACCAGCCGGGCCATACCAAGTGGTCCTCGTCGTTCTTCCGCGTTCCGGGGAGTCTACCGATCTCGTTCGATCCGGCCTGACGACGAGGAGCTATCCCCATGGCAACAAAGGGCATTCGATTCGGTCTCTACTATGACTTCCGCAATCCGCCTGCGGCGCGCCAGGATCCGGCCGGGCTCTACGGCGGAATTCTCGATCAGATCGTGCGGGCCGAAGCGCTCGGTTGGGACGACGTGTGGATCTCCGAACATCACTTCTGCGACGACGACTACCTACCGTCCGTCTTTCCGATGGCCGCCGCGATCGCGGCGCGAACCCATCGGATTCGTATCGGCATCGCCATTTTGATTCTGCCCTTTCACGATCCGGTGCGCGTTGCCGAAGATGCCGCAGTCGTCGACATCTTGTCCAACGGCCGTGTGGAACTCGGCGTCGGGGGCGGCTACCGCGCGGAGGAGTTCGCGGGGTTCGGCATCGATCTCAAGGAGCGGGCCGGGCGCCTCAACGAGGCGCTTCCCCTGCTGCGCAAGCTCTTCGCCGGAGAGACGATCACCCACCGGGGCAAGTATTACCACTACGGCGAGGTCTCGCTGCGGCCGCTTCCGGTGCAGGGTGCCGGGCTTCCGCTCTGGGCCGGTGGAACCACCCCGGCGGCGATTCGGCGAGCGGCGCGACACTGCGACGGATTTCTCGGGCTCGGCCCGATCGCGCCGATGCTTCCCGCATACCGCGACGAATTGCGGAAAGCCGGCAAGGATCCCGACGCCGCGGAGGTGGCGTCGGCGCTGATGTGGTTGTTGGTCTCGCGCGATCCCGAGACGCGCTGGAAACAAGCGCAGGCGCACTTGTCCTACCAGATCAACCGCTATGCGAAGTGGACCAAAGACGCCGGTCTGGATTTCGTCGAACCCGCTCATGACCGCGCAGCGCTGGAACGACAGGGCTGCATGATCGTGACACCCGAGCAGGCCAGCGAAATCCTCACCAACTTCACCAAAGAAAACGAGTTGACCCGCTTCTACTCCTGGACCCTGCCACCGGGACTACCGCCCGAATGGAGCGACGAACACGTCGAGCTGTTCGCGACCGAGGTCGCGCCCAACTTTCGCTAGCCACAACCGAGGAACGTGAGAACACCTATGCCTACCACGGACGTCGACGCCATCGTCATCGGAGCCGGGTTCAGCGGCCTGCGCATGCTGTGGGAGCTTCGAAAACTCGGCCTGACAACCAAGGTCATCGAAGCCGCACCCGATGTCGGCGGCACCTGGTACTGGAACAGGTATCCCGGTGCGCGAACCGACAGCGAGAGTTGGGTGTACGCCTTCTCGTTCTCCAAGGAGCTTCAGGACGAGTGGGATTGGCAGGAGCGATACCCGACCCAGCCCGAAGCGTTGGCGTACTTGCAGCACGTGGCCGATCGTTTCGACATGCGCCGCGACATCCAGTTCGAGACGCGGATGGAGTCGGCGGTGTACGACGAAGCCGCCAAGCGCTGGGCCGTGACGACCGATCGCGGTGACACCTTCACCTGCAAGTATCTCGTGGCGGCCACCGGCGTGTTGTCGCTGCCTTACACGCCACCTTTTCCGGGCAGCGACACGTTCGTGGGCGAAAGCTATGTGACCGGCCGCTGGCCGAAAGACAAGGTGAATTTCGCAGGCAAGCGCGTCGCGGTGATCGGCACGGGCGCGTCGGCGATCCAGGCCATCCCCATCATCGCTCAGACCGCTGCGCAGGTGACGGTATTTCAGCGCACGCCGAACTACGTTCTGCCGGCGCGCAACTACACGCTCACCGACGACGAGCGCCAAGCGATCCGAACAAACTACGACGACATTTGGGAACACGCACGCGAGCACTTCTTCGGCCTTGCGATGGGACTCGCCGACCGCAGGGCCCAAGACCTCACGCCGGCAGAGCAGCAGCAGGTTCTCGAATACGGCTGGGAGGAGGGCGGCTTTCGCTTCGTCTTCGAAACCTTCGGCGACCTCTTGACCGACGATCGGTCCAACGAGTTGGCATCTGAGTTCATCCGCAACAAAATTCGCGCGATCGTGCACGACCCCAAGACCGCCGAGCTGCTCTGCCCCAAAGACTATCCCTTCGTCGGGAAGCGCCCGCCGCTCGGACACTTCTACTACGAGGCGTTCAATCGCGAGAACGTGAGCCTGGTCGATATCAGTGAGAACGCGATCTCGGAGATCACCGCTCGCGGACTTCGCACCGCAACCGACGAGTACGACGCCGACATCATCGTCTTCGCAACCGGATTCGACGCCGTCACCGGAACACTGCGAAGTCTGGACATTCGCGGCAAAGGCGGCGCAGCGCTGCGAGACACGTGGAACGACGGGCCACGGACGCATCTGGGCATCGGGGTCGACGGCTTCCCGAACATGTTTCTGATTTGCGGCCCCCAAACGCCCTTTGCCAACCTTCCGGTGGTCATCGACGGCATTGTCGATTGGATCGGCACGGCCATTAGTCACCTGGAAGCCAACGGATTTGACGCGATCGAGGCCACCCGGGAAGCGGTCGAGGCGTGGGGAAAACACATGGACGAACTCGTCAACGACACGGTGTTGCTTCGCGGCAAAGACTCGTGGTTCCTGGGCGACAACATCCCCGGAAAGCCGCACGTAGTCCTGTTCTACTTCGGCGGCGTGGGAGCCTATCGCCAAGAATGCCGAGCCGCGATCGAAGGCGGCTTTGCCGGCTTCGCGCTGTCGGCGTGACCCAGACCAACACAGAACTGGACAGACCGATGCCCGACAGACCGCACCTCAATCTTCCTGGCCGCCTGGGTGATCCCGCCATGACCCTGCGCGATGATCCGCGCGCCGACCCGCGGATGATCGCGGCGTTTGCACCGCTGGGCCTCGACCTGGCCGCCCCGGCCGCGCCGCTCGACAGAGATTCGCCGCTGCAGGACCGGCGCGCCTACGCCGCCGGCTTCGAAGAACAGTTCGGCCACGTCATCGACGCGCTTTTCGGATCGTTGCCTGCGGTGGCGGGCGTGACGTCCAGCGTCGACGAAATCGCCGGGATCGACGGGAACCGGATCAGGCTCTACATTCATCGCCCCACCCACGGCGACGCGCCGCGTCCCGGCGTGGTTCACCTGCACGGGGGCGGCATGGTCATGTTCGAGGCCGCCTGGCCGAACTACCGGCATTGGCGCGACGAACTCGCGCTCGCCGGCAACCTCGTGATCGGCGTCGAATACCGCAACGGCGCAGGCGTGCTCGGTCCGCATCCTTTTCCAGCCGGGCTCGACGACTGCGCAACCGCACTGCGTTGGGTGCACGCCCACCGCCAGGAACTCGGCATCACCAGCCTCGTCGTCTCCGGCGAGTCCGGCGGCGGAAACCTCACCCTGGCCACAGCACTCAAGGCCAACCGTGAAGGCTGGATCAACGAAATCGACGGTGTCTACGCCCAGTGCCCGTTCATCTCCAACGCCTGGCGTACCAAGCCGGCAGACCTCCCATCGCTCCACGAAAATGACGGCTACCTGCTGAACGTGGGCGCGATGGACGTGTTGGCCAGCGTCTACGATCCAAGCGGCGAAAACGACGACAATCCCCTGTGCTGGCCCTACCGCGCGCGGCCCGCCGATCTGGCGGGATTGCCGCCGCACGTGATCTCGCTGAACGAGCTCGACCCGTTCCGCGACGAAGGCCTCCGCTATGCGCGGATGCTCCTGCGCGCCGGCGTCGATGTGGTGAGTCGTTCGATCAATGGCACCTGCCATGCAGGCGACACACTACTGCGCGAGCCGCTGGCCGACGTCTACCTCGCCACCATCCACGACATCGCCAGCTTCGCGCAATCCCTTGCAGGAGAACACCTTTGCTCCGCCGAGCCTAAGCGCACCGGGATCACGCCAAGGCAACCGCCGCTGGACGGCTTGCGCTGAGGCCACACGTTTACGAGACGGTCGCCCGCTCGCGCATCCTGTTCACGGCGGCATCGGCCCGGCGCTGCAGCAATGCCAGCTTGGCCGAGCCCATCAGGTAGCGGTGCGGCGCCGAATGGTGCCCGAGATATAGGCGGCTGTGGCGCAGCCAAAGCGGTACATGCCGGTTGCAGTTGATCATGTTCTGGGCGGTGGTAATCAGGGTGGTGGGCAGATCCTGGGTGAGTTCCGGGTGCGGCACCGCCGTGCAGATCCGGTTTCGGCGTTCATCGCTGAGATTGCGCAGTTCCAGGTGTGCGATCAGCGCCGCGCTGAATGTTTGCTGGCACATGAACACCGACTGCAACGTGACGCGGCCCTCGGAGAAGATCGGCAGGGCATCCATTTTGGCCAGCCCGTTGGCCGAGCAGTCGACGAACAGGCTGTCCTCGACGGCGTCGATGGTTCCGCGGTCGAGGCGAATCTCGCTGCTGCCGACATGCTGTACCCGGCCCATCCGGACCACATTGTCGATCCGACGCAGCTCGGCCAGCTCCGTACGGTCCACCGTGGCGCAGCGCCACTTGGTCGGCAGCCTTTGGGTGTCCAGGCGGAAGACGATCCCCTGGCGTTCGAGTTGCAGGAAGACATCGTCGATGTCGGTGGCGTCGGCGATGCTCTGGACCATGGACACCACGGTCTCCAGCACGAGGCCGGGCTGCATGGTGCCCCGGTCCAACAACCACGCGTCGTTGGACACGATCCACTGAATCCGAGCCGGCGACACACCGTTGTCCAACAGGAACAGGATCGCGTCGATCCCGGTCTTGCCTGCGCCGATGACCACGTAGCGCTCGTGCGGCCGCCGGATATGGGCCAGGCCGTTGGGCGGAATTACGGTGGCGCTGCGGTCAACCGTGTAGCGGGGTGGGCAGATCGACGGCACCGTTACCTGCATGTAGGTTCCGTCCACGATCCTGCGGTGCGCGGTGACCGTGGTGACCCGGTCGCGGTCGATCGTGGAGACGATCCGGCCGTCTCCCCGGTGCTCACTCATCGGAAGAAAACGCAGCCGACCGGTGTGCAGGAACCGGTCCATCGCATCGCGGTAGTAGGCGACGATATCGGCCCCCGAGCTGAGGTCTTCGCCGCCCTGCCCGAGGTGCGTCGAGTTGAGACCGTAGAACGCGGCGGGTTGATGCAGCCGGACGAAGGAGTAGGCGTCGTTCCAGTGCCCGCCTGGGTTGGCGTGGCGGTCCACCATGACGATGCGCGCCGAGGGGTCCTCGGAGAGGATCACGTCGGCGAACGCCATGCTCATGGCGCCGGCGCCGAGCAATAGATAGTCGGTGTCCAGGTGTTGTACCGGCGTTGCTGAACTCATTGACTTGTCCTCACTGACGTCCCCGCGATCGGGGGCTGCGGCGCTGTCGTCGATGTCGTGACACTTGTTTTCCACCACGAAACAAACCGTAGATCGACCCGGGGGAGGATTCGTCGCCATTCGGGGTGCACCTTGTCGCCATTAAGAGTCAATCCGCTGGCCTCAGTTCCGCCGGGCCGCTTGAATCGGTTTCATGAGCATCGTCTCCGACCCCGTGGCAACCGACTCCGCGCGTGCGACCGCCTCCAACCGGGCCACCTTCAATACCCCGCCCCGTCTTCAGGACTTCGATGTGATCGGAGACGACATCGCGCTGATCGAGGCAATGGCAGCGTTCGGGGCCGGAGAGCGGGTGGCGGAGTGCCGCCTTCTTGGGCGTGCACTGGGGTCGGCCGAGGGGCTGGAGGCAGGATTCTCCGCCAACGAGCACCCGCCGGTGCATCAGCTCTATGACCGGTCGGGTGTGCGGACCGACAATATCCGGTTCGATCCGGCGTGGCACCACCTCATGCGGCTCGCCGTCGAGCACGGAACCGCGGGAGCGGTGTGGGCCGATGACAGCCCGGGGGCGCACGTCGCTCGCGCGGCCAAGTTCATTGCTGTCGCGCAGGTCGAGGCTGGTGCCACGTGCCCGCTCGCGATGACCTACGCCTGCGTTCCGGCGTTGCGGCTCGCCGCGCCGGTCGCCGAGCGGTGGGAGCGGCTGGTCACCGCCGGGGTCTACGACCCCCGCTCGCTGCCGGCAGTCCAGAAGCGGGGCGCCCTCATCGGCATGGCGCTCACCGAAAAGCAGGGTGGCTCCGACGTGCGCGCCAACACCATGGTCGCCGTACCTGACGGCGACGACGGGTGGTACCGGGTCACCGGCGAGAAGTGGTTCGTCTCGGCCGTGCACTCCGACGCGATATTCGTGCTTGCGCAGACCGCTGAGGGGGTCAGCTGTCTGCTGGTCCCGCGCCGGCTCGACGACGGCACCGACAACGGCTGGATCTTGGACCGGCTCAAGGACAAGCTCGGAAACCGGTCCAACCCGACAGCGGAGGTACGGTTCGAGGCTTCGCGCGCCCAGCTCGTCGGAGAACCCGGCCGGGGTGTACGGGCAATCATGGCGATGATCGGTGGGACGCGGCAGGACTGCGTGCTCGGGTCCACGGCCGTCATGCGGACCGGGACGATCGAGGCGATCCATTGGGCCTCGCATCGCTCCGCGTTCGGGCGCCACCTTGCCGAACAGCCCGCGATGACGGCTGTCCTGGCCGACCTCGCCCTAGAGAGCGAGGCCGCCACCTGGTCGGCGTTACGGCTCGCGCGCGCCACGCAGGACGCCGCGGACGGCGACCCGAGGGCGATCGCGTTGCGCCGCCTGGCCGGTCCGGTGCTGAAGTTCTGGATCTGCAAGCGGGCGCCGTTGCACGCCGCCGAGGCACTGGAGTGCCAGGGCGGCTACGGGTATATCGAGGAGTCGCGGCTGCCGCGTTCCTACCGGGAGGCGCCGTTGATGTCGATCTGGGAAGGCTCCGGGAACGTGCAAGCACTCGACGTCTTGCGTGCGATGCAGCGAGAGCCGGAGGCGATGGGGGTGTTTCTCGACGAACTCGACCTCGCGGCCGGCGCGAACCGGCGCCTGGACACCGCCGTGGCACAGCTGTGGGACATGGTTGCCGGCGGGGTACCGGAGGCCCGCGCTCGCGAGCTGACCGGCCGGATGGCGCGTTGCCTGCAGGCCTCGCTGCTCGTGCGTTTCGCACCGGCGATGGTGGCCGACGCCTACTGCGCCGCCAAGTTGGAGGACAGCGGCGGCGTGCTCGGGTGCCTGCCCGCCGGCATCGATGCCGGCGCGATCGTGGCGCGACACCGGGTCAACCCATGACGCGCGTCGTCGCGATCCAGCCGGCGCTGCG
The DNA here is from genome assembly GCF_054515735.1 of Mycobacterium sp. ML4. Taxonomy (NCBI): domain Bacteria; kingdom Bacillati; phylum Actinomycetota; class Actinomycetes; order Mycobacteriales; family Mycobacteriaceae; genus Mycobacterium; species Mycobacterium sp. ML4. The sequence continues at coordinate 23,662 of NZ_JBTNSY010000004.1, forward strand.
GATCGGGGACGTCGAAGGAAACCTGCGGCGGTGCGCGGACCTTGTGCACGCCGCCGCCCGCGAGCATTCCCCCGAGGCGATCTTCCTACCCGAGGCGATGACCTCACCCAACGCCTATGACTCCCGCATGCGGTCAGTGGCGCGGCCACTGCTGGGCGCGCCCCTGCAGACGCTGCGGTCACTGGCCCGTCAGCACGGCTGCCTGGTAGGCGGCGGGTTCATCGCCGTCCGCGGACGCGACACCCGCGGGACGTACGCCCTGTGCGAGCCGGACGGCGCGATTCACCTACACGACAAAGACCAACCGTCGTTCTGGGAGAACAACTACTACGCGGGGGGAAGCGACGACGGCGTCATGGCGACCTCGCTGGGTCCGATCGGCTGCGCGAACGGATTCGAGTGGGGCCGAGTCCGCACGGCCAAGCGCCTGCTGGGCCGCGTCCGACTGCTGGCCGGCGGGATGCACTTCCCGTCCTTCCCGACCTGGGCGCTCACCCGGCCCTGGCTCATCCGCCGCGACGAGCAGTACCTTCTCCAGTACTGCCGCGAGACCCCGCCCAGGATGGCCCGGATGCTCGGCGTACCCGCGGTGCACCCCTCACACGTCGGCCCCTTCACGATGCAGACGCCGCTGATCCCCGGCTTGAGCTATCCGTCGCGCATGCTGGGAGAGACGACAATCTGCGACGCCGACGGCGTCATCCTGCAACGGATGTCCTACGACGACGGCGAAGGGTACGTGTGCGCGGATGTGGCCCTCACCGAACCCGCCCCGCGTGATCCCATACCCGAGGTGTTCTGGAACGCGCCGTTCCCGATCTCGGTGCATCTCGTGTGGTACGCGGGCAACGCGCACGGCGCCCTGAAGTACCGGGCGATGAAGGCGCTTCGGCTGCACTCGTGGGAACCGAGCGCGGACCTGCCCGCCTACACCCCGGGGCGGCAGGCGCCCCGGCTCGCGGCGCCCGGGCGGTAGCGAATGCGGGATTTCGGCCGTCGACGCCTCGTTCACTTCGCTGTTAGCGTCGAGCTGTGAATCAGACCCGCAGCGACCCGCGCACCCACGCTCTGCACGGGCCGCTGCCCGCATGGCCCGACAACCCTCCGGCCAGCCCGACCTCTGAGGTACGCGCCGAACTCGACGACGAGTTGGCGGATCTCGAGGAGCGCCTCGGCGTGCTCACCGCCACCGCCGCACCCGAGTTACAAGCCGCCGTCCGTGCACTCGCCGATCTCCACGAACGCCGCGACCGAGCCGCCGACGCCCAGCTCCGCGACCGGCTCGAAGTCCTCGCCCGCGTCCATACCGCCCTCGCGCACCTGCGCCGGATGCCCAGTGCGGAAGCGATGATCGCCGCAGCCCCGCAACAGGCCTGCGAAGCCTGCGGCTTCGATCGAGCGGTGCTCTACCGCGTCCGCGGCAAAGAGCTTCTCGCTGAAGCGTTTTGGGTGAACGGCGATCCTGAAGCCGCGGCACGACTGCTGGCGTTCAGCCGCGAGCACCCTGCCATCCTCGCCGCCCGGGTTCTCGAGACCGAGATGGTCCGGCGCCGCAGACCCATGGCGATCCAACAGGTCGTCGGCAATCCACGGGTGTTCGCCGAGCTCGCCGACGCCTACGACACCCACTCCTACGTCGCCGCGCCGATCATGCCGGAGGGTCGGGTCATCGGCTTCATTCACGCCGACCACCGGCTCAAACCGCGCCGGGTGGACGAGTTCGACCGCGACTCCCTGTGGGCGTTCGCGGAGGGATTCGGTTTCGCGGTGGAACGAGCCCAACTCACGGACCGGTTGCGCGCGCAGGGCCAAGAGCTACGACGACTTCTGCAGCGCACCGAAGCGGTGGTCGCCGAATACCTCGACGCCGAGGTCGAACTCGTGAGCGGCGACTCGGAAGGCACCGCCGCCTCGCGCGCGACCACCGCGATCCTCCCGACCGTCGACAGCGAAATCCCCGGGGACCTCTCCAAACGCGAACTCGAGGTACTTGCCCTGTTGGGCTCGGGAGCGTCCAACGCCCACATCGCCGCACGCCTGGTGATCACCGAGGACACCGCGAAGTCGCATGTCAAACGGATCCTGCGAAAGCTCGGCGCAGCCAACCGCGTCGAGGCGGCAACAATCTGGCTCAAGGCGCAGCGGCCACAGCGGGATATCGGCAAGGCCCACGCTCCCCGATGACGAGCTCACCGACCTCCGTGGGTTGCGCTGTCCCCGGTGTTGACGGGCCGCAGCCGGAACACCCTGATCTCTCGCGGCGCGCACTTGACCCGGTAGGCCTCGTAACCCGCGTAGAAGTCGACCGCGGTAGCCCACGCCGCCTCGCGGGCATCGCCGGTCAATAGCTCGGCCCGGTACTGCCGGGGCGGACCCTTGTATTCGACCGTGCATTCGGGATTAGCCAGCAGGTTGGCACTCCACCCCGGGTGCGTGGGGCGGCCATAGTTCGATCCGATCGCCAGCAGCCCGTTGGAGTCATCGATCAACGTGAGCGGATTCGTGCGCGGCCGGCCGGATTTGGCGCCGGTCGAGGTGACGAGCCCGACCTTGTCAAGCCCCATACCGCTGAGCCGCCCCTTGGTCCGCGGTATCAGCACCTTGTCGAGGCGCGGCATCACGTGCGTCCCCAGCACGGCGCCGGCCCGGCTCATGGCGAAGCGTTCGAACAGGGCTTCGTGGACGCGCAGCCGCCGCCCGCGCAGCGGGCTTTCTCGTCGGAGTGACACACGTTAACCGTAGCCGTTGCGACCGCGCCGCGGCCGCGCCTACGAACCCTCTTTCTTCGCTCGCCGCCGATTCTCCCAGGTGTATTGCTTGTATTCGTCCTGCACGTGAGTGTCGCGGTGATTACCGGGACAAAGCCACTGACGGTCCATCCGGTCGCCGTTACCTGTCATGTCAATGATGTGATACTCCGCGTCGACGCGGCAGTTGAGGCAATAGCTTGTGCCCACCTCCAAGATTTCCCCAGGCTCCATAGTTCCTCGATTCGCTGACTTATCCCGTTGCACCGCAACAACTAATAGACATATACAACCGCGCCGTTGCCGCCGTTGCACACCACCATCGACCCGTTGGCGGCACACGTCATGGTGTAGTGCTGGCCGGTCACCGGACTGTCGGCTTCGACCTCGCGCGGTGTCACGCTGGCCGGCCCCCCGGCACCGTACGCGAGCCGAACCTGCTCGGCGAACGGACATGACGTGTCGGCGGATCCGACCGCGGAGTGCGCGAAGCCGCCGGCCGGCCCCGACGTCGGCGGGCAGGCCTGGGCACCCGCCGGGAGTGCAACCGAAGTGGTGGTGGTAGCGGCATCCGTCACCAACGTCCACGGGGCGCAGCCCTGGGATCGGAACCCGGCGTCGGTCGGCGCGATCGTCACCGTCTGCGGCAGGATGCCCGCCCCGTTGGCGATGATGTCGGCGGTCTGCCCACCGAAGCCCCTCAACCGCTCCCAGTAACAGGAGCCACCACCTGGGGATCGGTAGGTGCCCGGCACCAGGTCCGCTCCCGTCCGGAACGTCCCGTCACCCGGGATGGTGCGGGCCGGCGCAGCCGAAGACGTAGCAGTCGACGATGTCGGCGACGCAGCGGACGCGGACGGGGGAATCGAGACGGTGGTCCCGGGGTAGATGGGCGGTAACCGAGACGGATTGTCGTGGCCGGTCGGCGTTTGCCGAGGCGGTTTGCCGTCGGATCCAGAACAGCCGGTCACCACGAATACCGCGACTAACATGATGGCGAAAGCCGCTTTAACCGCCATGACTCCTCGCTGCTGCTGCGATTTTGATTTGTTTGCTCACGATACCGCGAACGAGGCGCGGGGCCATCGGTTCCCGCACCGCGGTGCACCAGCCCGGCGATAAGGTTGTGCCGGCGGTTTTCCATCGCGGTAGCTGAGGGGAAAACATGGCCGCTGTGACGGCAGCAGGGCTGACGAAGGCGGAAGCTCTCGCGCGGCGTGCGCGGGACGGCGCCAATGCGCTGCCCGCCGCGAAGCGGCCGTCCGTCTTGCGCCGCCTGCTCGGGGAGCTGACGCACTTCTTCGCCTTGCTGCTGTGGACGGCCGCGGCACTGGCCTTCCTCGCGAAGCTCCCGCAACTCAGCGTCGCGATCGCCGCGGTGATCGTGCTCAACGGCGTCTTCGCCCTGATCCAGCAGGCTCGGGCGGACCGTGCGGCCGATCGGCTGCAGGAGATGCTGCCCACCCGTGTCACGGTGTGGCGGGACGGGCGCCGGCAACTGATCGACGCCGAGGACGTGGTAATCGGCGACGTTCTGCTGCTGGAAAGTGGCGATCGGGTGCCCGCCGACGCTGTGGTGCTGGCGGAGAACCGGTTGCTCGTCGACTCCTCGATGCTCACCGGCGAGAGCCAGGCCAATTCCGTGGCCGAGGGCGAATCGCTGTTTGCGGGCACATTCGTCGTCGAGGGCGACTCGCGCGCCCAGGTCACCGCGATCGGCGAACGGACGCGACTTGCCGGGATCGCCCGTCTGTCGACGTCGACCGCGAAACCCGACACCCCGCTGACCCGCGGCCTGAACGGCGTTGTCCGTCTCACCGCTGCGATCTCGGTCAGCGTGGGCGTGCTGTTCCTGGTCGTTTCCCTGCTTGTGGGCAACCCCATCCAGCAGGCCTTCGTGTTCGCGATCGGCGTCACCGTCGCGCTGGTCCCCGAGGCACTGTTGCCGACGGTGACGCTGTCACTCGCCTGGGGTTCGGAGCAGATGGCCAAGCAGCAGATTCTGGTTCGGAACCTCGAGGCGGTCGAAACCCTCGGCTCTACCACTTTCATCTGCACCGACAAAACCGGCACCCTGACCCGCAACCAGATGACCGTCGTCGAAACGTGGACACCCGCCGGGTCGCTGCGCGTCGACGGGTCCGGCTACGGACCCACGGCCACCCTGATCCCTTCCTCGCCCGCCGCACAAGACGCCGCCCGCAGGCTGGCCCTGGCTGCCGAACGCTGCTCCACCGGGTACGCCGAAGAAGTAGCGGGCCAGTGGCGGGCTCATGGGGATCCCATGGAAGCGGCCCTGGATGCTCTCGCCCGGCGACTGGGTGTCGACACCGTCGAGGACCGCCGCACCGGCCCGGCCGCGTTGCGGTTCCCCTTCGACCCCCGGCTGCGCCGGATGGCTGTCGTGCTGGCCGACGAGATCGTGGTCAAGGGCGCGCCGGACGCCGTCCTTCCGCTCTGCGGTGACGATCCGGCGCCCCGCCAGGCGATGGAGGCCCTCACCGCACGCGGGCTACGGGTGCTCGCCATCGCCGCCGCCGCGAGGAACGGCCGCACACCCCGCGATCAGACCGACTGCGAGCATGGCTTGCGCCTGCTCGGCCTGGTCGCACTGCAGGACCCGCCGCGTGACGACGTCTCCGCGTCACTGCGGGCCTGCCGCACGGCCGGCGTCAAGGTGGCGATGGTGACCGGTGACCATCCGGCCACCGCGACCGCCATCGCCGACGAGGTGGGGCTGCGCGCCCCCGACTCGCCGGTGCTGTCGGGTTCCGACCTGCCCGACGATCAGCAGCAACTGGCCGCTCTGCTGGACCACGACGGCATCGTCATCGCCCGGGTATCGCCGGAGGACAAACTGCGCATCGCCCGCGCGCTGCGCTCGCTGGGTCACGTGGTGGCGATGACGGGAGACGGCGTCAACGACGCCCCGGCGCTGCATGAATCAGATATCGGAGTCGCTATGGGCCGATCCGGCACCGACGTCGCCCGCGCGGCAGCCGACCTGGTACTGCTCGACGACTCCTTCGCCGGCATCGTGGCCGGCATCGAGCAGGGCCGTGCAACCTTCGTCAATATCCGCCGCTTCCTGACCTATCACCTGACCGACAACGTCGCCGAGCTGGCGCCATTCCTCGTCTGGGCGCTCTCCGGCGGCTTCTTCCCCCTGGCGCTCGGCGTGCTGCAGATCATCGCACTCGACCTGGGCACCGACACGCTGTCCGCGGTCGCACTCGGCGCCGAGCCACCCGCCAAGCACCTACTCGAGGGACCTCCGGTGCACGGCCGGCTGATGAACCGCACCGTGTTGCGCCGGGCCTTCGGTCTGTTGGGTCCGCTCGAAGCGGTTCTCTCCCTCGCCGCCTTCATCGTGTCCCTGCTGGCGCTCGGCTGGCGCCCCGGCAATCCGTTTCCCACCGGGCACGAACTGGCAGCGGCATCCGGCGCGGCGTTCATCACTGTCGTCCTGGCCCAGACGGCCAACGTCTTCGCCTGCCGATCGTCCTCCCGATGGCCCGGAGCGCTGGGCTGGTTCACCAACCGGCTGCTGGTACCCGCGGCGTTGGCCGGGCTGGCGATCTCGCTGATCGAGCTATGGGTGCCGCCGGTCGCGCGGCTGCTGGGCCAGTGGAATCCGCCTATCTGGGGGTGGGTCGTCGCACTCGCCTCGATGCCGGTCCTGCTCGCCGTTGACGCGCTGGACAAGCGGCTACGGAAGCGTCGGGTCAGCTGAAGACGGTTTGCCCATCGACATCGATCAGATACCGCTCGGTCCCGGACTCCACGCGCGCCGCATCGGCTCCCAACGACACGGCAATCTTGTTGCTGGCATTGCGCATGATGTCGAACGTCAGCTCCACGGCCTCGGCGGGCGAGAACCGGGAGCGCACCTCGGCGGCATCGTCGACGGCGAGGTGCGCAGGGGTCCAAATTAACGCATCCGCATACCGCAGGGCGGACTTTGCACGATCAGCGAGCACATCGGACGTCTCGAACTGCGCAATCTCGTCGTACAACGACTCCGAACCACCCGCATCCAGGGCGTTTCCTTCACGCAGCGACTTGCACAGCCGGCAGTTGTGCGCGGCCGCACCGCGCAGTCGCACGAGTTCTGAGGTCACGGGGTCCACGGCGCGCTCGCGGGCCACCCTCGGCAGGAATCCACTGAACAACTCGTCCGAGGGATCGCGCGTGTCGTCCCACGCGATCGGCCCGTGCACCCAGGCCAAATACTCCGAGCCGACCCCGAGGGCTTCCAAGCCGGCCCGCACCCGCGGCACGAAGTCGGCGATGAAGATCGCGACGACGACACGAAACGCACTGTGGCCCAGGCACTTCAGCAGTCGCGACCGCTGCTCGACGGTGATTGCCGAGACGTCGGCGCTGAACTGCTCGGCGAACTCGGCGACGACGGTGTCGGTCTCGGACTCGGGCTCGCCCACGGCAACAGGCGCCGGCAGAGGCGGCAGCGACATGGTTTGCGCGCACACCCGTCGCACCAGTGCCGACATGCGCCCGTCAGAAAGCGCGACCAGCCTCGTCAGCTGGTCAGCAGGAAGCGACATCTTTCGTACGCTACTGCGCCTGACTGACCGAGGACATATGGAAGTCGGGTATCCGCAACGACGGCATCGCCGCCCGGGTGGCCCAGTCGCCCCACTCGCGCGGCAGCGTCTTCTCGCTCACTCCGGCCTCGGTCGCGCGCCGCAACAGGTCCAGCGGGCTCTCGTTGAACCGGAAATTGTTGACCGCCCCCGTCACCTCGCCGTCCTCGATCAGATAAACACCGTCGCGGGTCAGACCCGTCAAAAGCAACGTGGTGGGATCAACCTCGCGCATGTACCACAGCGTGGACAGCAGCAGGCCCCGCTCGGTGGCGGCGATCATGTCGGCGAGTTCAGCCGACCCGCCGGTCATCATGATGTTGTCGCAGGCGACCGCGACCGGGGCGTCGAACCTGGCCGCGGCGGCCCGCGGATAGGCCAGCGCGTTGATGACCCCGTCGCGGATCCAGTCGACCTGATCGATCTCCATGCCGTTGTCGAACACCGACATCATCTCCGAGGAGTGGCTCACCGCGACAAACGGCGTGCACGCCAGGCCCGGCGCCATCGGATCGGAGAACAGGGTGAGCGGCAGATCGGTGAGCCGCTCCCCTACCCGGGTTCCGCCACCGGGTGCCGACAGCGCGGTGCGGCCCTCCTGGGCACCGCGCCCGGACATCTTCCAGGCCAGGTAGATCATCATGTCGGCCACGGTGGACGGCGGCATGATCGTCTCGTAGCGACCGGCCGGCAGCTCCACTTTCCGGGACGCCCATTCCAGCCGCGTCGACAGGTCCGAAAGCAGCGAATCAATAGGAACGTCAACGAAATCCGGCGTACCGATGCCCGCCCAGGCGCTGGCGTCACCGCGCTTGGCGTTGATCTCGATCGCCCCGGAAGGCTGGGTGTAGCGTCGCCGCAGCCCGGTCGACGACGCCAGGAACGTCGTCGACACACTATGGTGCGCATAGCCGTACAACCGGTCGCTGCGCCGGAATCCCTGGCACAGCGGACCTGTGATGGCGCCGAACACCCCGGCACCGGTACCCGGCACCGGCGCATCCCAATCGGCGGGCTCCCCGGAATCGGCGAGCAGCGGCGCGGCGTCTCCGGCCTCGGGCGCAGAACGGGCCGCGTCCTGGGACGACACCACCAGCCCGGGCAGCACCGACGGGTCTGTCTCGCCGGAGACCACGGTGCCGACGTAGGCGCTATCACCCTGTCGCACAACGGAAATGATCGTGACACTGCGGGTGACCGTCACACCGTTGGTGGTCATCGTGCTGTTCGCCCAGCGCAGTGTCGCATCGACCCTGTCAGTGACCAGCACCATGGTCTCGTCGGCACGACCGATCTTGGCGGCCTCGTCCAGGACGATGTTGATGACGTGCTGAGGAGTGATCATCGGGCGCCCTCGGTACGGGTGTTGAGCACATTGATGCCGCGGAACAACGCCGACGGGCAGCCGTGGCTGACCGCGGCCGCCTGGCCGGGCTGAGCTTTGCCGCAATTCAAGGCACCGCCGAGTCGCCACGTCGATCGCCCGCCCACAGCCTCCATGGCGTTCCAGAAATCGGTGGTGGTCGCCTGATAGGCCACGTCGCGTAACTGCCCGTAGAGGCGGCCGTCGCGGATGCGGTAGAACCGCTGCCCGGTGAACTGGAAGTTGTACCGCTGCATGTCGATCGACCAGGACTTGTCGCCGACGATGTAGATCCCGTCATCGATCCGGCTGATCAGGTCCGCGGTGCTGAGGTCCTCCGGTCCCGGCTGCAACGACACGTTGGCCATCCGCTGGATCGGCACGTGATGAGCCGAGTCGGCGTACGAACACCCGTTGGAACGCGGCTGTCCCAGGCGCAGCGCGAACACCCGGTCGAGCTGGTAGCCGACGAAAACACCGTTGCGCACCAGGTCCCAGCTCTGGGCGGCCACCCCCTCGTCGTCGTAACCGACTGTGGCCAAACCGTATTCGATCGTACGGTCGGCGGTCACGTTCATGACCGGCGAGCCGTACTGCAAACTGCCCAATTTGTCCGGAGTGGCGAACGAGGTTCCGGCGTAGGCGGCTTCATAGCCGATGGCCCGATCGTATTCGGTTGCGTGGCCGATGGATTCGTGGATGGTCAACCACAGGTTGGTCGGGTCGATCACCAGGTCAGTGGGTCCTGGCACCACCGAAGGCGCGTGCACCTTCTCGTACAACAGGTCGGGCAGCTCCGCCAGCTCCGCGGACCAGTTCCAGATGTCGTCGCCGGCGACGAGTTCCCAGCCCCGCGCGCTGGGCGGGGCCAGCGTGCGCATCGATTCGAAACTGCCCGCCTTGGCATCGACGGTCACCGCTTCAAGCTGCGGCTGCAGCCGCACCCGCTGCTGGGTGATCGAGGAGCCGAAGCTGTCGGCGTAGAAAGTCTGCTCTTTGACGGCGGTCAGGCTGGCCGACACATGGTCGATGCCGTCGGCGTCCAGCAGCCGCGCCGAGTACTCCCGCAGCACGTCGATCTTGTCGGACGCCGGAACACCGAACGGGTCGATCTGATAATCCGACGCCCACACGACGTCGGGGTACACCGGCTCGGCAGCGAGCCTGACCTGTTCGGTGTTCAGCGCCGCCAGGATGGTGGCCACCTGCACGGCGTGCCGAGCGGTCCGGGCCGCCACATCTGGGGAGAGTTCGGCATGGGATGCGAACCCCCACGTGCCCGCCACGATCACCCGCACCGCCAGCCCGATGTCGCGGCTGAGAACGGCGGTCTCGAGTTCGCCGTCGCGCAGCTGGATGATTTCGGTGGTGATGCGGTGAATCCGCAGGTCTGCGTAACTGGCCCCGGCCGCTCGTGCCGCCGACAATGCGGCGTCCGCCAACTGGTGGCGCGGCAGGTCAAGGAAGTCGGCGTCGATTCCCCGGTTCGCGGTCACCGGTACACCGTAACGACCGGCTTTAATACATTCATGTCCGACGCGCCACGCCGTTCCACCGCGCTGGCCTACGCGCTGCTGGCGCCCAGCCTGTTCGGCGTCGTCGCGTTCCTGTTGCTGCCGATTCTGGTCGTGATCTGGCTCAGCCTCTATCGCTGGGACCTGCTGGGGCCGCTGCATTACGTCGGCCTCGCGAACTGGCGCTCGGTGCTGCACGACGGCGACTTCGGGGACTCGCTGGTGGTCACCGCCCTCTTCGTCGCACTCGTCGTACCGGCGCAGACGGCGCTGGGACTGCTGGCCGCACTGCTGCTGGCGCCCCGGCTGCCCGGCAGCGGGTTGTTCCGCACGCTCTACGTGCTGCCGTGGATCTGCGCGCCGCTGGCGATCGCGGTGTTGTGGCGCTGGATCCTGGCCCCCACCGACGGCGCGGTGAGCACCCTGCTGGGACGGCGCATCGAGTGGCTGACCAACCCCGACCTGGCGTTGCCGATGGTCTCGGCAGTCGTCATCTGGACCAACGTCGGCTACGTGTCGCTGTCCTTCCTGGCTGGTCTGCTGGCGATACCCGAGGACGTGCACAACGCCGCGCGCACCGACGGCGCCGGCGTGTGGCAGCGGTTCTGGCGGATCACGCTACCGATGCTGCGACCCACCACCTTCTTCGTCCTCGTTACCGGGATCGTCAGCACCGCACAGGTTTTCGACACCGTGTATGCGTTGACCGGCGGCGGCCCGGAGGGCAGCACCGACCTGGTGGCCCACCAGATCTATGCCGAGGCCTTCGGTGCGGCAGCCATCGGCCGGGCCGCGGTGATGGCCGTGGTGTTGTTCGTCATTCTGGTGGGCGTCACCTTCGTCCAGCACCTGTACTTCCGCAAGAGGATCAGCTATGACCTCGTCTAGGTTGCCGCTGGGCCTGATCTATGCGGCCCTGATCGCCGGAGCGCTGATCACCCTGGCACCCTTTGCACTCGGCTTGCTCACCTCGTTCACCTCCGGTCACCAGTTCGCCACCGGTTCGCCGCTGCAGTGGCCGCACCCGCCCACCCTGGCCAACTACACCGACCTGGTCGGCACCGGCTTCGGGCGTGCGGCCGCGGTGACTGCGCTGATGACCGCGGTGATCCTGCTGGGCCAGATGACCTTCTCGGTGCTGGCCGCCTACGCGTTCGCACGACTGCAATTTCCGGGGCGTGACGCCCTGTTCTGGGTGTACGTGGCGACGCTGATGGTGCCGGGCACGGTGACGGTGGTGCCATTGTATTTGATGATGGCCCAGATGGGTCTGCGTAATACCTTCTGGGCGCTGGTGATTCCCTTCATGTTCGGCTCGCCGTACGCAATCTTCCTGCTGCGTGAGCACTTTCGGCTCATCCCCGACGATCTGGTCAACGCCGCGAGCCTGGATGGCGCCAACACGCTGGACGTGCTCGTGCATGTGATCCTGCCGTCCAGCAAGCCGGTGCTGGCCGCGCTCACGATGATCACCGTCGTCTCACAGTGGAACAACTTCATGTGGCCGTTGGTCATCACCAGTGGCCGCAAGTGGCGGGTGCTGACCGTGGCCACCGCCGATCTGCAGTCCCGGTACAACTCGCAGTGGACCTTAGTGATGGCGGCCACGACGGTCGCGATCGTGCCGCTGATCGTGCTGTTCCTGGCCTTTCAGCGCCACATCGTGTCCTCGATTCTGGTGTCGGGACTCAAATGAACCGGCGCCGCGTGGTCGAGATTGCCGCTACGGCTGTGATCCGCGTGGCATCGCGACCCCTATGGCAATCTCGGCGCGTGCTATGAGTCGCCCGCGGTTCTCGACGGTGGTCGCCGCCGCGCTGATTCTGGTTGCGGCACTGCTGATGGCGACGGCGATCCTGATGGGCCGCATCGAGGACAACGGCAAGGTCGTGGTGACCGTGCGCCTGTGGGCCGATCCGATCGCGCGGGTCTATCAGGAGTCTTTCCAGGCGTTCACGCGCAGCCATCCCGACATCGAGGTACGCACCAATATGGTGGCGTTCTCGAACTATTTCGACACCCTGCGCACCGACGTGGCCGGAGGCAGCGCCGACGACATCTTCTGGCTGTCCAACTCCTACCTGGACGCGTACGCCGACAGTGGGCGGCTCATGAAGATCGACACCTCCGAGCGGGACTGGGAACCGGCCGTGACCGAACAGTTCACCCGCCACGGCACCCTGTGGGCGGTGCCGCAACTCACCGACGCCGGCATCGCGCTGTTCTACAACGCCGACCTGCTGGCCGCGGCCGGTGTCGATCCCGCTTCCCTGGACACCGTGCGTTGGAGTCCCGGCAGCGATGACACACTGCGTCCCCTGCTGCGCCGGCTCACCGTCGACGCAGACGGACACTTGGCCGGTACCACGGGGTTCGAGCCCCGCCGGGTGCGCCAATGGGGATACAACGCCGCCAATGACCCCCAGGCCATCTACCTCAACTACATCGGGTCAGCCGGCGGAGTGTTCCAGCGTGACGATGAGTTCGCCTTCGACAACCCCGAGGCGGTGGAAGCTTTCCGCTACCTCGTCGGCCTGATCAATGCCGACCACGTCGCGCCCCCGGCCTCCGACACCAACGACAACGGTGACTTCTCCCGCAACCAATTTCTGGCCGGCAAGATGGCGCTCTTCCAGTCCGGGACCTACAGCCTGGCCGCGGTGGCCCGCGACGCCACCTTCCACTGGGGCATCGCAATGATGCCCGCCGGCCCCAAGGGGCGCGTCAGTGTGACCAACGGCATTGCCGCAGCAGGCAATTCGGCGACGAAGCATCCGGACGCGGTACGCCAGGTGCTGGCCTGGATGGGTAGCGGCGAAGGCAACGCCTACCTGGGCCGCGAAGGTGCGGCGATCCCGGCGGTGCTCTCGGCGCAGCCTGGGTACTTCGCGTATTGGAGGGCCAGGGGCGTAGACGTCACGCCCTTCTTCGCGGTGCTGGCCGGACCACGGATCCCCGCACCGGGAGGCGCCGGGTTCGCGGCCGGCAACGAGGCGCTACAGCCCTATTTCGACGACATGTTCCTCGGCCGGGGTGATATCGAGACAACGCTGAAGCGGGCCCAGGATGCCGCCAACGCCGCCGCTCGACGGTAGCGCGCGCGAGAGTACCCTCCGCGAGCAGACGCAAAATCGCACGACTTCCGTTGGAAGCGTGCGATTTTGCGTCTGTTCACGGGCCCGCGCGAGCTAATCCGCGATGCTGTGCAGAAACGGCGCCAGCACCCGCGCCAGCGCCGCGGCTGAGATATCAACCGCAGTGGGCGGCAGGGCGAGAAAGCTGAGCGCGGCCCGCGCAATGGCTTGTCCGATCAAACTCGCATCGTCCGGGTTGGGCCGCACCCAGCTCTGCTCGAAGACGACGGCAAGCTGCTCGGCGGCGTAGTCGACGATGAACTGACTTTCGACCGTGATCATCCGAAGCAGGTCGTTGGGTGCGTCTTCGGTGCGCAGCGCCCGCACCAGCGGGTCGCTCTCGGCGCGGTCGAAGAACTCGCTGAACGCCGAGCGCAGGGTGCCGTAGCCGTCGTCGGGATGGGTGTGCACCGCCGACTCCATGCCGCTGATGATGCTGTCGGTGAGGCGCAACGCGTAAGCGCGTGCGAGCCCGCGGCGGGTGCCGAACTCGTTGTAGAGCGTGCCGCGGCTCACGCCCGCCGCCGTGGCCACGTCGGTCATCGTGATCGAGGACCACTTCCGTTCCAGGAGCAAACCCTGCATGGCATCGAGAACCCCGCTGCGCATCAGAGCGATTGCGCTGTTCTGATACGGGCTGCGGTTTCGCGAGGGCGTCTGCTCAACCATGCAGCCGAGACTAATGCCCATTGCGGTTCGATACGGCGATGGCGGGCCCGGTCGCCCGGGTGAAATCGATCTTCTCGCGGACACCGCAGTCCGGACAGCGCCAGTCGTCTTCGACGTCGGCCCAGCTCGTGCCGGCCGGATAGCCCTCACGCGCAGCGCCGTTCGCTTCGTCGTAGAGGTAGTCACAGACCGGACACTGGTAGGCGGCCATCACTTGACCCCGTAGCGGGCCAGGATCTTGTCCCGCTTGCGCGGGTCGATGTTGACCGCGGTGATGTCACCGCGATAGTGCTCGATCACCCTGTGGTCCATCAACTTTCGCCACGCCGCGGGGACGTATGTCAGCCCGATCAGGGTGGCGTAGCCGCTGGGCAGGTTCGGCGCCCCGTCCATGCTGCGCAGTGTCTGGTAGCGCCGCACCGGATTGGCGTGATGATCGCTGTGCCGCTGCAGGTGGTAGAGGAACACGTTGGTGACGATGTGATCCGAGTTCCAGCTGTGCACCGGGGCGCACCGTTCGTAACGTCCCGACGCGGTCTTCTGGCGCAGCAGGCCGTAGTGCTCCAGGAAGTTCACCGACTCCAGCAGCGAGGCGCCGTACGCCGCCTGAATGATCAAGAACGGCAGCACCTGCCACCCGAACGCGGCCGTCAGCGCGCCGAACAACACGACCGACATCAGCCAAGCGTTGAGCACGTCGTTCTGAATGTTCCACGTGGACTTACCGATCCGCTCCATACGCGCCTTCTCGAGTCCCCATGCCGACTTGAGCGAACCGATTACGCTGCGCGGCAGAAACATCCAGAAACTCTCGCCGAATCGCGCGCTCGCGGGATCCTCCGGGGTGGAGACGCGGACGTGGTGACCGCGATTGTGTTCGATGTAGAAGTGCCCGTAGAGAGTCTGGGCGAGCGTGACTTTCGCCAGCCAGCGCTCCAGGTCCTCCCGCTTGTGACCCATCTCGTGAGCGGTGTTGATGCCTACTCCGCCGATGATCCCTATGGTGGCCATGACGCCGATTTTGGAGATCCAGCCGAGTCCGCCGCTGATGCCCAGCCAGCTCAGATCGTCGGCGGACCAGAGATAGCACGCGATCACCAGACTGATCATCTGAAAAGGGATGAAAGCGTAGGTGCAGTAGCGGTAATACTTGTCGTTCTCCAAGTACTCGATCACCTCGTCCGGCGGGTTCTGGTCATCGGCGCCAAACAACGTGTCCAGGATCGGCAACAGCACGTAGAGCAGGATCGGCCCCACCCACCACACCACCGGCGTGGCAGCGGTCCAGCCGAGCTTGCCGAACGCCCAGGCCAGCCCGACCGCCGCCAGCAAGGACGTCGGCAGGATCAGGCCCAGGGGCCACAGGTATCGCTTGCGGTCACGCCAGCCTGCGACCGTGCCGGATCTTGTCTCTGCAATGGTCGCCACGGCGAACCTCCTCCTATGTTGCTCCAACGGCCATGAACATATCACGGTATTTGTTTAACTCATAGATTTTTTTCTGTCTTTGTTCAGAGCGGCCGCCGCTCTATCAGCGCTGACCGGGAAGTGTCACCATCTCCCTATGACCGACGACGGGGTGCGCTACGCCCGCAACGGCGGCGTGCGCCTGGCGTACCGGATCTTCGGTGAGTCCGGGCCCACGCTCATCTGGGTGCCGGGGTGGGTGGTCAGCAACGTCGACGCAATCGACGAAACCCGACAGCCCCTACCTCGCGTCAGCCACACCGGCGACAGCGTTTTCGCGCTGTTCGATGCACCAACGAAGGCGGCACGCTGCGGGTTGCAGCTGGTTCCCGCTGTCGCCGCTCGCAACATCCCCATCCGCGCCGGCATCCACACCGGTGAATGTCGAGCGGCGAGGCGATGAGTGGAGCGGCGTGGCGGTGCACATCGGGGCACGCATCGGGGCGATGGCCGGTTCCGGTGAGGTGCTCGCCGGCCGCACCGTACGCGATCTGTCCGCGGGCTCGGGCCTCGTGTTTGAAAGCCTTGGCCCGCAACAACTCAAAGGCCTCCCGGAACCTGTCGACGTATACCGGCTCGAGACGCATTAGCGCCCGGCGTCAGCCTGGCAGCACCAGCACCGGCACCGGGCTGTGGCGAATGATCTTGCCGCTGCGCGCCCCGAGAAACACCCTGCGGATATCGCCGCCCGGTGACGTGCCCACCGTGAGGATTTCGCCGTCGACCCACTCCGCTTTGTGCAGCACCTCCAGCCAGCTCTGGCCGGTCACCACTTGTAGCGCAACGTCATCACCGACCACGCCGTCGATCTTGAGTGACTCCAGCACGTCGCGCGCCTGCACCGCCCAAGCCTCGAGGATGCTGTCCTCGGCGTAGAGTCCCACGTCGGGTGGATACATCGTTCGGCCGCGTACCGCGAAAGTGAGCACTCGCAGCGGAATCTGCATCCGTTCGGCGTACGCGGCGCAGCGGCGCACCACGTTCTCCGACTGCGGGACGGCGGAGTAGGCACAGGTGAGTCGTGCCAATCTGCCGGTGCGCGAAAGATATCCGGGAGAACTGATCGCCACCGGCACCGGCGAGGAGTGCAGCAACCAGTCAGCGGTGGTGCCAACCACCATCTGCACCCGCCGCACGCTGGGCAACGAGCCCAGCACCAGGATCTCCCCGCCGACCTCGTCGACCACTTCCAGCAGCCCACTGGACACCGAGCGGTGCGCGCACTGGCGGTAGTCGACCTCGATCCCGTCGGCTAATGAGGAGACGTAACGCCGGGCTTCCTTCGCCGAGTTCTCCCCCAGATGCTCGGCCCAGTGCTCGTATTCGGCGTCCACCCGCGCCAACGACGGTGTCGGCCAGGCCTTGGGCACGATGGTCACCACCGTGAGAGACGTCTGGAGCGTGCGGGCGATGCCGACGGCCAGGTACAACCCCGACAAACCGACCCTTTCGGACCGATACCCGACGACGACGGTCACGGCGGGTTCTCATTCAGCGCGCTGTGATGGCGGCCCCACACGAAGTAGTAGACCAGCGCCACCGCGATCCAACCGCTGAAGGCCAGCCACGTGTACCAGTGCAGGCTGGCCAGGATGTATCCGCACGCCAACACCGAAAGCACTGGTGTCACAGGGTAACCAGGCACCCGGAAGGCCCGTGGCAGATCCGGTTGGCGCACCCGCAGGATGATCACCCCTACCGACACCACGATGAACGCGGTGAGGGTGCCGATCGACACCATGTCCGCCAGTTTGTCCAGCGGCACGAAGGCGGCCAGCAGGGACGCCGCGACCGCAACGATCACGGTGTTGTTGACCGGGGTCATGGTGGTCGGGTTCACGGTCGCGAAGCGGGTGGGTAGCAATCCGTCACGACCCATCGCGAACAGGATGCGGGTCTGGCCGTACATCGTGACCAGGGTGACGGTGAAGATCGAGATCACCGCGCCCGCGGCCAGTACCGTGCCGGCCCATCGGCTGTGCGTGACGTTGTCGAGAATGGTGGCCAGGCCGGCGTTTTCCTGCGCGGCGAAGTCCCGCCAAGGCTGGGTGCCCAGCGCGGCCAGAGCCACCAGCAGATACACGCCGGTGACGACGACCAACGCCGAGATCAGCGCACGCGGCATCGTCTTCTGTGGGTCCTTCACCTCGTCCCCGGCGGTGGAGACCGCGTCCAAGCCGATATAGGAGAAGAAGATGGTGCCCGCCGCGGTGCCGATGCCGGCGACGCCGAATGGCGCGAAGTCTCTGAGGTGGTCGTCGTTGAAGGCGGTGAAGGATATGACGGCGAACAGACCCAGCACGCCGAGTTTGATCAGCACCATGATGGTATTCACCTTGGCCGATTCACTGGCACCACGGATCAACAGCAGCGCACACAATCCGATCAGGATCACCGCAGGCAGGTTGACCCAGCCGTGGGAAACACCCTCGGGTGTCTTGTCCCACGGTGCCGCCGACAGGGCGTGCGGCAGTTCGCCGCCCAACAGGTTTTGCAGCAGCTTGTTGAGATAACCGCTCCACCCCACCGCCACGGCGGCGGTGGCCACGCCGTATTCCAGCAGCAGGCACGCCGCCACCACCATGGCCACCGCCTCCCCCAGGGTGGTGTAGGCGTAAGAATACGACGAGCCCGATACCGGGACGGCCGAGGCCAATTCGGCGTAGCAGATCGCGGCCAGTCCGGCCGCGATCCCGGCCACCAGAAAGGAAACCAGCACGCCGGGCCCCGCCTCCGGCACCGCTTGGGAGAGCACGAAGAAGATGCCGGTGCCGACGGTCGACCCCACGCCGAACAGAGTGAGCTGGAAGGTGCCGAAACTGCGCTTGAGCTCGGATGCGGCCCCATGCGCGACGGGCGCACCACCCACCGGGCGGCGGCGCAGCATCTGCTGCCTGAGGCTGATCGAAGTAGCCGGCAACTGCGCCTCCCGTCGCTGTGTCAGCTAAGTATGTGCCTCCCGCAGCACGGCGGCGAACTGCCCCACCACCCAGTCGATCTCCGCGGCGGTGATCACCAACGGTGGCGCGAACCGCAGCGTCCAGTCGTGAGTGTCTTTGACCAGTACTCCGCGCTCGGCCAGGGCAAGACTGAACTGCTTGCCTTTCTGCGGCCCAGGAGCCAGCGCCGGGTCGATGTCGACACCGGCCCACAAGCCGAAGCCGCGCACCGCCGTCACCCCCTCCCCGATCAGCGCACCCAACCCCGCGTGCAGGTGGGCACCCAATCGCGCCGAGCGGGACTGGAACTCACCGCCCGCCAGGATTCCCACGACGGTGGTGCCGATCGCCGCCGCCAACGGATTCCCCCCGAATGTCGAGCCGTGCTCGCCGGGGTTCAGCACTCCCAGGATGTCCCGGTCGGAGACCACCGCCGACAGCGGAACCACGCCTCCGCCCAGCGCCTTGCCGAGCAGGTAGACATCGGGCACCACGCCCCAGCGGTCACAGGCGAATGTGTAGCCGGTGCGCGCCAGCCCGGATTGGATCTCGTCGGCGATCATCAACACGTTGTGCTCGCTGCACAGCGCCCGCACCGCGGGCAGATAGTCGTCCGGGGGCACGATGATGCCCGCCTCGCCCTGGATCGGCTCGAGCAGGACGGCGACGGTGTGCTCGTCGATCGCCCGCGCCAGTGCGCCGGCATCGCCGAAGGGCACCGAACGGAATCCGGGTGTGAACGGGCCGAATCCATCCCGGGCCGCCGGATCCGAGGAGAAGCTGACGATGCTGATGGTGCGGCCATGAAAGTTGTTGTCGGCCACGATGATGTTGGCCATGCCCGCGGGAACTCCCTTGACCTCGGCACCCCATTTACGGGCAACCTTCAGACCGCTCTCGACGGCCTCGGCACCCGAATTCATCGGCAACACCATGTCCTTCCCGCAGAGTTCGGCCAGTGCGGCGCAGAACGGGCCCAGGCGATCGGAGTGGAAGGCGCGGCTCACCAACGTCACGGTGTCGAGCTGGGCGTGCGCCGTGGCGATGATTTCGGGGTGGCGATGCCCGAAGTTGACCGCCGAGTAGGCAGCCAGACAGTCCAGGTACCGGCGGCCGTCCACATCGGTGATCCAGGCCCCCTCAGCGCTGGCAGCGACCACCGGCAGCGGTGAATAATTGTGCGCTGCATGCCTTTCCGCCAAAGATATGGCTGTGTCGGTCAGGTCCGCCAGGATGGTCATGAATGCACCTCCAATGTGCAGCACTTCACCGAACCGCCACCCTTGAGTAGTTCGGACAGATCGACGCCGATCGGCTCGAAACCGGCGTCACGCAACTGTTGGGCAAAACCCGTTGCCGCCGAGGGCAACACGACATGGCGGCCGTCAGAGACGGCGTTGAGACCGAACACGTACGCATCGGAGGTGCCGACGACGACCGCGTCGGCGAACAATGCCCGCAGTTGCGTTTGCGCGGCCTCGCTGAACGCCGGGGGGTAGTAGGCGATGGTGCGATCATCGAGGACGGCCAGCGCGGTATCGAGATGATAGAAGCGCGGATCGACCAACTCCAGAGACACCACCGGCATCCGCAAAGCCGCCGCGATCTCGGCGTGCGCGCGCCGGTCGGTGCGAAAACCGTACCCCGCCAACACTATATCGCCGACCAACAGCAGATCGCCCTGCCCCTCGTTGACGTGCCGGGTGGTCACGGGCCGGTGGCCGATCGAGGACATCCAATTCGCGTAAGCCCTGGATTCGTCGGCACGCTCGGCGTACCGGAACCGGGCGACGACGGCGATGTCGTGAGCGATGAACCCCCCATTGGCGGCGTACACCATGTCCGGCAGACCCGCGACGGGCTCGACCAGGTCCACTCGGTGCCCGAGCCGTAGGTAGGTTTCCCGCAGTTGCTCCCATTGGGCCGCTGCGCGTGCGATGTCGACCGGCGTGCTGGTGTCCATCCATGGATTGATGGCGTACTCGACGGCGAAGAACGCGGGCGGCGTCATCGCGTAGTGCCGAGGCGTGGGTGTCCGTTGCGGCCTGCAAGCCTGCCCAGCCGGGGGCACCGACCGCGCATCGACGTAGTAGTCCGTCATGAGATCAACGATATTTTCTCGCCTAAACGCAAGCAAACGAAGTACGTTGCGCATTTACCGTCGATTTGTTGCGCTAGGCTACACCACGCGTCGATCTATTGCACAGCTGATGACGGAGGATCCCGATGGACCGCCTGGACGACACCGACGAACGCATCCTCGTCGAATTGGCCGAGCATGCACGGGCCACCTTCGCCGAGATCGGCCAGAAGGTGAACCTCTCCGCGCCGGCGGTGAAACGGCGCGTCGACCGGATGCTCGACAGCGGTGTCATCCGCGGCTTCACCACGGTCGTCGACCACAATGCGCTCGGCTGGAACACCGAGGCCTACGTGCAGGTGTTCTGCCACGGCACGATTGCGCCCGACCGGCTGCGCGAGGCGTGGGTCGACATTCCCGAGGTGGTCAGCGCCGCCACCGTGACGGGCACCTCGGATGCGATCCTGCACGTGCTTGCCCGCGACATGCGGCACCTGGAGGCGGCGCTGGAACGTATCCGCTCCAGCGCCGACGTGGAGCGCAGCGAAAGCATTGTGGTGCTGTCGAATCTGATTGATCGGATGCGAACGTGAGCGGTTGTCGCCAAACCGACGGCTATCGCGCCGTGAAGATCGTCTGGATCGCCACGCCCGCGCCGCAGACCAGGATGGTAATGGTCATCGCCGCCCAGTCGGCAAGTTTGGGGCGCTGTGGATGGGCCGACAACTGACCGGTGCCGCCGCGGGCGGTGATCGCGTCGCCCATCTCGTCGGCCCGTCGCAACGTCACGGTGATGGTGGCCGCGAGCAGGTCGATGACCTCCATCCTGCGTTGCTGTCGCTTCTCCTTGCGGCTGCGTGGCACGGGTTTGGGGCGCAGCCGGCGAGCGGCGTACAGCACCTGGAACTCGTCGATCAGCATCGGGAAAGCCCGTAGCGCCAACGCCAACGCCACCGCCCACTCGTCGATCGGCAGCCGGAGCAGACGCAGTGGCCGCCCCAAAGTGGCTACCGCGGGACCGATTTCGGCAACGTTGGTGGTGTACGACACCAAACCACCCAACGCCAGCAGCACCAGTGTCAGCGCGGTGATGCGCACGAAGTTCAAGAACCCGCCGAGTCCCACGTCAGTGCCTGCCACCGAGATCAGCGGATCACCGCCGGCCAGTGCGGCCGTGATTCCGCCGATCAAGACGACGATCCACAACCAGCGCGGGATGGACGGCAGGGTGCCGCGGGGAATACGCGCGGCCCACACCGCCGCCAGCACCACGGCTGCGGCGCACCCGATGGTCACCCAACCCGGGTAGAACGCCAGGAGCACCGAGATGCCGAAAACCACCAGGAGTTTCGTACCTGCCCACAGATCGTGGATGGGTGAGCGACCCGGGATCGGAACGAGCAACACCACGGGACGACCGGGCCTACGGTTCTCCCGCTGCCGCGACGACGAACTCCCGGTCACGACACGCCGCCCGGTCGCACAGCGGACGTCGAGGCCGACTCGAGCGTGCCATCGCGCAGGTGCAGGGTGCGCGGACACAGGCTCTCCATCCCGACGAGGTCGTGTGAGATGACCACCACCGTCAGCCCCCGCTCGCGGCGCAGGTCCTCGAGCAGTCGCAGCAGTCCGCTCTGGCTCTCCGCGTCCAGCCCGGCCAACGGCTCGTCGAGAATCAGCGCCTTGGGCGAGCACGCCAGCAGCCCGGCCAGGACTACCCGGCGCATCTGCCCGCCGCTGAGCTTGTCGATGCTGCGGGAGGCCAGCGCAGGGTCGAGTCCGACGACGCCGAGCGCCGAGATCACGCGGTCCTGATCCTTGTGCGAAAAGCCGGCCGCTGAGGCGACTTCCAGGTCGACACGGCTGCGCATCAGCTGTAATCGGGCCGCCTGAAACGACAGTGCCACCGCGCCGACCTGTTCGTCGGTAGAGCGACCGTCCAGCAGGCACACCCCACGCGTCGGCGCGGTCAGACCGGCCATGATCCACGCCAGTGTTGACTTGCCAGAACCGTTGCCGCCGTGGATGAGTACACCGTCGCCCTGCTCCACGACGAAGTTGATGTCGTGCAGCGCTACCTTGGCCCACGGGGTACCGACGCCGTATTCGTGGCCGACACCGATGAGTTCGAGTGTCGACCCGCTGCGGGTTCCGCCCACGCCGGTGGTCGGCATCTGCTCGTCACCGGTGGGCTGGACCATGCCGGCATTGTCCGGGGAGTCACTGAGTTTGATTGTGCGGTCGGCGGACTCGGCTTCGTTGTTGTAGTGGGTGATGTGCACGAGTGCCGTGCGGTGCCGCTTCGTCAGCCCGGACAGCACATTTAACAACGCCTCGCGGCCCTGCTGATCCACCATGGTCGTGACTTCGTCAGCGATCAGCATCGCGGGCTCGCGGGCCAGCGCCGCCGCAAGCGCCAGCCGCTGCAGTTCACCGCCGGACAAGCTTCCGGTATCGCGTTCGGCGAGGTCGTCCAGTCCGACTTCGCGCAGCAACTGGTCGACGTCGGTTTCGGTGCCCGGTGGCAGACCCCACACCACGTCGTCGGCGACCCGGGTGCCCAGTACCTGGCTTTCGGGATGCTGCAGCACCACTGCGGTGCCGCCGAGCTTGCCCAGCCCCACTGCCCCCGGCCGATCCACGGTGCCCGATGTCGGCTCCCGGCCCGCCAGGATCAGCATCAGTGTGGTCTTGCCGGATCCGTTGGCGCCGGTAATAGCGAGGTGTTCGCCTTCCCTGATCTCCAGACTGATTTCGCGCAACGCGTCCTGGTCGGCGCCGGGATAACGGAAGCGCACGTCGTTCAACCGAACCGGAACCGGCCCGACGGCGGCGCCGGCGACATCACCGGCGGGGGCGTCCAGCTTGTGCACGTCCGGGATTCCCCGCATCCGCTCCAACAGTCGGGACAGCGCCCACCACCCGATCAGCGAGATGAAGATGACCCCGACGGCGACAAAGCCGAGCAGGACCAGCTGCCAGTACTGCAGCGCCCCCGCGTACAGCCTTTTGAGCCAGAACCCCACATCCCGCAGACCCACCCGCCCCAAAAACGCGGCCAGTCCGTTCACGTTCGCGCTGATGGCATCACGCATCAGGTGCCGCAGGCGAGTCAGCACCATCAACACGCCGACGTTGGCGGCGCCGAACACCAGTCCAGCGATCACCGACGAGACGACCACGGTGGGCGTGCCGCGCCCCCGGCGCTTGATGATTCCGGTGAGCCCACCGATATAGGCGCTCTGGATGACGCCCATCAGTCCACCTCCGCCGGCGATGAGGAAGGCGATGACCCCCGCGGCGACTGTCGCGGTGATCAGCACCCTCAGGCGGTAGCGGTAGGCCAGCAGGCCGGTGGGGACGGTGCCCAGCAATGCCAACCCCGCGGCGAAGGGCACCACAACTGAAACGATGGCGGTCACCGAGCACAGCGCGGCCATCACCGACGCTTGCGCCAATTCACTCGGTCGCAGCGGTCCACCCCGGGTGCGCGATGGAGGTGGCCCGATCTCGCTCACTCGATCGATTCTGCCAGGTCCACTCGCCACGAGTGACCAGCACACGGACCCCCCGGGTGTCTGGCGTGATGGCTGTCACGATCGGTCTCCCGTTGGTCTCCTATAGCAAAGCTATGCAACGATGGATGCATGACTTCGTCCGCCACGGCAAAAGACACGGAGGTCGCGCTCGGTCTGGGCGCCGACCTGCTGGCCGTGGTGGCGCGGTTGAATCGCCTGGCCACCCAGCGCATCCAGATGCCGCTGCCGGCGGCACAAGCCCGGTTGCTGGCCACCATCGAATCGCAGGGAGAAGCTCGCATCGGTGACCTGGCCGGCGTCGACCACTGCTCGCAACCAACCATGACCACCCAGGTGCGCCGGCTCGAGGACGCCGGACTGGTATCGCGGACCGTCGACCCGGGCGATGCCCGCGCGGTTCGCATCAAAATCACGCCCAAGGGCCTGAACATGCTCAACGCGGTCCGCAGGGATCGCGCCGCCGCGATCGAACCGCAACTGGCCCGCCTCGACGCCGCCGATCGTCAGGTGCTGGCGGATGCGGTGCAGGTGCTGCGGCGTCTGCTGGAAAATGCGGCCAGCACGCCGGGCCGCCGCACGCTCTGACCGCCGGCCGCCGCGAGTGGATAGACCCGTTCAACGGGTAGACACTTGAATCAGTACCAATGGTCTGTGATGAAAGGTGGCGGCCATCCCTGACGTCTCACCGTTGACCGTATGGGTCGGATCGACGCGGTACGTCTTCGCGCCGGGCCGCGATGTGACCGTGGGACACGGCGGACACTGCGATGTCCGCCTGGACCCGGATGGCGCCGGCGCAGACGACGCTTCGCCACCCGTCCCGGATGTGGTGCTGCGGTTCGCCGGTACCCATTGGCTTGCCGTCGATCAAGGCCATCGGGGCCTGTTCCTCGACGGGGTGCGGATGTCGACGATCGACATCCGAGATGGTCAGACGGTCGCGATCGGCGATCCGCAGCACGGACCACGGCTGAGCTTCCTGTTCACGGCTCCTGACGACGCGCCTCCGCCTACCACCGATCCGATGAGGGTGAAGACGCCGGTGCCCGACCCGGTGCCGGTTGTGGTCGAGGCCGCGGCCGACCCACAGACCACCCGCATCCCCGCGCAGCCCGAGGCCGCGGCCGACCCACAGACCACCCGCATCCCCGCCCAGCCCGAGGCCGCGGCCGACCCACAGACCACCCGCATCCCCGCGCAGCCGGTCCCGCTTGAGTACTCGCCGCTGGAGCGGCCCACCAGACCCTTCCGATACATCGAAACGCTGCCCGCTGAGCCCGAACCGGACGGCGCACAGGTCGAAGGTCCAGGATTGGTCGCGCGCATGACCGAGGCGACCCGGAAACTGCTTCCCGGCGGCACGGACCCGCTGCAAGAGGAGCTGCCTCCGCAGACCAGCCGGTTACCCCTGCTACCGGGCGCCCGCACGATCGGCGTGGCCGGCTACAACCTCGGACTCACCGTAGACGGCCAGCCGCTGCTCTCAGACATCTCGTTCACAGCGCCCCCGGGTTCACTGATCGCGGTCGTCGGTCCGTCGGCGGCGCGCAATTTCGCCCTGACCGGACTGCTCGCCGGAACGCGACCGCTCAGTTCTGGTGTGCTGACGGTGGACGGCCACGACGCTCACGCCGAACCCGACGTGATGCGGCTCCGGATCGGGGTGGTCCCGCGCGACAACCGGGTGCACCGCGGCCTGACCGTGGATCGCGCTGTGGGATACGCGGCCGAGTTGCGGCTGCCGCCAAGCACCACGCCGGAGAATCGGGAACGGGTGGTCCACCAGGTTCTCGATGAACTCGACCTGACCCCGCACCGCACCACCCGGGTGGCCAAGCTGCCCCCCGAAGCGCGCCGGTGCGTGTCGCTGGCGGTCGAGCTGCTCACCCGGCCGTCCTTGCTGGTAGTCGAGGGGCCGGGCGCCGGACTGGACCCGGTGCAGGAGCATCACGTGATGGCGCTACTGCGCCGGCAGGCGGACCTGGGCTGCGTAGTCGTCATCGCCGGCACCTCGCCGGCCTCGCTCAACATGTGCGACCAGGTGCTGCTGCTCACCACCGCCGGTGAGTTGGCGTTCGCCGGACCGCCTTCACATATCGACTCAGCGATGGGCACCACCGACTGGTGGGAAATCCTGGCTCGGATCAACGCCGACCCACACGGCGCACACCACGCGTACCTGATGCGGCAGGAGGCGTCGGTGTCGCCGACTCCCCCGTCGATCGCCAGGCCGCAGCCTCTGGCGCCCAAAACCGGCTTCGGCCAGCAGGTTAGGTTGGTGGGCCGCCGGCAACTGCGGTTGTTGTCGGCCAATCCCTGGTATCCCCTGCTCCTGCTGATCCTGCCGATTGCGCTGGGGGGGTTGACACTGCTGATCCCCGGCGATTCCGGATTGAATCGACCGTCGTCGGGCAATTCGCACGAAGCCATCGAATTACTCGCGGCGCTCAACTTCGCAGCGGTCCTGCTGGGCACCACGGCCACCATTGGCGTCCTGGTCTCCGAACACCGAATCTTCCGGCGTGAGCAGTCGATCGGGCTGTCGGCGTCGGCCTACCTGCTCGCCAAGCTGATCGTCTTCGGTTCGGTGGCCGCCGCGCAGGCCGCGATCCTGACCGCCATCGTCATCGTGGGCAAGGGCGGCCCCAGGCACGGCGCGGCACTGCTGGGCACCTCACCGTTGGCGGCCGGCATCGAGTTGTACGTCGCCGTGTCTGCGACGGCCGTCGTTTCAGCGATCGTGGGGCTGGCGTTGTCTTCGCTCGGAAAGTCCATGCGTGAGGTGGTGCCGCTGATCATCCCGGCATTGCTGGCGTCGCTGCTCTTCGCCGGCGGGTTGGTTTCGCTGGTGGGAACTTGGGGCTACGACCAGGTTTCGTGGCTCGTCCCGGCCCAATGGGGTTTCGCGGCCGCTGCTGCGACGGCGGACCTGCGCCGGGTCGACAAGCTGGCTGACCACAACGCGATGTGGAGCCACTACTCGGGTTGGTGGGTGTTCGACATGCTCATGCTGGGGCTTCTCGGCGCGATATGGCTCGGTTTCGTCCGGTACCGGTTGCGCGCGCCGGAGGGTCGTGCCGAGACATCGCGAGCAACAGTAACTGCCTGACGGCGGGCGGGGATGCGTACGAGCAACCGCCGCCGCCGCTGCCTATAGCCCGAAATTTGCGCGACACCTTTCGTCGCCCGGGCCGACTGGTTCCGACAGTGCGGGTGACGAGCTACGGTCGGGGAATGGCGTCTGACAACAAAAGCACGGCCGACTACCTCCGCGATGCCCTCGACGGGCGTTGGCGCGATGTGAAAAACGAGACACGGGCCAAACTCTCGCACGAGGCGTTCCGTCCGCACCACACCCCGAACACGGTCATCGCCCGTGCCAAGGTCGCCGAGCAGATGCAGATGATGGCGGCCGCAGGCATTTCCGACGAAGGGTTCCGCAAGGAGCACGGCGGCACCGGCGATGTCGGCGCGGCGATCACCATGATCGAGATGCTGGCAATGTCGGATTTGTCGTTGATGGTCAAGGCCGGCGTGCAGTGGGGCCTGTTCGGCGGCGCCGTCGAAAACCTGGGCACCGAACGCCACGCCTCCTACGTCAGGGACATCATCACCCTCGATCTGCTCGGTTGTTTCGCGATGACCGAGACCGGACACGGCAGTGACGTCCAGTCGCTGGAGACGACGGCCACCTACGACGTCGAGACCGAAGAGTTCGTGATCAACTCCCCCACACCGACATCCCGCAAGGACTACATCGGCGGCGCAGCCGAAACGGCAAGAATCGCAGCGGTTTTCGCGCAGCTGATCACCCACAAGGACGGCGAGCCGGTGAACCACGGCGTGCACTGTGTCCTGGTCCCGCTCCGCGACGCCGACGGCAACGACCTGCCGGGGGTGACCACCTCGGACTGCCACTACAAGGGTGGGTTGCCCGGTGTCGACAATGGCCGAATCATGTTCGACAACGTCCGGGTGCCGCGGGTCAACCTGCTGAACAAATACGGCAACGTCGAGCCCGACGGCACATACACCTCACCGATCGACAACGCCAACCGGCGCTTCTTCACCATGATCGGCACACTGATCCGCGGCAGGGTCACCGTCGGCGGCAGTGCCGGCAACGCGACTCACGTCGCGCTGGACATCGCTACCCGTTATGCGTTGCAGCGCAGGCAGTTCAGCGCTCCCGGCGACGATGACCACGAAGTGCTGATCATGGACTACCTGGTGCACCAGCGGCGGCTGTTCCCGTTGATCGCGAAGTCGTACGCGCTGCAGTTCGCCCAGAACGAACTGGTGTCCAAGTGCCATGACCTGCAAACCTCTGAAGTGGTGGACGCCGAGGAGCAGCGCGAGCTGGAAGCGCGCGCCGCCGGGCTCAAGGCCGCCAACACCTGGCACGCGTCCCGGGCTATCCAGGAAGCCCGGGAAGCCTGCGGCGGCGCGGGTTACATGGCCGAGAACCGGTTGATTGGGTTGCGCGCCGACACCGACGTGTTCACCACCTTCGAGGGTGACAACCACGTGTTGACTCAGCTGGTCGCCAAGGAACTGCTCACCGCCTACGCCGACGACATCAAGAGCATGAGCCCGGTCGAGTGGGTTCGGTTCGCGGCCACCACCGTCGGTGACCGCGTCAAGAAACGCACTGCGGCCGAAGCGATCATGCAACGCATCGTCGACGCGAGACAGGACAACGAAGAGGAAGGCAGCCTGTTCAACCGCGGCACCCAGGTGCAGATGTTCGAGGACCGCGAGGATTACCTGCTGTCCTCAGTGGCGCGCCGGTTGCAGGGCAAGTCCAAAGAGATGTCGGCTTTCGACGCGTTCAACGCGGTCCAGGATCACGTGCTGCACGCCGCGCAGGCCCACATCGACACGGTGGTGCTGGAAGCCTTTGTCGCGGGCATCGAGTCATGTCCCGACCCCGAGGCGCGCGAACTGCTGGGCGTGGTGTGCGACCTGTACGCGTTGTCGGTGATCGAAGGGGACAAAGCCTGGTTCATCGAGCACCGCTACCTGTCGACCGAGCGTGCCAAAGCCGTCACCCGGGGCATCAACGATCGATGCCGGGTCCTGCGGCCGCACGCCAGGACGCTGGTCGACGGGTTCGGCATCCCGAAGCAGCTGCGCTACGCCGAGATGCTGCACCCGGAGAATCTGCCCGACTAAGCGCTGCTGACAGCCAGCTCGGCGGTCTGCACCACCGGCTCGGGCGCGGCCGACCTGCGGATATATGCCTTCCAGGTCAGTGCCGCGGCGGCGGCGTAGCACGCCATGAAGCCCCAGAACGCTTCCGTCGCGGTGCCGGTGCTCAGGTACGACGCGCGCAGCGCGAGGTTGATGCCGACTCCGCCCAGGGTGCCCACCGAGGCGACAAACCCGATGACGGCACCCGAGATGATGCGAGACCATTCGCGCCGCTCTCCTTCGCTGAGGTCGAGCGAGCGGCTGCAGGCCTCGAAGATTGTCGGAATCATCTTGTAGACCGATCCGTTACCCAATCCGGACAAGATGAACAGTGCGATGAAGCAGGCGAAATAGCCCGCCATGGCGGCGGCACTACCATGGTGGCGGTGCTGGTCCATGCTTGCGCTGATCAGTAGTCCTGCGGTGAGCGCCATGCCGATGAAGACCATCAGCGTCAGGCGGCTGCCGCCGATCCGGTCGGCCAGCCGGCCGCCGTATACCCGCGCCAGGGCAGCCAGCAACGGACCCAGGAACGCGAGTTCGGCGGCGTGCAGGCTTGCCTGTCCGACGGTTTGCCCGCTACACACGAAGTTGGCCTGCAGCACCTGGCCGAACGCGAAAGAGAACCCGATGAACGAGCCGAACGTACCGAGATAGAGCAGCGAAAGCAGCCAGGTGTCGCGGGTGGTGAAAACGGCTTTGATGATCGGTCGCAGTCGCTCCGGTTTAACCCGGTGCTGCTCAACGTTATTCATGAACAGGGTGACTCCGAGGGCTGCGACCGCCAATGACACCGCATACAGTCCGCAGATCAGGTAGGGCTTGCGGTCACCCAGTGTGGCGATGACCAGCAGGCCGACCAATTGGACCGCGGGTACGCCCAGATTGCCTATACCGCCGGCTAGTCCGAGGGCGGAGCCCTTCAGCCGGTGGGGATAGAAGGCGTTTGCGTTGGTCATCGAGGCGGCGAAGTTGCCACCACCCAGTCCGGTCAGTCCCGCGCAGATCAGGTACGGCCACAGCGGCAGACCGGGATGCATCAACAACACCATGGCGCCGATCACGGGGACGAGTAACGCCAGAGACGAGAAGATCGCCCAGTTGCGCCCACCGAAGACGTTGGTGGCCAACGAGTACGGCATCCGCAGACCCGCTCCGACCAGGGTGGCCGTGATACCGAGTAGCAACTTGTCGCTCGTGGAGAACCCGTAGACGTTCTGCGGCATGAACAACTCCATCACCGGCCACAACGTCCATACCGAATAGCCCAGGTGCACGGTAATGACCGACCACAGCAGGTTGCGGCGCGCGATCACCTTGTTGCCCGCTTCCCAGGCCACCAGATCCTCGGCGTCCCAGTGCGAGATGTGCCGCGGCCCACGGCGTCTGCTCGCCGCGTTGTCGCATGACTCCACCTTTCGCGGCAACGTCTGCTGGTGCATAACCCTCCTTGCTGTGCGTCCATGGCTGTGTCGTGAACGGAAACTCAAGCGTGCCAGGCCGACCGGCGTGCAGCACGCCGGGAGCAGCCTGAACCTGCTGTAGGTGTGCTGAAGAACAGCTGAATGCGACGTCGAACGCTGGGATTTGACTGTGAATTACTGGTGCGGAATCGGACTGAGCGCTTTGAGTTTTCCGTCCGGCCCGATCTCGAACGTCACGGTGCCCCGTCCGGTGGGGCAGCATTCCTCGTCCTTGCCGACTCGCCATTGATACTGCACGGTCACGGTGTCGTCTGCCGGCGCCAGCACCGTGATGTAGGGCTTCGGGTTCGGGGTGGGCGAGCCCAGTGGGGTGTTGCGATCGAAAAACAGCAACTGTTGCGGCGTCGACTCCGAGGCAATGGTCGGGATGATCTGCACCCAGTTCAACCTGCATTTACGGGTATGGCCGCGGGCGATCTCCACCCATGCAGAGCCCGGCACCTCGATCGGGACGGCGGCAATCGCACGGCGCACCGTCTCGGCGGTCGGGCTGTCAGACTCCTTGCAGGAATCCGGCTTGGCCTGCGGCCGGGACGTGGGCGCACTGTCGCAGCCTGCCGTTGCCAGGCCCAGTACCAGGACCACAGCGCCGAAGCGAGAACGCACGTCGCGAGCTTAACGAACGTGCCGGCGGCCGCGCGAGCCTGGAAGCGCACTGTGAATGTCCGTCGAATTTCGTCAGTATCGCTGGTAGAGGGCATAAACCAGCCGGCGCCGCGGGTAATCTCGGCTGCGATCACTGGTCGAAGAGGACCGGGATCGCCCAGGGCCGGCGCGTGTTTCTGACCTATTTTCCAGCCGGTTTCGGATGCCGCACACGGCGACGTACCCCGTTGCGAGAAGTCCGTAAAACCGCAGAAACCTCGGATGTGCCGTACTGAAACATCGCTGCCGGACGATGTGGTCGTATCCCGGTGTCTGAACAGGGGAGGTCGGAGTATCACCATGGGGTCCGTCGACGACACCGTGCGCACGATGTGCGCCTACTGTGGCGTCGGGTGCGGAATGGTGCTGCAGATCACAACCGATCCGGTAAGTGGCAGGCGTCACACCGCCAAATCGGTTGGACAGGAGGACCACCCGGCCAACTTCGGGCGGTTGTGCACCAAAGGCGCAACCACCGCTGAGTTCCTCGCGGCGCCGGGCAGGGTGGAGTCTGCATACACCCGGACCGACCGCGGTCAGCCGTTCGAGGCCGTCGATACCGACACCGCGATCATCCGATCGGCCAAGCGGTTGCGGGCCCTGATCGACAAGCACGGTCCGGATTCGGTAGCTCTTTACGTGTCGGGCCAGATGTCGCTGGAAGCCCAATACCTGGCGAACAAGCTGGCCAAGGGATTCATCGGCACCAATCAGATCGAGTCGAACTCCCGGCTGTGCATGGCCGGCGCGAGTTCGGGTTACAAGCTGTCCCTGGGCGCCGATGGGCCTCCCGGGTCGTATCAGGATTTCGATCACGCCGACGTCTTCTTCGTGATCGGCGCCAATATGGCTGACTGCCATCCGATCCTGTTCCTGCGCATGATGGAACGGGTCAAGGCGGGCGCCAAGCTGATCGTGGTCGATCCGCGCCGTACCGCGACCGCCGAAAAGGCCGACCTGTTCCTGCAGATCGCTCCCGGCTCGGATCTTGCGCTGCTCAACGGATTACTCCATCTGATCGTGCGCACTGGACACACGGATCCCGAGTTCATCGCCGAGTTCACCACCGGCTGGGAGGTGATGCCGAGTTTCCTCGAGGAGTTCACCCCAGACGTCGTCAGCGAAATCACCTCCATTCCGGCCGAAGACATCCGCACCGCCGCGCAGTGGATCGGCGAGGCCGCGAACTGGATGAGTTGCTGGACGATGGGTCTCAACCAGAGCACCCACGGCACCTGGAACACCAACGCGTTGTGCAACCTGCATCTGGCCACCGGTGCGATCTGCCGGCCCGGCAGCGGACCGTTCTCCCTCACCGGGCAGCCCAACGCCATGGGCGGGCGTGAAATGGGTTACATGGGTCCGGGTTTGCCGGGCCAGCGGGCGGTCACCTGCACCGAGGACCGCGAGTTCACCGAGGACCAGTGGGGTATCCCCCGCGGCTCACTGCGCACCGACGTCAGCGACGGCGTCATCGACATGTTTTCCCGGATGGCCGACGGTGAGATCAAGGCGTGCTGGATCATGTGCACCAATCCCGTTGCGACCGTTGCCAACCGCAAGACAGTGCTGGCCGGCCTGGAGAAGGCGGAGCTGGTGATCACCCAGGACGCGTACCTGGAGAACGAGACCAACGAATACGCGGACGTGGTGCTGCCGGCCGCCCTGTGGACCGAATCCGAGGGGGTGATGGTCAACTCCGAGCGCAATCTGACGCTGTTCCAGAAGGCGGTCGATCCGCCGGCCCAAGCGCTGCCCGACTGGCAGATCATCGCCCGGATCGCCTGCGAGATGGGATATTCCGACTCGTTCACTTACCGCAGCGCCGAGGAGGTGTTCGACGAGATCAAGCGGTTCTGGAATCCCAGGACCGGCTACGACATTCGCGGCGTCAGCTACCAGCGGCTGCGCGAGACGCCCGTGCAGTGGCCTTGCCCGCCCGACAGTCTCGCCGACCGCAATCCGATCCGCTATCTCAACGACGGTGTGAGCCAAAACCTGCTGGTCCGCGAGGACGGTCACGTGCCGAGGTTCGCATTCCCGACCCCGCACGGTCGGGCGGTGTTCCATGCCCGTCCGCACCTGCCGCCCGATGAGATGCCGGACGCCGACTACCCCTT
The DNA here is from genome assembly GCF_054515735.1 of Mycobacterium sp. ML4. Taxonomy (NCBI): domain Bacteria; kingdom Bacillati; phylum Actinomycetota; class Actinomycetes; order Mycobacteriales; family Mycobacteriaceae; genus Mycobacterium; species Mycobacterium sp. ML4. The sequence goes on from NZ_JBTNSY010000004.1 coordinate 57,160, forward strand.
CTTGCTCAACACGGGTCGGCTGGCGCACCAATGGCACACCATGACCAAGACCGGCAAGGTCGCCAAACTCAACAGGCTCAATCCCGGACCGTTTGTCGAGATTCATCCCGAAGACGCCGCCCGCCAACATATCTCCGAAGGCGACCGGGTGGAGATCGCATCCCGGCGCGGCCGTGCAGTGCTGCCCGCCGTCGTCACCGACCGCGTGCGCCCCGGCAACTGTTTCGCTCCATTCCACTGGAATGACTCCTTCGGCGAATACCTTTCGATCAACGCGGTCACCAATGACGCCGTCGACCCGGTGTCGCGCCAACCGGAGTACAAGGCTTGCGCGGTGACCCTCACCAAGGTCGCCGGGCCGGCCCCGACGCCGCCACCGCACGCAGAGGTACCCACGCCGGCTCCGCCGGAGCAGGGACCGCACGCAAGCCTGGCCCAGATCGATGCGATCGCCGAGTTCCTCGGGGTGGCAGCCGAACCCGTCCCTGACTTCGACGCAAGCGGCCGCGCCTACTTAGCGGGTCTGCTGGCCGGGGTGCGACTAGAGGCAGGCCGCCCGATGACCGGGTTACCCACACTGCCCGTCAGTGCACCGTTTGACGCCAGGACCCGCATGTGGCTGGACGGGTTGATCGCGGGCCTCTTCTCGCGCACCTCTGGGCCGGCATCGACACCGGACATCAAGCAGGCAGCCGAGGCCGTGGACGAGCGGGCCCCGGTTGTGCTGTTGTGGGCGTCCCAGACCGGCAACGCCGAGGAATTGGCCGCCGACTTGGCGACGCGCCTGACCGATGCCGGGCTGTCGGTCTCCCTGTGCGACATGGACGACTTCTCCATCGCCGACCTGGCAGGCACGCGCGAGTTGCTATTGATCACCAGCACCACCGGTGACGGTGATCCTCCGGACAACGGGGCCGGTTTGTGGCGGGCACTGTCCAGCGAGGACGCGCCGCGCCTGACCGAAACCCGCTATGCGGTGCTGGCTCTCGGCGACTCGAACTACAACGACTTCTGCGGACACGGGCGCCGGCTCGACGAGCGGCTCGCCGAGCTGGGCGCGATCCGCATCACCGGCCGGGTGGACTGCGAACCCGACTACGACGCCGACGCCGCGCGGTGGCTCGATGACGTTCTGGCCGCCTTGACCCCGGCCTCCGCACCGAGAAAATGTAGTTCCGCGGTGTCACCGCAGAAGTACTCGAAGAAGCGCCCACTGGTCACCGATGTGATCCGTAACACCACGCTCAGTCACCCCGCGTCTGCGAAAGATGTGCGCCAGTTGGTGTTTGACGTCCCGGAGGCAACCGTCAACTACGAGGCGGGCGACGCGCTCGGGGTGTGGCCACACAACAACGAGCAGTTCGTCGACGATTGGCTGACCGTCACCGGTCTGGACGGGCGCACCGAGGTGGAGGTTGCCGACCACGGCGCGATGTCCCTGCGCACCGCGCTGACCGACCGCTTCGAGCTCGTCCACATCAGTCCCGACCTGTTGCGTTTCGTGCAGCAGCGCACCGCCGACGCGGCCGCAGCCGCCGAACTGGCCGAGCTTATGAAGCCGGAAAACAAAGCGGCACTGGCGGATTGGTCGTGGGGGCGGCAGTCGGTGGATCTGCTCGGGCAGGCACCTGTGCACGCCTCGGCCGACGAGTGGCTTTCGGTACTCAAACCCCTACAGCCGCGGCTGTATTCGATTTCCTCCAGCCCGAAGGTGCACCCCGGGGAGATCCATCTGACGGTCTCACCGGTGCGGTACAACTTCCGGGGAATCCCGCGCCGGGGAGTGTGCTCGACGTATCTGGCCGACCGCTCCCCCAGCGACCGGATCGCGGTCTACGTGCGGACGGCGAAGAACTTCCGTCCCCCGGCCGATCCGCAGACCCCGATGATCATGATCGGGCCCGGGACGGGCATCGCCCCGTTCCGTGGCTTCTTGCAGGAGCGGCGGGCGCTGGGACACACCGGACCGAACTGGTTGTTCTTCGGCGAGCAGCACGCCGCCACCGACTTCTACTACCGCGACGAGATTCAGGCGATGCACGCCGACGGATTGCTGACCGAGCTGGACCTGGCCTTCTCCCGCGACCAGCGGGAGAAAGTGTATGTGCAGCACCTGATGCGCAGACGTGGTGCGGCGCTGTGGCGCTGGCTGCAGGACGGTGCCCAGCTATACGTCTGCGGCAGTGCCGACCCGATGGCCAAGGACGTCGACCAGGCGATCTGCGATATCGCGGCCGAACACGGCAAACTCGATCCAGACGCGGCCAGGGCTTTTGTGCAGGGGTTGAGCGCGGACAAGCGTTACCACCGCGATGTGTACTGAACCCCTGGCTGGGCAATCACGTAATTTGACGGAAACGTCACACGCTTTTCGCTGAAACATCGGCGTCGCATTATTCACCCTAGAGATCTTCGCTCGAGGGAGGGTCGTACGCGTGGCTCGGGATTTGGATGGTCCGTCCGGGACCGATCTGCCCACTGCCTGTCCACTGCACTGTCGCGCCCGCCAGGACGCAACACCTGCCGAGCAGGTCGACTGGGCCGGACTGCCGGTCAATCTCGACCTCGCTTTCTCCCAGAATCAGCGCGACAAGGTCTACGCCCAGCACCTGAAATTCAGGCGCGCCGGCCTGGGCCGCCGGGCCCCGCGTGCCGCGGACGTTTGCGTCTGCGAGCTCGCGAACCACCCGGACTTCAACCCGGACACGCGCAAGTCCGCCTCCGGCTGGTAATTCTCCGTATATTCATTCGCCGGCGATACCGTGACGTGACGCCCCTTTCACGGACGGAGCCTGTGATGAGCGATGCCAGCGTGCCCCGGTTCCCGGAGGCGCTGTCGACACCGAGCCTCAACCGCGGAGTGGGGTTCACCCACGAGCAGCGACGACGGCTCGGACTGACCGGCCGGCTGCCGTCGGCGGTGTTTACCCTGGACCAGCAGGCCGACCGCGTCTGGCACCAATTGCAAACCATGGCAACCGATTTGGGCCGCAATCTGCTGCTCGAACAACTGCACTACCGCCACGAGCTGTTGTATTACAAGGTCCTCATCGATCATCTGCCCGAACTGATGCCGGTGGTGTACACACCCACCGTAGGTGAGGCGATTCAGCGCTTCTCCGACGAATACCGCGGTCAACGCGGACTGTTCCTGAGCATCGACGAGCCGGACGACGTCGCTGAGGCCTTTGCGACCCTCGGTCAAGGCCCCGACGACATCGACCTCATCGTGTGCACCGACGCCGAAGCGATACTGGGCATCGGTGACTGGGGGGTCGGCGGAATCCAGATCACGGTGGGCAAGCTCGCGCTCTACACCGCCGGTGGCGGCATCGATCCCCGGCGCTGTCTCGCGGTGTCGCTGGACGTCGGCACCGACAACGAACAGCTGCTGCAGGACCCCTTCTACCTGGGCAACCGCCACGCCCGCCGGCGCGGCGAGCAATACGACGACTTCATCAGGCGCTACATCGAAACGGCCAACCGGTTGTTTCCGCGCGCGATACTGCACTTCGAAGACTTCGGCCCGGCCAACGCGCGCAAGGTGCTGCAGACCTACGGCAACGACTACCTCGTGTTCAACGATGACATGCAGGGAACCGGCGCGGTGGTACTGGCCGCGGTCCTGGGGGGATGCCGGGTCACCGGGCAACCACTGCGCGAGCAGCGCATCGTGGTATTCGGTGCCGGCACCGCCGGGCTGGGGGTCGCCGACCAGATCCGCGACGCCATGGTCGCCGACGGCGCCACCTTCGAGCAGGCCACTTCACAGATCTGGCCGATCGACCGTCCAGGCCTGCTGTTCGACGACATGGACGATCTGCGCGACTTCCAGGTTCCCTACGCCAAGAACCGCGAAGGCCTCGGTGTGCCCGCAGGGCAGCGTATCGACCTGGTCGACGCGATCAAGCTCGCCGCACCCACCGTGTTGCTCGGCTGCTCCGCGGTGCCCGGCGCGTTCACCCATGAGGCCGTCGAAGAGATGGCGGCCCGGTGCGAGCGCCCGATGATTTTCCCCCTGTCCAACCCGACTTCGCGCATGGAAGCGATGCCCGCCGACCTGGTGCAGTGGTCGGACGGCAAGGCACTGGTGGCCACCGGCAGCCCGATCGCGCCGGTCGTGCACGACGGAACCACCTACACCATCGGCCAAGCCAACAACGTGCTGGTGTTCCCGGGAATCGGGCTGGGCATCATCGTCGCCGGCGCCCGCCGGCTCACGCCGTCCATGCTGCACGCGTCAGCAAAAGCCGTTGCACAGCAGGCCGATCCGGTTGCCGTTGGGGACTCGCTGCTACCCGATGTCCAGAATCTGCGCGACATCTCGGCGAAGGTCGCCGAGGCGGTGTATCAGGCTGCGGTCGACGACGGGGTCGCCACCAAAACACACGACGACGTCAAGCGGGCGATAACGGACACCATGTGGTCGCCGGTGTACGACTGAGCCTCAGCGCCTCGCGACTTCCGGCTGATAACCGGGGACGGCCGGCATCGAGCGAATTCACCCCGATTTCCTCATGCCCTATAGTGGACACCATGCAACAGGCCGTTCAGCTGCGCTTTGTCCGCACACGCTGTTCCGCCGTGGACTGTTGTTGTTGTTGATTCCTGGCGCAATCTGACCGTTCAGCAATCATCGCGAGGGCCTCATGGGCACCGTGACCTCGCCAGCCAGCTTCAGGAAGAGCAACCTCTATGACTGTCCAGTCAGCGTCGGGCGGTGCTGCAGCCCCACGGCTTCTGGCACGCGTGGCCGAACAGCGGGAGACTCGGCGGCGAGCAGCTTACGTCTGCTCGTGTTTCACGCCAGTCACCTCGGGAATAACAACAGCGCATGGTGCGTCCGTTTCTATCAGCGAACGGGCGGTGCCGGGGGCGTCGCCGGTTGGCACAAGCCGACGCCGAACATCGGATGGCCGCAACATACACACGCACATGACCATTGAGCTCGACATCACCTGGGATACCGACCAGCCCTGCCCCGACGTCGTTGGAGGATGTGGATGACCATCGCGGAGAACATCACCCAACTGATCGGCAACACGCCGCTAGTGCGGCTGCGCAAAGTCACCGACGGTGCGGTGGCCGATGTGGTCGCCAAGCTGGAGTCGTTCAATCCGGGCGGCAGCGTGAAAGACCGGATCGGTGTGGCGATGATCGACGCCGCCGAGAAGGCGGGCCTGATCAAATCAGACACGATCATCGTCGAACCCACGAGTGGGAACACCGGTATCGCACTGGCCATGGTGGCGGCCGCACGCGGTTACAAGTGCGTGCTGACCATGCCCGAAACGATGAGCAACGAGCGGCGCATACTGCTGCGGGCCTATGGCGCCGAACTCGTTCTGACTCCGGGCCCCGAGGGCATGGCCGGCGCCATCGCCAAAGCCGAGGAACTGGCCAAGAGCGACGAGCGTTACTTCATGCCCCAGCAGTTCGAGAATCCGGCGAACCCGGCCGTGCACGCCGTCACCACCGCCGAGGAGATCTGGAAAGACACCGACGGCAAGATCGACATCTTCGTCTCCGGGGTCGGAACCGGCGGCACCATCACCGGCGTCGCGCACACCATCAAAGAACGCAAGCCCTCGGTGCAGTTCGTCGCGGTAGAACCTTCGGCCTCGCCGGTGCTGTCCGGCGGTCAGAAGGGACCACACCCGATCCAGGGCATCGGTGCCGGGTTCATTCCCCCGGTGCTGGACATGGGACTCGTCGACGAGGTCGTCACCGTCGAGAACGACGATGCGCTGACGCTGGCCCGGCGGCTGGCAATCGAGGAGGGACTGCTGGTCGGCATCTCGTCGGGAGCGGCCGTGGCCGCGGCGCTGGCGGTGGCCCGCCGGCCCGAGAACGCCGGCAAGCTTGTCGTCGTTGTCCTGCCCTCGTCCGGCGAGCGCTATCTGAGCACCGTCCTCTTTTCCGATCTGAGCGACTAGCCATGCTGAACGCCATACGGCGCGACATACGAGTGGCCAGGGAGCGAGATCCGGCCGAACCGACCGCGTGGGAAGTGATCCTCACCTATCCAGGAGTGCACGCGATCTGGGGTTACCGGATCAGCCACTGGCTGTGGCGGCGCGGCGCTCGACTGGCCGCACGGGCATTGGGCGAGCTCACCCGAATTCTGACCGGCGTGGATATCCACCCTGGCGCCAAGATCGGGCAGGGGTTGTTCATCGACCACGCCACCGGGGTGGTGATCGGCGAAACCGCCGAGGTCGGCGAAGACGTCACCATTTTTCACGGCGTCACCCTCGGCGGCACCGGCAGGGACAAAGGCAAACGACACCCGACGATCGGCGATCGGGTAACGCTCGGCGCGGGGGCGAAAATTCTCGGCCCGATCAAGATCGGGGAAGACAGCCGAATCGGCGCCAACTCCGTCGTCGTCAAGGAGGTACCGGCCAGTGCCGTAGTGGTCGGTGTTCCCGGGCAGGTCGTCAGCCGTCCCGGCCCGGCCAGCGAGGATGAATCGAAGCTGCCCGACCTGGTGGGTGTCAGCCTGAAGTCGCTGCTTACCCGGGTCGCCAGGCTGGAAGGCAACTCGTCGGGCTCCCTGAATGGTCAACAGGGTGAACTCACCGACCGCGTCATCCGGCCGCCGGAGGCGGGCGTTTGGTACGGCGAGGACTTCTCGATCTAGGGAATACGGGTCGGAAAAGTGTTGGTGCGCTCGTGAGTTCAGTTGTCATCGCGGTCTTGGCGATTGCCGCAGCCCTGGTTGCTGCCTGCCTGATCGGCGGTGTGGTCAATCAGCGCTCCGGCGTGCTGCGGCCCGCCAAAGACCAGACGGGGCAGGACAACTCCGACCTCGGCCTGTCCGAGACAGGTCCGACCGTGCTGCATTTCAGTGCCGATTGGTGCGGACCGTGCGCCGCGGTGCGCCGCGTCGTCGATCAGGTGTGCGCCGATCTGCCGGACGTCGCACACGTCGAACTGGACATCGATGCCAACCCGGCGGCCGCCAAACGCCTGTCGGTACTGTCGCTGCCCACCACCTTCATATTCGACGCGCAAGGCCAGCAGCGTTATCGCACCGCGGGCGTGCCGAAGGCCGCCGAACTGCACACGGCATTGCAACCACTACGAGTTTGAGCTGAAAGGAGCGATTGATGTCACTGGAGATCGACCAGGTCGACGTGCGGGGACCGCGGTTCGCGGCGTGGATCACCACCACGGTGTTGGTGGTGACGCTGGCGGTGTCCCTGGTCAGCCGCCCGGCGGCTGCGGTGATCCTGGCCGCCCAGGCCGTTGTCTTCGCGATCAGCGCCGTGCGCGGACCGCGCAACGGCCCCTACGGGTTGCTGTTCGCCAAGCTGGTGGCGCCGCGGCTGAGTCCGGTCAGTGAGCGCGAGCCGGTGGCGCCGCTGAAGTTCGCCCAGTTGGTCGGGCTGATCTTCGCGATGATCGGGGTGTTCGGGTTCGCGGTCGGGCTGCAGCTCGTCGGCGTCATCGCGACCGCCTTCGCGCTGTTCGCGGCCTTCCTCAACGCCGCCTTCGGCGTCTGCCTGGGTTGCCAGATGTACCCGCTGGTCGCTCGGTTGCGGCGCGCTCCAGCCGCCTGATCGGGCGAATCTTCAAGCGGCAGTGGTCAAGTACTGTAGTGGCTCGCGGCGCAAGGGATAAATCGCTTGTAAGCCATACACATTGAAATCCACCGGCCGTCAAAACTGATGGCTTATTGTGAAGTCATGCTGGGGGTCACTACGTTGCGTTGGGTCACGCTGCGCTCGACGAGCTGTCGTTGCTGAACGTCTCTATTCAGCGGCATACGGCGATAATCGTAAATCATTGCCCGGCAATGTATTCGCTGTTTCTATCAACGACAGGACGTTGAGACATGAGCGAGGAAAGCACCCGCGCGATCGACACGGCGGTGGGCATTCTGGTGGGGTGGCGCCGGTGCGGCACGCAAACGGCGTTTCGTGAGCTCCTCAGCGCCAGCGAGCGGCAGCAGGTTCCGCTGTTCGCGGTAGCCCGGGCGCTGGTCGAGCTGACCAGCGGGCACACCAACGCACCGGAGGGCGGCGGGGCCGCCGAGCAGGGTGTGCTACGCGAGTGGGGTGAGGAGTTTCTGGACGTCGGCGACGTTGCACCCAAGGTGGACAGGTGGCTTTGAGAGGGCGCGACGACGTCCGACTGCTCCCCCGGAAGGACTCGAACCTTCAACCCTTCGGTTAACAGCCGAATGCTCTGCCAGTTGAGCTACAGGGGACTATCAGTCCAGCGAACGCTGGTGCTGACCGCGGGACGACTCTAGCGTACTGGCTCCGCGCGCAGCCAACCGGCACCGGCTGAACCATCTCGGGCCGCCACCCGGATCGGGCGCGCCAGGTAGCGGCCCGATGAGGCAGGATGGAGCCAACGCACTTCTTCTCGGAGGGATCGCATTGATCGGGTATGTCGCCGTGTTGGGCGTGGGTTATGTGCTGGGAACCAGGGCCGGACGCCGCCGTTACGAGCAGATCGCGGGCACGTATCGCGCGCTGACCGGCAGCCCCATCGCCAGATCGATGATCGAAGGAGGGCGTCGCAAGATCGCGAATCGCATCTCCCCCGATACGGGCTTTGTGACGCTGACCGAGATAGACAGCCAGACGGCCATCGTCCAACGCGACGACCAGGCACCGGTGGACGACCTCGACGCCGAGGTGGTCGAGCCGCGGGTGAACGCGGCGCGTTGACCAGACTCAGGCGGTGAGATCGTCGCCGCTGGCCTGTTCCAGCAGGCTGCGCCGGTAGGCCTCCATCGCGACCAGGTCGCCGAACAGCGCGTGATACTCGTCGCCCCGCTCGATCGGTGACATTCGCTGCAGCTTGGACTTCACCTCGGCGATCTGGCGGCCCATCCAGACCTCCTGCAGCCGCGCCAGCACCCCGGAGATATACCGGGGCAGCTGTTCGTCTTCAGCGTTGATACTTTCGACCCCCAATTCGCTGACCAGACCGGCCGTGAGCGCCGAGTTGGTCTGTTGGCGCACCATGTCCAGCCATTGCGCCCCGCTGACCCCGGCCGAGGTGCCGCCGGCCGCCTCGACGGCCGCCCGCACGGCGGCATACCCGGGGTGAGTGAAGCTCTCGACGGTCAGGGTGTCGAACACCGGGCCGGCCAGCGCCGGGAACTGCAACGCGGACTTGAGGGCCTCACGCTGCGGCCACAGCGTCGGATCGCGCGGGTCGGGGCGGGCGACGGCGGGCGTCGCGGCGACCGCGTCGGACGCCGCCTGAGCGGGCTGCGGCGCGCCGCGGCGCGGAGTCCTCGCCACGACCCGGCCGGATTTCTTGGCTTGGGTCCGCACCCGGTCGAGGACCTGGGCGACGTCGTCCCACCCGACCCAGCCGGCCAACTGGCGGGCATACTCGTCGCGCAGTGTCGGGTCCTTGATCTGGCTGACCATCGGTACACAACGGCGCAACGCGCCCACCCGGCCCTCGGCACTGTCCAGGTCGAGTTCGCCGAGCGCGGTGCGAATAGCGAACTCGAACAATGGGGTTCGCCGGGCCACCAGATCGCGCAGGGCTCCGTCACCGGACTTCAGCCGCAGGTCGCAGGGGTCCATGCCGTCGGGGGCCACCGCTACGAACGACTGCCCCGCCAGGTTCTGCTCTCCGTCGAACGCCTTGAGCGCGGCGGCCTTGCCGGCTTCGTCGCCGTCGAAAACATAGATCAGCTCGCCGCGGAAGAAGCTGTCGTCCATCATCAACCGGCGCAGCATGGCCAGGTGTTCATCGCCGAAGGCGGTGCCGCAGGACGCCACCGCGGTGGTGACCCCGGCCAGATGCATCGCCATCACGTCGGTGTAACCCTCGACCACCACCGCCTGGTGACCCTTGGCGATGTCACGTTTGGCCAGGTCGAGCCCGAACAGCACCTGCGACTTCTTGTACAGCAGCGTTTCGGGGGTGTTGACGTACTTGGCTTCCATCGGGTCGTCGTCGAACAACCGCCGGGCCCCGAACCCGATCACCTCACCCGAGGCGGTGCGAATCGGCCACAACAGCCGCCGATGGAAGCGGTCCATCGGGCCACGACGGCCCTGCCGGGAAAGGCCGGCCGCTTCCAGCTCTTTGAACTCAAACCCTTTGCGCTGCAGATACTTTGTCAGCGTTTCCCAACCTGAAGGCGCGAAGCCGCAGCCGAACCGGCGGGCGGCCTCGGCGTCGAAACTGCGATCGCTCAGATACTTGCGGGCCGGCGCGGCCTCGTCGGACTGCAGCGCCTGCGCGTAGAACTCGGCGGCGGCCGCGTTGGCCGCGACCAGCCTGCTGCGGCTGCCCCGGTCGCGCTGGACGCTGGTGGCCGGACCGCTGTAGGTGATGGTGTAGCCGACCCGGTCGGCGAGCAGTTCGACGGCCTCGACGAAGCTCACGTGTTCGATCTTCTGGATGAAGGCGTACACGTCGCCGCCCTCGCCGCAGCCGAAACAGTGGAACTGATGGTTCAGGGGCCGCACGTGGAAAGACGGTGACTTCTCGTTGTGGAAGGGGCACAGGCCCTTGAGCGAGTTCGCACCGGCATTGCGCAGCTGGACATAGTCGCCGACGACGTCCTCGATGCGGGCCAATTCGCGGATGGCGGCGATGTCGCGATCAGGGATCCGGCCGGCCACGGGCTCAGTCTAGGCCGTTGGTCCGCCGAGTTGGCCGGCGTCGATGCGTTCCAGCCGGCCCTCGGTGTAGGACGCGATCTGATCGACCACGACCCTCAGGCGGGCACCGTCGTCGGCTGCCGTGTTGAACGCCGCCGCGAAGACCGGATCAAGGGTATGCGGTGCGCCTGCGTGCAGCCACTGCGCCACCCCGTGAATCCGTTCGCGCTGCTCGGCCTGGGTCTGCAGATGCCGAGGGTCGGACATGATGAACTGCAGCGCCAGAATCTTGAGCAGCGCGACCTCGGCGCGCACCATGGCCGGCACCTGCAGGTCGGCGTTATAGCGCACCAGCGGCCCGGGTCCGGCCGCGGCGCGGGTGGTGGCGATTGCGGCCGTGGCGAACCGGCCGACCAGCTCACTGGTCAGCCGCTTGAGCGCCACGGCAGCGGTCAAGGTGGCGTCGTACTTGCCGACCGCGGCGACCACCGGCAGGCCCGACAGCCGGCGCGCGGCCTCCATCAATTCCCCGGCGCTGATCCGGGGGAATTCGCTCTCCCCCAGCTTGGCCAGCGCAGCCGAATCGTTCTCGTCGGCGAGCACCCGCAGGTCGATGCGTCCGGAGACCACCCCGTCCTCGACGTCATGGACGGAGTAGGCGACGTCGTCGGCCCAGTCCATCACCTGTGCCTCCAAACAAGTCCGCCCCGCCGGAGCGCCTTGGCGGACCCAGGAGGCCGCGGCGCGGTCGTCGTCGTAGAACCCGAACTTGCGCACTCCCCCGGTCCGCTCCCAAGGGTACTTCGTGACCGCGTCCAGGGCAGCGCGCGTCAGGTTCAATCCGGCGCTGCACCCCTGTGCGTCAAGGACTTTCGGCTCCAGGCTGGTGAGAATGCGAAAGTTCTGCGCATTGCCCTCGAAGCCACCGTAAGCGGCGGCCACCTCATTGAGCGCCCGCTCGCCGTTGTGGCCGTACGGCGGGTGCCCGATGTCGTGGGCCAGGCCGGCCAATTCGACCAGATCGAGGTCGCAGCCCAACGGGATCGCCATGCCACGCCCGATCTGGGCCACCTCCAACGAGTGGGTCAGCCGGGTGCGCGGGGTGTCGCCCTCGCGCGGTCCGACGACCTGTGTCTTGTCGGCCAGGCGGCGCAGTGCGGCGCTGTGCAGCACCCGCGCCCGGTCGCGGGCGAAGTCCGTGCGGTGCTGACCTTCGGTGCCCGGCAGACCCGCGGTTTTCGGCGCTTCGAGTACCCGCCGTGCGCGGTCGAAGTCGTCGTAGGGGTCGTGCTGTTCGGTGCTCACCGACCCACAGTCTGCCAGGGCGAACGCGGCCGGTGTGTCCCGAGCCACCGGCATGCCAGGACGGTTAGACCGCCTGGTTATGGGTAACAACTCGGTCACTGGGTCGGATCCACGGTTGCAGAAAGCCAGCGGGACGGAACGCACATCGTTCGTGCCGTGATCCAGTCGGGTGGCGACGGGCAACCATGGCGAGCCGCTGGGCCACAGGTCCCGCGGATAACAGGAGTCACACATGAATGAGATCAAGAGGCGCTGGATGCGTCGTCTGACGGCTACGGCGGTCGCAACGGCCGCGCTGCCCGGCCTGCTGGGAATCACGGGCAGTGAACCGACCGCCCGGGCCGCTGCGCCCGAGTTCCTGCAGGTTCCGTCGGCCGCGATGGGCCGCAACATCACCGTCGAGTTCCAGCAGGGCGGGGCGCCGGCGGTGTATCTGCTGGACGGCTTACGTGCCCGCGATGACCGCAACGGCTGGGATATCGAGACCAACGCATTCGACGAATACCAGGGCTCGGGCATATCGGTGGTGATGCCGGTCGGCGGCCGCTCCAGCTTTTACGCCGACTGGTATGGGTCGGCCAACGGGGCCACCTACAAGTGGGAGACTTTCCTGACCAGCGAGCTGCCCGGCTTCCTGGCGGGCAAGGGTGTCCGGTCCACGCGCAACGCCGTGGTCGGCGTGTCGATGTCCGGATCGTCGGCACTGATCCTGGCCGCTTATCACCCGGGCCAGTTCGCCTATGCGAGCGCGCTGTCGGCGTACCTGACTCCCTCCAGCGGCAACGGGCCCACCTTGATCAAGCTGGCCATGAACGACGAAGGCGGCTACAACCCCGAAGACATGTGGGGCCCGTCCGGCGGGCCGGGCTGGCAGCGCCACGATCCCACGGTGCAGGCCGGCAGGCTGGCCGGCAACAACACGCGCCTGTGGATCTACAGCGGCAATGGGACCCCGTCGGAGTTGGGCGGCGGTGGCAGCCTGCCGGGCCAGATCATCGAGCAGGTGGTGTTGCAGAGCAACGTCGACTTCAAGAACGCGTACAACGCCGCCGGCGGCCACAACGCCACGTTCAACATCGACGGCAGCGGCCAGCACGCCTGGGGTTACTGGAACGCGCAGTTGGTCGCCATGAAGGCAGACATGCAGCGCACCCTGGGGGCCAGCGGCGGCGGTCCGGCTTAATCCGTACACCGGGCACCGCCGTCGCTGAGTCGATGGCTGCCGCAGTTTAATGAGCGGTATGCGCATTGCTCGCCTGATCGGCGTGTTCCTGACCATGGTGACCGTGGGGCTCGGCGGGGGGCTGCTGCTGGCGCCCCCCGCCACTGCCCAGCCACCCTTCCGGTTGGCCGGTTACGTCACCGACAATGCCGGCGTGCTGAGCGATTCCGATCGTGCCGCCGTCATTGCCGCGGTCGACCGGCTCTACGCCGACCGGCACATCCGTCTCTGGGTGGTCTATGTCGACAACTTCTCCGGCCAGAGCGCTGAGAACTGGGGCCAACGCACCTTCCGGACCAGCGATCTGGGCAATTACGACGCGCTGCTGGCGGTGTCCACGACCGGCCGGGCGTACTCGTTCCTGGTGCCGAATGGAATGCAGGGGGTCACCCCGAGTCAAGTCGACAACCTGCGGCACAACCAGATCGAGCCCGCGCTGCGCAATGCCCAGTGGAGTGCTGCGGCGATCGCCGCGGCCAACGGCCTCGACGAATCGCCGAGTTCGACGGGTCGTTATCTGCTGCTGGGCGCACTCGGCATCATCGTCCTTGCGGTGCTGATTCTGTTGTTCGTCATGCGCCGTCGGGCGCGCCGGCGCCGCGCCGACGCGGTTGCGGCGGCCCGGCGGGTGGATCCCACCGATGCGGCGGCACTGGCAGAGATTCCGTTGGACATCCTCGACGACTTGTCCCGGTCGAAGGTCGTGGAGGTCGACAATGCGGTGCGCACCAGCTCCAACGAACTCGCGCTGGCGATCGAGGAGTTCGGCGAACAGCGCACCGCACCCTTCATCCAGGCGGTAAACAATGCCAAAGCCGCTCTGTCGCAAGCATTCACGGTGCGTCAACAGCTCGACGACAGCGCACCCGAGACGCCCGCGCAGCGTCGTGAGATGCTCACCCGGGTAATCGTGTCGGCAGCCGACGCCGACCGCGAACTGGAGTCGCAGACAGATGCGTTCGAGCAGCTGCGTGACCTGGTGATCAACGCCCCGAACCGGCTCGACGCGCTGACCCGGCAGTACGTCGAACTCACCACCCGCATCGACCCGGCGGAACAGCACTTGACCGAGTTGCACACCGAATTCGGCGCTGCCGCTCTCCATTCGGTTTCCAGCAACGTCAGCACCGCCAAGGAGCGCCTGGAATTCGCCGACCGCAACATAGGCGTGGCGCGCGAGCTGGCCGGGCAGGCCGTCAGCGGACAGCAGAGCCGCTTGGTGGACGCGGTGCGTGCCGCCGAATCCGCTCTCGGGCAGGCACGCTCCCTGCTGGACGCGGTGGACAGTGCAGCCGATGATATTCGGCACGCGGTGGCAAATCTGCCGTCGGTGCTGGCCGACGTCCAAATGGCCATCAAGCGTGCCAATGAGGAGTTGCAGAAGACCCAGGGCAACAGGTCGGCGCACACCGGCGAGTTGATCGCCGCGCGCGACGCGGCGGCACGGGCGCTGGACGACTCCGGCAGCGCCAAAGGCACCGCCGACCCGTTGGCCGCGTTCGCCCGACTGACCAAGGCCGACGCGGAGCTCAACCGGATGCTGACGACGGTGGCGCAGGAGCAGGCTAACGCCGAACGGCTCACCCGGTCTCTCGACCAGGCGCTCTTCACGGCGGAAGCGCGAGTGAACGCGGTGTCGGAGTACATCGACACCCGGCGCGGCAGCATAGGGCCCGAAGCCCGGACCCGCCTGGCCGAGGCACGGCGTCAACTACAAGCCGCACACGCCCGCAAGTCGTCCAATCTGCCCGAAGCAATCGCGTATGCCAACGGCGCTTCCACTCTGGCCGCTCAAGCGCAGTCGCTGGCCAATGCCGACGTGCAGGCGGCCCAGCGCGCCTACGCCCGTCGCAGCGGAGGCGACACCGGCGCGATGCTGGGCGGCATCATTATCGGCGACCTGCTCAGCGGAGGTCTGCGCGGCGGATTCGGAGGGTGGAGCCCGACGTCGTTCGGCGGATCGTCGTCGGGTGGGTCGTCCGGCGGTGGCTTCATGGGTGGCGGCGGGCGGTTCTGAGCCGAACCCGTCCCACAAAAAACTGCGCACGCCCACCGGTGGCGGGCGTGCGCAGCTTGTCAGTTCAGGTGATTCACGACGGGCGCACCGGGCTGAAGCCGGTGCGCCGCCGCGAACCGAGAACTTCTCTCAGGCCCAGCTGGACCCGACGGCGCTGTCGGTCTGCGCCATGTTGCTGCCGGCGCTCTGGACCTTCTGGCCGTGAGCGTTGGCCTGCTCGTAGATCACCTGGAAGTTGCGGCCCAACTGGGCGATGAACTCCTGGCAAGCCACCGAACCGGCGCCGCCCCAGAAGTCACCGGCAGCCAGCACATCGCGAACGATGGCCTGGTGCTCGGCCTCCAGGTTGGCGGCCTGCGCGCGGATCAACGCGCCGTGCGCGTCGACGTCACCGAACTGGTAGTTAATGGTCATTGAACTGGTCTCCTTAGTTTGTGAAAGTTTTTAAGCTGCAGCGGCTTTCGCCGCCATCGGGCTAGCTGCTGAGGATCTGCTGCGAAGCCTGCTCTTGCTGCTCGTAGTTGTTGGCGTCGCGGATCAGTCCGTCACGCACTCCGTGCAGCATGTTCACAATGTTGCGGAAGGCCTGGTTCATCTGGCCCATCGTGTCCAGCGAGGTCGCCTGAGCGAGACCGCTCCAGCCGGCGCCGGCGATGTTCTGCGAGGACGCCCACATGCGACGGGCCTCGTCCTCGACGGTCTGGGCGTGGGTCTCAAAGCGGCCCGCCATGGCCCGCATCGCGTGCGGGTCAGTCATAAAGCGTGTTGCCATCTTGGCTATCTCCTTTGGGTTCGTGGATTGCTTGGAAATCTCAACCAGTTTTGATTGATGTGATCACCGGGTCCGGACTGTCCGGAACCGTTAATCACCCGTAGACATCGACAGTCTGTCCCTTTCTCTCATCCGGCTGCCGGCGAATGCGGGACCACGCTGTTACCGCGTGGCATCTCGAAACGAGGTTCAGCGTTCTCCGCTTCCCACTGTTTCCACTCCGCCCACTCATCCCACTCGTCGTTGCCCTGTTCGATCGGTTCCGGATCGACCGCACCTGGCACCACGACGACCTCTTCGACACCTGATTCAGACTCCTTCGACCAGTGGTCGTAGTCGTCCGGTGGGACAGCAGTACCCCAGCTGAGCGGAACGGATAGTCCGCCGAGCATGCCTGACTCGCCCCGTTTTGCCGCCACAGAATCGGGCGGCAAGGGTGGACCAAGAGGCAAAAGCACGCCTGTCCCCTTTCAGTGCCGAATCACAACTTCATGCTCCATGGTATGCACCCGAGCACGAGCATCGTAAGACAATCCCGCGACGAATTTCAGCCAAATGCCGGATTTCGTGTCGCTCAAACGCCGTATTCGTCCCGTCTGCACCTCCCACCCCGGGCCGACCGCCATGTCGTGCGGCGCAACGCGGTTGCCGTGGGCTCCGCCGTGGCAGCCAGCGGACAGCTGCCGTCCCTGACATCGGGCTGAGCCGAAGGAGTTTCGGTGGCTCCCCACGGTTCGCGCGGTCACCTCGCCCGCGCACTCAGACCGGGCACCACGCGCGATCGCCACCGATCCCCTGGCGTTCGGCGATTGTCGCCGGGTCAGCAGGGACCGCTGGGAATACCCCGCGCCGGCTGGGTTTCCTGAGTGGGCATCATTTGCGGGAACGGCACCCGGTAGGGAATGGACGTCTTGGTCGTCGTGCCCAATATCGCGTTCGGCACGCACTGGGGCAGTTTGGGCAAAGCCTGCAGGCGCGGGTGATCCAGGTTCGGCTTCGACGGGTTGGGCGGCTGGGCGAAATTGAAGGTCGAGGTCATGTCGCCGACCGTCGCGTTTCGCCATGCCGAGAGATTCGGGACGGGCACATTGAAGCGGGTGCTGATCAACTTCAGCGTGGAGGTGTGGTCGAAGGTGTCGTGGTTCATCAACGGCCCGCGGCTGTAGGGCGAAATCACGATGCACGGGACCCGGAACCCCAGTCCGATCGGTCCACGAATTCCGCCCGAACCGGGCACCGAATTGATATCGGCCACCGTGAGGAACTCGCCCGGGGTGCCTGGCGGAGGCGTCGGAGGGACGACGTGGTCGAAGAAGCCGCCGTTTTCGTCGTAGTTCACGATCAGCGCGGTCTTTTCCCAGAGGGCCGGGTTGGACAGCAGTATCCGCAGCGCGTCGACGATTCCGACGGCACCGATCGAGACCGGGAAGGCCGGGTGTTCCGAGAGCAGAAAGCCCGGCAACAGCCACGACACCTTGGGCAGCCTGTTGTTCCTGACGTCGGAGGCGAAGTCCAGGGGGTAGGTGGGGGCTACGCCGTAGCGGGCCAGATTAGAACGGGGATCGGCTGCCTGCCTGAAATCGTTGACCAAGCCGTTGTAGCCGATGACGGTGTTGTTCAGCGGACCGAGCAGCTTGTTCTGGTAGACCTTCCAACTCACGCCTGCGGCTTCCAGGTTGTCCGGCATGATGGGCCAGCTGTAATGCTGCAGCGGTTGGATGTTCGGTTCCAGGATCACCGGCCCGCCCTGCGTACCTGCCGGGTCGATCCACGCGCTCATCCAGTACAGCCGGTTCGGAGTGGTACCGCCCAGCAACGAGGCGTGGTAGTTGTCGCAGACGGTGAACGTGTCGGCGAGCAGGTAATGAATCGGGAGGTCGTTTCGCGTGTAGTAACCCATGGTCACCGGCACGTTGCCCTGTACCGCGCTGAACGCGGCCTGGGCCGGCAACCAGCCGTTCATGGCGCCGTTGTTCCACGACTGATGCTGAGATATCCAGCTGTGGTCCGGGTCGTTGACGCATTCTCCCGCCACCAGCGGGCCCCGGGTGGTGTCGAAGCGGAACGGCATCGTGACCCCGGCCGGGTCGTTTGCCTGGGTGGCCGGGTTCCAGCCCTTCTGCTGAAAAACGCCGGGCAGCGCACTGGGGTCCTGGAAGCCCGCGACGCCGGACATGGTGCCGAAATAGTGGTCGAACGACCGGTTTTCCTGCATCAACAACACGATGTGCTCGATGTCGGTGAGATGGCCGCTGCACGGACCCGCACCATAGGCTTTTTCGATAATGGGACCCGCCAGGTCCAGGAACGCACCCGCGGTGGTGGCGGCGGCGGCCTTCGCCAAGAACTGCCGACGGGTCATTCCGTCGACCGGGTGTTCGGTCCCCACACGCCCTCCAGGAGGCTACTCGCGCCGTTTGCTGATCACGGTATAGATGCGCGGGCAATCAGCCCGGGCACGTCGACCGGCGTGTCGTGCTGAATCGGTTCGCCGGGTCGAAATATCGGCAGCGCGCCTTTGCCGATGGAATGCTCGAGAGTCCACGGGTCCCGGAGTTTCTCGAATCCGCATAAATGGCGATCGGCAGACGGCACGGAATTGCCGGCAACACCGGTTCCGGTTCTGGAATCACATTCGGAAATGTGTTCCGGTCGTCATGCGAATGCGCGGATCCTGAGACCGTTGTCGCAGGCCGCCCGGCGCACCACGCGCCGGACGGCAACCGGGTCGTGCCCGCCGGCGGGCCCAGCCGTCGGCGGAAAAACGGCGCATAAATGGTGGCGGCGAAAAAATTTAGATATTCCCGCATTCCTGATCGATCCCTCAGAAAGCCATTTCGGTCACCGCCACAACGATCATGGCCGCAGGATCCTGCGAGGTCAGCGCCCCGCGCGGCCGGTTGCCGATACTGTCGGCGGCGGCGACGTTCTTATTCCGGCGCCAGAAAAGATTGGCGTCGCACGTTTTGCTCAGCCGGCCGCAAAATAGACGGTCGCGCACGTCTTCCGCGGTCCTCGACCACGTTGTAGCCTCCGATGCCATGTGGCTCACGGTGCTGGTGTTAGCTCTTGTGGCGACTGTGGACCCGATACGGGTCGGTGTTAGCGTTGCGTTGTCATCTCGCCCACGGGCTTCCAGAGCCCTGCTCGCCTTCTGGCTGGGCGGCGTTGCGATAAGCATCGTCCTCGCCGCCGGTGTGTTGTTCGGCCTGCGCGACGTCGCCCTCACCACGATGCACCGGGTGCAACTGGCGGCCGCCACCCCGACCGCCGGCCATCTCCAGATCGGGATGGGCGTGTTCGCTCTGCTCATCGCGGGGACAGCGATCGGGTTTCCACCGTCTGGGCCCTCGCGAACGGGCCTGCCCGACGGTCACAGCACCCACCGGTCGTCGGCGGCGACCCTTTCGACATGGTCCGCCCGCGCCCAGAATGCCTTGCAGGCCAGGCCGATCGGGGTGGCGTTCGCTCTGGGCGTGGGAATGCTGGTGGACTTCCGGTTCCTGGCCGCACTGACCGCCATCCTGGCTTCCGGAGCCGCTATCGGCGCCCAGGTCTGCGCAGCGGGTGTGTACACCCTGGTCGCACTGACCTTCGTCGAACTTCCCCTCGTCAGTCAGCTGGCGGCACCGGCACAGACCGATCGCGTGATGGCCGCGGTGAACCGGTGGGCAAAGGCCCGCCGGAAGCAGGTATTCGCGTTCGTGCTCGGGTTGCTCGGCGTCTTTCTGCTGACGCGGGGATTCGGCCACGCCTAACCGAACGGCCGATCACAGTGCAGCACAACCCAACTCAATAGAGACAGGCACGAAAAAGACGCGGGCAACGCAACCCCCGTACGTCACCCGCGCCTGAGATCAAGCGGCCTATCCGACGCCGGTCCGCGGGATCACGCTGGGCCGGTTCTGCACCACGTGGGGGCTCGCACCGCCACGGCCCATCATGCCGCCGGGCATACCCGCTCCAGCGCCGCCGCCGCCCATGGGCATCGGCATCATCGGCATGCCGCCACCGGCACCCGCACCGGCGGCTCCCGCCGCTTGCGCCATCTCGGCGGCGTTGACGCCCAGACCCGACATCGCCGTGCTGGCCATTCCCTTGGGCACCGAACCCTGCCAGGTAGGCGGCACCGACATCGCACCCACCAAGCGGGCATTGCCCAGCCCTGCGGACATCCCGCCGCCCAGTCCTGCACCGCCGCCGAGGCCCTTCATCGGATTGACGTCTCCGACGAACTTCGGCGCGTCCACCAGCCCCGCGGCCGTCGATGCGCCGGCCAGTCCGGCCGTGCTGGTCGCTGAGGTGCCGGCCTGCATCAGCGGGCCGATCAGCATGCTGGCGGGCATCGCCCCGAGCTGGGCCAACGATGCGATCGACTGAATCGGCAAAGCCGCCGCAGCCGACTGCGCGCCGGCCACGATTCCGGGAGCCGCCGACACCACGCCTTGTAACGCCGGGCTAATCGCCGCCGAGGCCGTCGTCGCCAGGCCAGTGACGTTGGCCGCCAACCCCGCCAGGTCCACCGGCGGCAGCGCGAACGGCGTCAGGCTGGCCGCGACCGCCGTCGCGCCACCGTGATAACCGACCATCGCGGCCACGTCCTGCGCCCACATCTCCATGTAGTCGAACTCGGTCGCCGCGATCGCCGGAGTATTGAACCCCAGGAAGTTCGTCGCGATCAACGTCATCAACGACACCCGGTTGGCCGTCACCGCCGCCGGATGCACTATCGCGCTCATCGCCGCCTCGAACGCCGAGGCCGCCGCCCGCGCCTGACCGGCCGCCAGCTGCGCCTGCGCCGCCGCATCTCCCAGCCACCCCACATATGGTGTGGCGGCGGCCGCCATCGCCGCCGACGACGGACCGGCCCATGGCCCACTGGCCAGGCTCACGATCACGCCGTTGAACGACGACGCCGACGCGGACAGATCAGCGGCCAGGCTCTCCCAGGCCGCGGCCGCCACATGCAGCGGACCTGATCCCACTCCACCATGAATCCGCGCCGAGTTGACCTCCGGCGGTAACCACGCAAAGTCCAGAAACATCGCATCCCCAACTCAACCAGCCGCGTCCACGGCACCAACATTCGTCTACCCGACCTGCGGGCCCGCCTATATCGGATCGTAAAACAATCCTCCGCAGCAGTCTGGGCTTTGGCCAAACTGGCTGCATTCAGGTATTCGCACGCGAAATCGACTTAGTTACTTGTTCAGTGTATTCGGTTTTGTGACCGGCTCGTGACACCAATGAGGCACTGCGCTGTGCTTCGGTGTCTGAGACCTGCCACTGTGTGTCATTCATCTGTCATCGCCGGGTTCCTCAGCCCGGTCGAGGGTCACGCCCAGCTGGACCCGACGGCGCTGTCGGTCTGAGCCATGTTGCTGCCGGCGCTCTGGACCTTCTGGCCGTGAGCGTTGGCCTGCTCGTAGATCACCTGGAAGTTACGGCCCAACTGGGCGATGAACTCCTGGCACGCAACCGAACCGGCGCCGCCCCAAAAGTCGCCCGCCGCAAGCACATCGCGAACGATGGACTGGTGCTCGGCCTCCAGGCTGGCGGCCTGTGCGCGGATCAGCGCACCATGCGCGTCGACATCCCCGAACTGGTAATTGATCGTCATCGTCCGGGACCTCTCTAACTGCTCAGGATCTGCTGGGACGCCTGCTCTTGCTGCTCGTAGTTATTGGCGTCGCGGATCAGCCCGTCGCGCACACCGTGCAGCATGTTCACGATGTTGCGGAAGGCCTGATTCATCTGGCCCATGGTGTCCAGCGAGGTCGCCTGAGCAAGACCGCTCCAGCCGGCGCCGGCGATGTTCTGCGAGGACGCCCACATGCGACGCGCCTCGTCCTCAACCGTCTGGGCGTGCACCTCAAAACGTCCGGCCATGTCCCGCATCGCGTGCGGATCGGTCATGAAACGAGTAGCCAATTTGATGTCCTTTCCTCAGAAATAAAAAGTCAGAATTCGATGGTCGCTGGTCTTATCCGACGCCGGTCCGCGGGACGACACTGGGCCGGTTCTGCACTACATGCGGGCTTGCTCCGCCACGCCCCATCATGCCGCCGGGCATACCTGCTCCTGCGCCGCCGCCCATACCCATCGGCATCGGCATCATGCCCATGCCGGAGCCTCCCGCGGCCTGTGCCAGCGCTGCCGGGTTGGGCGTCGCACCCAGACCCGACATGGCCGAACTGCCCATTGCTTTGGGCACCGAACCCTGCCAGGTGGGCGGCACAGACATCGCGCCGACCAGGTGCGCCTTGCCGAGATCGCCTGCCATTCCGGCGCCCAGCCCGGCCCCGCCCAGCCCCTTGGCCGCGGGGGCGAGGTCGCCGACGAACTTAGGCGCGTCCGCCAAGCCCGCTTCCGTTGCCCCAACCAGTCCGGCCGTGCTCGCGGTGGCCGATTGCCCTGCTTGCACGAGCGGGCCGATCAGCATGCTCGCCGGCATCGCCCCAAGCTGGGCCACTGAAGCAAGTGATTGCAGCGGTAGGGCGGACGCCGCCGACTGCACCCCGGTGACCAGGGCGGGCACCGCCGAGAGCGTGCCCTGCACGGCCGGGCTGATCGCTGCCGATGCCGAAGTCGCCAACCCGGTGAACCCGGCCCCGACGTTGGCCGCCAACCCGACCAGGTCCACCGGCGGCAGCGCGAACGGCGTCAGGCTGGCCGCGACCGCCGTCGCACCCCCGTGATAACCCACCATCGCGGCGACATCCTGGGCCCACATCTCCACATAATCGAACTCATTGGCCGCAATCGCCGGAGTGTTCAATCCCAGGAAGTTCGTCGCGATCAACGTCAGCAGGGACGTCCGATTGGCCGTCACCACCGCCGGATGCACCGTCGCGGTCAACGCCGACTCGAACGCCGACGCCGCCGCCCGCGCCTGACCGGCCGCCAGCTGCGCCTGAGCCGCCGCATCTCCCAGCCACCCCACATACGGTGTGGCGGCGGCCGCCATCGCCGCCGACGACGGACCGGCCCAAGGCCCACCGGCCAGACTCACGATCACGTCGTTGAACGACGACGCCGACGCGGACAGGTCAGCGGCCAGACCCTCCCACGCGGCGGCCGCCACATGCAGCGTGCCGGACCCCACTCCACCATGAATCCGCGCGGAGTTGACCTCCGGCGGCAACCATGCAAAGTCCAGAAACATCACAACCCCAAACCAGCAAGCCGCTCCGACTCAGATGGGACCGCTCGCGCTGCGAAACAGCCCATGGGCGGATCGTAAGACAGATCACAGTGAAAGTCTGTAGTTTTGGCCAATCCGTCTTGATGAATTTGATAAGGGAAGCCGCACCCGCGGCGTGACTGGACAGCTGTCCAGTTGATTGTCAACTTATTCGACAACAATGTTGCAATAATGTGGGTGCATCGCTATCCGAGAATATGCCACTAAAACGGCATTCCAGAATGGTCGCTGCCGGCGTCAGACGAAGCCTTTGAGGATTCCCGCGACACCGTCACCCGAAACCAGCAGGCCTGAGCTGCCGGTTCCGAAGACCAGGATTCCGGAACTCGTGACACCCGCGATGAAGAACCCCGCATTCTGGACCGCCGCGTTGTAGATACCCGCGTTGCCGTATCCGGTGGTGAGAATGCCCGAGTTGCCGCCCAAGGCAAGCGTGGTGCTGGTGTTGACGTAGCCCGAGTTGCCGAATCCCGAGTTCTGCAAGCCGGAGTTGCCACTGCCCGCGGGGTCGTTATTGCCGAAACCCGAGTTGCCGGTGCCGACGTTGAAGAAGCCCGAATTGGGTCCGGCCTGGGTTGCCGCGCTGAAGATTCCGGTGTTGAGGCCGCCGGCATTGAAGGCCCCGGTATTGGTGTCGCCGGCGTTTCCGAAGCCGGTGTTGACATTGCCCCCGTTGGCGAAGCCCGTGTTGACATCACCCGCATTGAGAAATCCGCTGTTGACGTTCCCGGAGTTTCCGAAGCTGGTGTTCGACGAGCCGGAGTTGAAGCTGCCGCCGTTGAAATTCCCGGAATCGAAGAAACCGAAGTTGCCGGCGCCGGCGTTGGCGGCGCCGGTGTTCGTGTCGCCGGCGTTCCAGAAGCCGGTGTTGACGTCGCCGGAGTTACCGAACCCGAAGCTGCCGACGCCGGAGTTGCCGAAGCCGACGTTGCCGGTGCCGGAGTTGAAGAAACCGACGTTGCCGGTACCGGAATTGAACAGACCGACGTTGCCGCTACCGGAATTGAGTGCGCCGAAGCCGAATTGGTTGTCACCGGTGAGTCCGAGCCCGATGTTGTTGTTGCCGGTGTTACCGAAACCGACGTTACCGCTGCCGGTGTTTCCGAAGCCGAAGTTGCCGCTGCCGAAGTTGCCGCTACCGACATTGAGCGAGCCGTTGTTTCCGGAGCCGACGTTGGTGCTGCCGATATTGCCGCCGCCGAGGTTGGTGTTGCCGATGTTGCCCAGTCCCAGGTTGGCGCTACCGATGTTCCCACCACCCAGGTTCTGACTGCCGAAATTGCCGCTGCCCAGGTTCAGGTTGCCGGTATTGCCACTACCGAAGTTGGTATCGCCGGTGTTGCCGCTGCCCAGGTTTGCGTTCCCGATATTGCCGCTGCCGAGATTGGAACTGCCGATATTGCCGCTGCCCAGGTTGGTGTCACCGATATTGCCGCTGCCCACGTTCAGCGAACCGATGTTCCCCAGACCAAGGTTGATGCCCTGCAGTGGGGCGGGCACGATGCCGGCGGCCGCGGCCGCGGCTGCGGCTTGGGCGCGTGCCGACGTCGTCCGGAACTCATCCTTCAGGCTCGAAAGTCCTTGCAGCGCAAGCAGATCGCGCAATGCAGCCGGCCAGCCGCTCTGCCAGAACGCCAACTGAGCCGCCGCCGCCGACGCCCCCCCGTGATACCCCACCATCGCCGCCACATCAGCAGCCCACATCTCCTCATACACACCCTCAGCGGCAGCGATCGCCGGCGCATTCTGACCAAACACATTCAAGGACACCAACCGCACCAACGCATCACGATTGGCCGCCACCGCCCCCGGATGCACCGTCGCCGCCCGCGCCGCCTCGAACGCACTCACCACAGCACCGGCCTGCCCCGCCGCCCCCGCAGCACGCGCGGCCGCCGCACCCAACCACCCCGCATACGGCGCCGCCGCCGCCGCCATCGCCCGCGCCGCCGCACCCTGCCAGCCAGCATCCACCAAATCCGACGTCACCGACGCAAACGAATCCGCCGCCGCCCCCAACTCATCGGCCAACCCCGACCACGCCGCCGCCGCCGCCAGCAACGGCCCCGGCCCCGCACCCGAAAACATCCGCCACGAATTGACCTCAGGCGGCAACACCAGAAAATTCATCGTCAAACGCCTCTCAGCATGTGCGTCAGCGGAAGAAACCCGACAGTCCGGTTCCGGAATTGAACCCGCCGGAGTTGGCGTCACCCGAGTTCAGAATCCCGGAGCTATCGTTGCCGGTATTGGACCAACCGGCCAGGCGATTACCCGAATTCGCTATCCCCGCATTGTTCGTGCCGATATTTGCGAAGCCGGAATTGAAGCCCGGGAGCAGCACCGGACTGGAGTTGGAGAAACCTGAGTTAGCGCTGCCGGAATTGAAGAAACCAGAGTTCGAATTTCCACTCGGATTGCCATTACCCCAGCCGGAGTTTCCGGTTCCCAGGTTGCCGAAACCGGAGTTGGCGACGGGCTGGTCAGTTGCGCTGAAGAATCCGGTGTTGAGGTTGCCCCCGTTGAAGCCGCCGGTGTTGGTGTCGCCCGCGTTGAAGAGGCCGGTGTTGACGCTGCCCGCGTTGAAGAAACCCGTGTTGGAATTTCCGGAGTTCCAGAACCCGGTGTTTCCGGCTCCCGAATTGCCGAAACCGGTGCTTTCGGTACCCACGTTGAAGCTGCCCGCGTTGGAGTTACCGGCATCGAAGAACCCCAAGTTGCCGCTGCCGGCGCTGCCGATGCCGGTGTTGGAATCGCCGGAATGCCAGAAGCCGGTGTTGAAACTGCCCGAGTTGGCAAAACCGGTATTGCCGTTGCCGGAGTTGAAGAAGCCGACGTTGCCGTCGCCGGAGTTGAAGAAGCCGATGTTGTTGTTGCCCGAGTTGAACAGGCCGAAGTTCCCGGCGCCCGAGTTCAGCGCTCCGATGCCGCGCTGGCCGTTGCCGGTGAGCCCGATACCGATGTTGTCGTTGCCGTTGTTCCCGAACCCGATGTTGCCGGAACCCAGGTTTCCGAAGCCGATGTTGCTGCCGCCGAAATTCCCGCTGCCGATGTTGAAAGTGCCGACGTTTCCGCTGCCCAACGACAGGTCGCCCTTGTTGCCGCTGCCGAGGTTGACGGTGCCGAAGTTGCCGCTGCCCAGATTGAGGCTGCCGATGTTGCCGCTGCCCAGATTGCCGGCACCGAAATTACCGCTGCCGGGGTTGAAATCCCCGGCGTTGCCGCTGCCCAGGTTGCCGGTACCGATGTTTCCGCCACCCAGGTTGTAGTCGCCGAAGTTCCCGCTGCCCAGGTTGAGGTTGCCGATGTTGCCGCTACCCAGGTTCAGGCCGCCGATGTTGCCACTGCCGAGGTTGAACGAGCCTATGTTGCCCAGTCCCAGGTTCAGTATCAGGTCGCTGACGGCCGCGGGCGCGGCTCGTGTGCCGCCGCTCAGCACACCCTGCAGCGCACCTTGCCAGGCGCTCTGCCAGGACGCCAACTGAGCCGCCGCCGCCGACGCCCCCCCGTGATACCCCACCATCGCCGCTACATCAGCAGCCCACATCTCCTCATACACACCCTCAGCGGCAGCGATCGCCGGCGCATTCTGACCAAACACATTCAAGGACACCAACCGCACCAACGCATCACGATTGGCCGCCACCGCCCCCGGATGCACCGTCGCCGCCCGCGCCGCCTCGAACGCACTCACCACAGCACCGGCCTGCCCCGCCGCCCCCGCAGCACGCGCGGCCGCCGCACCCAACCACCCCGCATACGGCGCCGCCGCCGCCGCCATCGCCCGCGCCGCCGCACCCTGCCAGCCAGCATCCACCAAATCCGACGTCACCGACGCAAACGAATCCGCCGCCGCCCCCAACTCATCGGCCAACCCCGACCACGCCGCCGCCGCCGCCAGCAACGGCCCCGGCCCCGCACCCGAAAACATCCGCCACGAATTGACCTCAGGTGGCAACACCAGAAAATTCATCGCCGAAAGCCCCTCCTCTGGGGGTTATTCTCAACCGCGCGCCAGCGCGTTACCGCAAGCGACACGCGCAGCCGCCGCGGCCGTCGTACGACCCGTCAGGCGCCCTTGAGGCGCACGGCCAAATAGTCGGCGACTTTGTCGATAGCGACCCGCTCCTGCGTCATGGCGTCGCGCTCGCGCACGGTGACGGCGTTGTCCTCGAGCGAGTCGAAGTCCACGGTCACGCAGTATGGCGTGCCGACCTCGTCCTGCCGCCGGTAGCGCCGGCCGATGGCGCCGGCGTCGTCGAACTCGATGTTCCAGGACCTGCGTAGCTCGGCGGCCAGATCGCGCGCCTTCGGGCTCAGGTCGGCGTGCCGGGACAACGGGAGCACCGCGGCCTTGACCGGCGCGAGCCTCGGGTCCAGCCGCAGGACGGTGCGCTTGTCCATCCCGCCCTTGGCGTTGGGCGCCTCGTCCTCGGTGTAAGCGTCGACGAGGAACGCCATGAACGAGCGGGTCAGGCCCGCTGCCGGTTCGATGACGTACGGGGTGTAACGGACGTCGGTGCCCTGGTCGTAGTACGACAGTTCGGTTCCGGAATGCTTGCTGTGAGTCGACAGGTCGAAGTCGGTCCGATTCGCGACGCCCTCCAGCTCACCCCACGGGTTGCCCTGGAAACCGAATTTGTACTCGATGTCGACGGTGCGGTCGGAGTAGTGCGACAACTTCTCTTTGGGGTGCTCGTAGAGCCGCAAGTTCTCCGGGTCGATGCCGAGGTCGATGTACCACTGGCGCCGGGTGTCGATCCAGTACTGGTGCCATTCCTTGGCCGTGGACGGTTCGACGAAGAACTCCATCTCCATCTGCTCGAACTCGCGGGTACGGAAGATGAAGTTGCCCGGGGTTATCTCGTTGCGAAAGCTCTTGCCGATCTGGCCGATACCGAAGGGGGGCTTCTTACGCGAGGTCGTCACCACGTTGGCGAAGTTGACGAAGATGCCCTGCGCCGTTTCCGGACGCAGATAGTGCAGTCCCTCCTCGGTCTCTATCGGGCCGAGGTAGGTCTTGAGCATCATGTTGAACTCGCGTGGTTCGGTCCACTCGCCCTTGGTTCCACAGTCGGGACAGACGATTTCGGTCATCGGCACCGAATCTGGATCAATAGCGGGATCGCCCTTCGCTTTCCTCGCCGCGTAGTTCTCCTGCATGTGGTCCTGGCGGTGCCGCTTGTGGCAGTTGAGGCACTCGACCAGGGGGTCGTGGAAAACCTCGACGTGACCGGATGCCACCCACACCTCACGCGGCAGGATGATCGACGAATCGAGCCCGACGACGTCGTCCCGCCCGGTGACGACCGAGCGCCACCACTGTCGTTTGATGTTCTCCTTGAGCTCCACACCGAGCGGGCCGTAGTCCCAGGCCGACTTGGTGCCGCCGTAGATTTCACCTGAGGGAAAGACGAAGCCGCGCCGTTTGGCCAGGTTGACTACGGTTTCGATGACGGACGCCACGGGGGTGTGCGCTCCCTTCGGAGGATCTGGCGGAGACGGGCGGCGATGATTACTGCCCGCAAATCATCAGTCATGGTAGCGATCGGCGTGGGGGTCTTTGACATGCATCATCATGCATGTGACAGTGGAGGGCAGCCGCTGGCAGGTGCCGACCGCCGCGCCCGGAGCGGTCCGCAGCCTCGATCTTCCAAAGAAGGTGACTCCCCACGGTGACATCGCCGACGACACCTACCGCCGATGACGAACTGGCTGGTCATCACGAGCACATCGCTGACGATTTTGCGGAGCACCCTGCCTATCCGACGCCGCCGCCGAGGGAAATCCTGGACGCCGCCGGTGAGTTACTGCGCGCGCTGGCTGCGCCGGTGCGGATCGCCATCGTGCTGCAACTGCGCGAATCGCAGCGTTGTGTGCACGAATTGGTCGATGCGCTCGGGGTGCCGCAGCCCCTGGTCAGCCAGCACCTCAAGATCCTGAAGGCCGCCGGGGTGGTCGCCGGAGAGCGATCCGGACGTGAGGTGCTGTACCGGCTCGCAGACCATCACCTGGCCCACATCGTGGTCGACGCCGTGGCCCATGCCGCTGAGGACGACTAATGACCAACACCAGCGTTCGTTCCACCCGGCAACGGGCGGCCATCTCCACGCTGCTGGAAACCCTCGACGAGTTCCGCTCGGCGCAGGAGCTGCACGACGAACTGCGCCGACGCGGTGAGAACATCGGCCTGACCACGGTCTACCGCACCCTGCAGTCGATGGCGGCGGCGGGCCTGGTCGACACGTTGCGCACCGACACCGGCGAATCGGTCTACCGCAGGTGTTCAGAACACCACCACCATCATCTGGTGTGCCGCAGTTGCGGCTCCACCATCGAGGTCGGTGACCACGAGGTGGAATCTTGGGCCGCCGAGGTGGCCGCGAAGCATGGTTATTCGGACGTCAGCCACACCATCGAGATCTTCGGCACCTGCGCGGACTGCCGCTGACCCTGGGTCGAGTCTTCGCCGAGCGTGAAGCTGGCCGCACATTGGGCGCCGAGCGTGAAGCTAGCCGCACGTTCGGCGCAGGTTAAGCGGTCAGCTCGCTGCGGATCCGCGCCCCGGTATCGAGCACCAGCAGGATCAGCGTGCGCAGAGCGTCGTCGGTCAGGCCGGCGCCGGGAAAGTTGTAGCGCAACATCACGTCACCGGTCTTGGCGGCTCTCGTGCCCTTCTCCAGCACGCTCACCGAGCCGAAATTCAGCTCGCGCGCCTCTCTGGCGACTTTGTCGCGGATCTTCTTGGTCAGCGGCAGATCCCACGCCAGTACCTGCGTCAGCGACATCAGCTCGAGGTCCTCGACGATTGTCACCACCCGCAGGGACGCGAATGTGCCGGCGTGGCGAACGGTGAGCGCGCCGTCGGGCTCAGCCTCCACCGAGACGACGTCGCCGAGTATCGAGGCCAGCCGATCCGGCAAAGACGCCATCACGCGCTCCCGAACCGACGGTTGCGCGACGCATACTCCTCGCAGGCCGCCCACAAGTCCCGGCGGTCATAGTCGGGCCACAGCTTGTCCTGAAAGACGTATTCGGCGTAGGCCGCCTGCCACAGCATGAAGTTGCTGGAGCGGTGCTCGCCGGAGGTCCGCAGAAACAGGTCGACGTCAGGGATATCGGGTCGCTGCATGTGGCGGGAAATCGTCGACTCGTTGACGCGTTCGGGCTTGAGCCGACCGGACGCGGCCTCGGCGGCGATCCGCCGGGCGGCCTCGGCGATCTCGGTTCGTCCCCCGTAGTTGACGCAGTAGTTGATGGTGATGACGTCGTTGTTCTTCGTCACCTCCTCGGCGATCGCCAGTTCGTTGATGACGCTGCGCCACAGCCGCGGCGCCGAGCCAACCCAGCGGATCCGCACCCCCATCTCGTTCAGGATCTCCCGCCGTCGCCGCACCACGTCGCGGTTGAAACCCATCAGGAACTTCACCTCTTCGGGCGAGCGCTTCCAGTTCTCCGTGGAAAAGGCGTACAGGCTGAGCCATTTGATGCCGATCTCGACTGCACCACAAGCGATGTCGATGACGACGGCCTCACCCATCTTGTGTCCCTCGGTGCGGCGCAGCCCGCGCTGGGTGGCCCACCGGCCGTTGCCGTCCATCACGATCGCGACGTGGTTGGGCATCTGCGCGGCCGGGATCGGGGGGGCGACCGCTTTCGAGGTGTGCTGCGGTGGCCGCCGCGGCCCTCCGCCGGGTGCCGGGGGCAACTCTGGGAAGACGACGGGCCACGTCGAGGTGTCGGGGAAAGTCGGATAGTCCGGCGGAGCCGGAGGCAGTTGCGGGAAGTCCGTGGAATTCAGTCGTTCGGCCTTCTTAGCCACACTCACCTATCCTGCCCGATCAACCCGGCGCTGGCCTGGTCGCGGTTCACAGACCGTGCATCCATCTGGTAGACCCGCTCCACCAGTGGCAGTGTTTTAAGCTGTCGCTCCAGATGCCATTGCAGGTGCGCGGCCACCAGTCCGCTGACATAGCTGCGGTGCGCCGGCGGCGACTGCTCGGCGGCCTCCCAATCGCCGTCGTGCAATGCGGACATCAGATCCACCACGCCCAGCGGCGGCGTGGTGGCGCCGGCCGGCCGGCAGTGCGCGCAGACGCTGCCCCCGGCGGCGACGTGGAACGCGCGATGCGGACCGGGGGTGGCGCAGCGGGCGCATTCGGTCAATGCCGGCGCCCATCCGGCGGTGGCCATGGCACGCAGGAGATAGGCGTCCAGCAACAGCTCACGGGGGCGGCGCCCGTCTGCGACCGCCCGCAGCGCGCTCACGGTGAGCCGGTGCAGAGCCGGGGCGGGCGCCCGCTCCTCACCGGCAAGACGTTCAGCGGTTTCCAGCATCGCGCAACCACAGGTGTAACGGCCGTAGTCGCTGACGATGTCGGTGGCGAACGCGTCGATCGAGACGACCTGGGTGACGATGTCCAGATTGCGGCCCGGGTGCAGCTGCGCGTCGATGTGCGCGAACGGCTCCAACCGGGCGCCGAATTTGCTGCGGGTGCGCCGCACCCCCTTGGCCACCGCACGGACCAGCCCGTGATCACGGGTCAGCAAAGTGACGATCCGGTCGGCTTCACCGAGCTTGTGCTGGCGCAGCACAACAGCCCGGTCTCGATATAGCCGCATCACAACAGTTTTGCACCCCACCGCGACATTACGGGTATCCGCGCCGATAGTCTCGTACCCCGTGGTTGGCGCTTCCGAGTTCGCTCCCGGGGTCGATTCGGGCTCCGGTAAGCAGCGCTTGCCCACGCTGACCGACCTGCTCTACCAGCTCGCGAGCAGGAAGGTCACGGCCGCCGAGCTGGTCCGTCGTTCGCTGCACGCCATCGGTGTGAGCCAGTCCACATTGAACGCCTTCCGGGTGGTGCTCACCGAGTCGGCGCTGGCCGACGCCGCGGCGGCCGACCGCCGGCGTGCCGCCGGCGACACAGCGCCGCTGTTGGGCATCCCGATCGCGGTCAAGGACGACGTCGATGTTGCCGGCGTACCCACGGCCTACGGCACCGACGGCTATGTCCGGCCCGCCGCCCAGGACAGCGAGGTGGTGCGGCGCCTCAAAGCCGCCGGCGCGGTGATCGTCGGGAAGACCAACACGTGCGAACTGGGTCAGTGGCCGTTCACCAGCGGGCCGGGCTTCGGGCACACCCGAAACCCTTGGTCTCGCCGGCACACGCCGGGCGGCTCGTCGGGAGGCAGCGCAGCAGCGGTGGCCGCGGGACTGGTGACGGCCGCGATCGGCTCCGACGGCGCGGGCAGCGTCCGGATTCCGGCCGCGTGGACGAACCTGGTGGGCATCAAGCCCCAGCGCGGGCGCATCTCCACCTGGCCCGAGCCGGAGTCGTTCAACGGCCTCACCGTCAACGGCGTGCTGGCCCGTACCGTCGCCGACGCGGCGCTGGTGCTGGATGCCGCGTCCGGCAACGTCGAGGGTGATCGGCACAAGCCGCCCCCCCTGTCGGCATCGGACTACGTCGGCATCGCGCCCGGTCCACTGAAGGTCGCATTGTCGACCGGCATTCCCTACACCTTCTTCCGGGCCAAGCTGCATCCGGAGATTCTGGCCGCCATACAAAAGGTGGGCGAACAACTCGAACTGCTCGGCCACACCGTGGTGACGGGCAACCCGGACTACGGCGTACGGCTGTCGTGGGATTTTCTGGCCAGGTCGATGGCGGGCCTGTGGGACTGGGGCGAACGGCTCGGTGAGAACGTCAACTGGGATCCGCGCACCCTGTCCAACATGCGCACCGGCCACATGTTGTCGCAGGCGACATTGCGGGCCGCGCGGCGCCACGAGGCCGCCGACCAGCGTCGCGTGGGATCGATCTTCAACATCGTCGACGTGGTACTGGCACCGACCACCGCGCAGCCCCCGCCGCTGGCGCGCGCCTTCGACCGGTTGAGCACTGTGGCCACCGACCGCGCCGTCATCGCCGCCTGCCCGTACGCCTGGCCGTGGAACGTGCTCGGCTGGCCGGCCATCAACGTGCCGGCGGGATTCACCTCGGACGGATTACCCATCGGGGTGCAGCTGATGGGCCCGGCCAACAGCGAGGGCATGCTGATCTCGCTGGCCGCCGAACTGGAGGCGTTCAGCGGCTGGGCCGCCAAGCAGCCAAAGGTTTGGTGGAACACTGGCGACAGCACACCCCCTGTCCACAGCGTGCCCGAGCCTCGACGCTGAAACCCGTTTCTTCACATCGCGTTTGGCGATCCTGGTGCGGGGCATTTGACCGGGTGGAACGGATCGCCGCGTGAGACCGGTTTTGAGCTCGATGGCGGCGGTACGTGAAAGGCGACTGATCCCGCTCTTGTCGTAGACGCGGATAGGCCCGGGGGCGAAACTGCTCACAAAGTTCGCTGCCGAAACGAATCCGACACGACGCGTGATGGTTTCGATAGCCTCACCGGTCGCCGCGCTCGGCAGTGAACCGCACGCGGCGCTAGAATCCCAGTCGGCCAAGCTGTTTGGGATCGCGTTGCCAGTTCTTGGCGACCTTGACCCGCAGGTCCAGGTAGATCTTGGTGCCGAGCAGCTTCTCGATCTGGTTGCGGGCCGCGGTACCCACCTCACGCAGCCGGGCGCCGCCCTTACCGATAACGATCCCCTTCTGGCTGTCCCGTTCGACGTAGAGCACGGCGTGCACATCGATCAGGTCGTCGCGGCCTTCCCGCGGATTGACCTCTTCGATCACCACCGCCAGCGAGTGCGGCAGCTCGTCGCGCACCCCTTCGAGCGCGGCCTCGCGAATCAGCTCCGCCATCAGGACCTCTTCGGGTTCGTCGGTGAGCTCACCGTCAGGGTAGTACGCCGGGCCGGGCGGCACTGCGGCAGCCAGCACGTCGATCAGCACGTCGATCTGTGCACCCGAAACCGCTGACACCGGCACGATTTCAGCGGCTCCCGGCGCCAATTCGCTCACCGCGACCAGCTGGGCGGCCACCCTGTCCTTGGGGACCTTGTCGATCTTGGTCACGATCACCATCAGGGTGGTTTTCGGCGCGATCGAGCGGATCTGCTCGACGATCCAGCGGTCGCCGGGCCCGATCGGCTCGTCGGCCGGAATGCACAGTCCGATGACGTCGACCTCGGTGTAGGTGTCGCGGACCAGGTCGTTGAGCCGTTTGCCCAACAGGGTGCGCGGCCGGTGCAGGCCGGGGGTGTCGACGAGGATGATCTGAAAACTCTTCCGGTGCACGATGCCGCGGATGGTGTGCCGGGTGGTCTGCGGACGCATCGAGGTGATCGCCACCTTCGCGCCCACCAGGGCGTTGGTCAGGGTCGACTTGCCGGTGTTCGGCCGACCCACCAGACACACGAAGCCCGAACGGAACTCGCTCACGTCGCAGCCTCCACCGAACGTGCACTCAGGGCGGTTTGCGGCGCGATTTTCCGCCGTGGGTTCACGCTCGCCGTCACTCGTCCTCCTCGGTTTCGACCGGGCTCAGCAGCACGGTGCCGATGCGCACCCTGCCCCGATGGTCGCGGCCGCCTTCAGCCCGCAGGCGCAGCCCGTGGGACACCACTTCGGCGCCGGGCAGCGGCACCCGGCCCAACTCCAATGCGAGTAGCCCACCCACCGTGTCGACGTCGAGGTCGTCGTCGAACTCGACCCCGTACAGCTCGCCCACGTCCTCGATCGGCAACCGCGCCGAGACTCGAAATTGCTTGTCGCCCAGATCTTCCACGGGTGCGGTCTCGGCCTGATCGTATTCGTCGGCGATCTCACCGACGATCTCCTCGAGCACGTCCTCGATGCTTACCAGCCCGGCGATCGCGCCGTACTCGTCGACCAGCAGCGCCATGTGGTTGCGGTCGCGCTGCATCTCCCGCAACAGCGCATCCAGCGGCTTGGAGTCCGGCACGAACACCGCCGGCCGCATCACCTGCGCCACCGTACTTCCGCGCTCGCCTTCGGTCGAGTAGAACGTCTGCCGCACGAGATCTTTCAGGTACACCACGCCGAGAATGTCGTCGACGTTCTCGCCGATCACCGGAATCCGGGAATAGCCACTGCGTACCGCCAGCGCCATCGCCTGACTCGGCGACTTGTCGCCCTCGATCCAGACCATTTCGGTGCGCGGCACCATCACCTCCCGCGCCGGAGTGTCGCCCAGCTCGAAAACCGACTCGATCATCCGGCGCTCGTCCGCGGCGACCACGCCGCGCTGTTGGGCCAGATCGACGACTTCGCGCAACTCGATCTCGGACGCGAAGGGCCCGTTTCGCAAACCGCGGCCGGGAGTCAGTGCGTTGCCCAACAACACCAGCACCCGGCTGATCGGCATCAGCAGCCACGAAATCGCTTGCAGCGGAAGCGCGGTCGCCAGAGAAATCGAATAGGCATTCTGACGACCGAGGGTGCGCGGGCCCACGCCGATGACGACGAAGCTGATGACCACCATGATCGCCGCGGCCCAGAACAAACCCCAGCCCACGCTCAGGTGCTGCTGGAAATACACCACCAACAGTGCCGTCGCGGTGATTTCGCAGACGATGCGCAGCAGCACCACCAGGTTGATGTAGCGGGGCCGGTCCGCCATCACCTTGACCAGGGATCTCGCGCCGGGCCGCTCGTCACGGACCAACTCCTGCACACGGGCCAGCGACACGGTGCTGACGGCGGCGTCGAGCGCGGCGAAGAGCCCGCCCAGACCGATCAGCACGATGGCACCGAGCAGCTGATAAAAGCTTGTCACGGCTGGTCGAAGTACCTTGACTTGTCCAGGAGCCGACGGTCCCGCTCGTTCTGCCGGTCTTCGTGATACGCCTGCACCTGCTCGGCCACCCATTCCTCGAGCAACCGGCCCTGCAGCGCGAACATCTCTCGTTCCTCGTCGGGCTCACCGTGGTCGTAACCGAGCAGGTGCAACACGCCGTGGATGGTCAGCAACGCCAGTTCGTGCCCGAGGCTGTGGCCGGCCGCGGTGGCCTGCTCAGCGGCGAATTCCGGGCACAGCACGATATCGCCGAGCATGGCCGGGCCCGGCTCCGGCGCATCGGGCCGACCGCCCGGCTCGAGCTCGTCCATGGGAAAGCTCATCACGTCCGTGGGGCCTGGCAGATCCATCCAGCGCATGTGCAGGTCGGCCATCGCCGCGGTGTCCAGCAACACCATGGACAGCTCGGCCGCCGGGTTGACGTCCATCCGGTCGATGACGAAACGCGCGACGCTGACCAGTTCGGCCTCCGAGACGTCGACGCCCGACTCGTTGGACACTTCGATGCTCATGAGACGCTCACGCCCTCATCATCGACGATTGCGGCTGCCGGACGCCCGCCGAGCCGCCCGGTTCAGACGCGAACCCGGGTCCTCGTATCGGGCATACGCGTCGACGATCTCCGACACGAGCCGGTGCCGGACGACGTCCTGGCTGGTCAACTCGGCGATGTGGATGTCGTCGATGTCCTCGAGGATGTCCACCGCGGCCCGCAGACCCGACTGCGCGCCGCCGGGCAAGTCGACCTGGGTGGCGTCCCCGGTGATCACCATTTTGGAGCCGAAGCCCAGCCTGGTGAGGAACATCTTCATCTGTTCGGCGGTGGTGTTCTGCGCTTCGTCGAGCACGATGAACGCGTCGTTCAACGAGCGACCCCGCATGTATGCCAGCGGCGCCACCTCGATGACTCCGGCCGACATCAGCTTGGGGATCAGCTCGGGATCCATCATGTCGTAGAGCGCGTCATAGAGCGGACGCAGATAGGGATCGATCTTCTCACTCAGCGTCCCGGGCAGAAACCCTAGGCGCTCACCGGCTTCCACGGCGGGGCGGGTCAAGATGATGCGTGTCACCTGCTTGGTCTGCAGCGCATGCACCGCCTTGGCCATGGCCAGATAGGTCTTGCCGGTGCCGGCCGGGCCGATGCCGAACACGATGGTGTGGGCGTCGATCGCGTCGACGTAGCGCTTCTGATTGAGCGTCTTGGGGCGGATGGTCTTTCCGCGGCGGGACAGGATGTCCAGCGTGAGCACTTCGGCCGGCGACTCGTTGCCTGTCCCGGCCAGCATGGCGACGCTGTGCCGCACCACTTCCGGCGTCAACGCCTGGCCCCTGGAGACGATGGCGACCAATTCGGAGACGGCCCGTTCGGCGAGCGCGACATCGGCCGGCTCACCGGACAGACTGACGGTGTTCCCGCGCACATGCAGGTTGGCCGTCAGGACGCGTTCCAGGGCGCGCAGATTCTCGTCGGCCGAACCGAGCAGGCCCACCGCGAGGTCGGGCGGAACATCGATGCTACTGCGAACTTGAGCGTCGGTCTGCCTGGCTACACCAGTATCAGCGGCGCGGGTCTCGCGGGGCGTCACGTGGTTTCTGCTGCCTGCTTTCTGGCGTATAGGACTTGCGTAACGGGCACGATGAAGACGACGGCCTCAGTCTACCGCCGTCCCCTTGGCGCTTCCCAGTGCTTCAATGCCTCTCAGCAGGATGCCGAGACCGCGTTCGAAATCGGCGGTCGCCGTCGATCGCTGGCTGACCTGCGCCAGAGCCGCGATGTGGGGGTGTTCGGCGCCGGCCAGCGCGCCTAGCCGGTGCTGGCCGCAGCTCGATCGGCTGGTTGGCGACGGCGTGGCCGAGCGTTGCGATCGCGGCTGTGAATCTGGCGACGCATCACCGGCGTGTCGTGTCGCCAGATTCACAGTCGGCACTGCGGTCCCAGCGGGACGTCAGAACACCCAAGGCGCCCAGCGCGACCGCGGCCGCCGTCGAGGTGCGCAGCACGGTCGGTCCCAGCCGGACCGCGACGGCACCGGCCGCGATCAGCGCGGCCATCTCCTCCGGTGCGATCCCGCCCTCCGGGCCCACCACAATCGTCAGCGAGTTCGCTTGAGTCACAGCACTATCGGCAATGCGGCCGGTCGCCGACTCGTGCAAAGCCAGCACTGCGCCACCGGCCCCGACCTCGGCACAAACTCGCGCGATCAACGCTTTGGTGGTCAGCACCCCGTCGACCGACGGGATGTGCGCCCGGCGCGATTGCCGCGCCGCGGAGCGCGCCGCCGCTCGCCACCGGCGCAGCCCCTTGTCGACGCGGCCGCCCTCCCAGGTGGCGACGCAGCGCGCGGCCTGCCACGCCACGATCGCGTCGGCACCGGCCTCGGTGGCCAACT
The DNA here is from genome assembly GCF_054515735.1 of Mycobacterium sp. ML4. Lineage (NCBI taxonomy): Bacteria > Bacillati > Actinomycetota > Actinomycetes > Mycobacteriales > Mycobacteriaceae > Mycobacterium > Mycobacterium sp. ML4. The sequence continues at coordinate 95,382 of NZ_JBTNSY010000004.1, forward strand.
CGACGGCCAGCTCGGACCGTTCCGACTTGGGCAAAGCCTGTACCACGGTCACCGGCGGCTCACCGGATCCGACGGTCCAGCGAGCCTGCACGCGGGCGCTCAATCCGTCCCGTCCGGCATGCTCCACCCGGCAACGAGCCAGCTCGCCCGCGCCGTCACCGAGCACCAGCTCTTCGCCGGGACGGATCCGCCGCACGGTAGCCGCGTGGAAACCTTCGTCGCCGTCCAGCATCGCCAGAGCGCCGGTGTCGGGCAGCACGTCGACGTAGAACAGCGTGGCGACCATGCGCGCGGCCGAGAATCAGCGGCCGGTGAAGGTCTCGCGCAACCGGCTGAACAACCCGCCGTTGTGCCCGTGCGAGGAGCGGACCTCGGCGACGTCACGGCTGCGGCGGTTCTTGAGCTCGCGCAGCAGCTCGGTGTCGTGGTGATCAAGCCGGGTGGGAACCACCACCTCGACGTGGACGTGCAGGTCGCCGCGGGTGCTGGACCGCAATTGCGGCATTCCTCGGCCGCGCAGGGTGATCACCGCCCCCGGCTGGGTGCCCGGCGGGATGACGATCTCGCTCGGACCGTCCAGGATGGCGTCCAGGCTGACGCTCACCCCCAGGGCGGCGTCAATCATCGGCACCGACACCGTGCAATGCAGGTCGTCGCCCTCCCGGGCGAAAATGTCGTGCGCCTGCTCGTGAACCTCGACGTACAGGTCGCCGGCCGGTCCGCCGCCCGGTCCCACTTCGCCCTGTGCGGCGAGCCGGACCCGCATCCCCTCGGCGACGCCGGCCGGGATCTTCACCGTGATGTCCCGGCGGGCCCGCACCCGGCCGTCGCCCATGCACTGGTAGCAGGGGTCGGGAATGGTCACGCCGACACCGCGGCAGGTGGGGCAGGGACGCGAGGTCAGCATCTGACCCAGCAGCGAACGCTGGACGGTCTGTACCTCGCCCCGGCCGCCGCAGGTGTCGCACGGCACCGGTGCGGAATCGCCGTTGGTGCCCTTGCCCTGGCATCGGTCGCAGAGCACCGCGGTATCGACGGTGACCTGTTTGGTCACCCCGGTCGCGCACTCCTCGAGGTCCAGGCGCATCCGCAGCAGCGAGTCAGAGCCCGGGCGCACCCGGCCGATCGGGCCACGCGAACCCGCGCCGCCGCTGAAACCACCTCCGAAGAAAGCCTCGAAGACATCGCCCAGACCGCCGAAACCGCCGAAACCGCCCCCGGCGGCGCCCGCACTTTCCAGCGGATCGCCGCCCAGGTCGACGATGCGCCGCTTCTCCGGATCGCTGAGCACCTCGTAGGCGACGCTGATCTCCTTGAAACGCGCCTGCGCCGCTTCATCGGGGTTGACGTCGGGATGCAACTCGCGCGCCAGCTTGCGATAGGCGCGCTTGATCTCCGCGTCGTTGGCGCCCTTGCTGACGCCGAGTAGCCCGTAGTAATCGCGTGCCACGATTCGCCTTTCTAGGCTTATTGTGGCCGCCCGTCAGGCGGCCATCCACAAATTCTGTAGCGGGTGCGCGGTCATCGAGCACCCAGAACTTCGCCGATGTACATAGCAACCGCGGCAACACTGGCCATAGTTCCCGGATAGTCCATGCGCGTGGGCCCCAACACACCCATGCCGCCATAAACGATGTCGCTGGTGCCGTAGGCGGTCGACACCATCGAGGTGCCGGCCATCTGCTCGGCCTCCGTCTCATGGCCGATGCGCACCGTGACCTTGCCCGCTTCCTGTTGGGCCGCCAGCAACCGCAGCACCACGACCTGCTCCTCCAGGGCTTCCAGGATGGAGCGCAGCGACCCGCCGAAATCGGCAGCGTTGCGGGTCAGGTTGGCGGTGCCGCCCAGCAGCAGGCGTTCCTCGGTGTGTTCCACCAGCGATTCGAGCAACACCGTCGCAGAGCGCCCGACGGCGTCTCCCAGACCGTCCCCGTGGTGCAGACGCCCGGCGAGATCGGCGACCGCGACCGAGGCCGCGCTCAATCGCTTGCCGATCAGCGCCTGCCCGAGCATCTCGCGCAGTTGGGCGAGCTGGTGATCGTCGATGACGTCGCCGAGTTCGACGATGCGCTGGTCCACCCGGCCGGAATCGGTGATCACCACCATCAGCAGCCGGGCCGGGGTCAGCGCGATCACCTCCAGGTGCCGGACGGTCGACGTCGACAGCGTCGGGTACTGCACCACGGCGACCTGGCGGGTCAACTGCGCCAGCAGCCGTACCGCGCGACGCAGCACGTCGTCGAGATCGACCCCGGACTCCAGGAACCCCTGTATCGCGCGTCGCTCCGCCGCCGACAGCGGTTTGACATCGTCGAGGCGGTCCACGAACTCGCGGTAGCCCTTCTCCGTGGGAACCCGCCCGGAGCTGGTGTGCGGCTGAGCGATGTAACCCTCGGCTTCCAGCACCGCCATGTCGTTGCGGATGGTCGCGCTGGACACCCCCAGGTTGTGCCGCTCCACCAGTGACTTGGACCCGATCGGTTCGTGGGTGGCGACGAAGTCGGCGACGATGGCGTGCAACACCTGAAAGCGACGCTCGTCGGCGCTACCCATAGCCCATCACCCCCGTCTTCGAGTACCCGGCCGCGTTCATTTTACGGTCTCACCAGGATCTGGCCTGCCAACCCGGAGCGATCTGTGGCTTACTCGCCGATGGGCCGCCTCGACAGATAGCCTTTCCAGGGTGGTCCGGCCGGTCGAGGGGCACGTCGAGCCCAACTCAGGCGATAGCGACTGAAAGCGACGACGAATGATTTTCAAAGGCGTGCGTGACGGCAAGCCGTACCCCGATCACGGTCTGTCTTACCGGGACTGGTCGCAGATACCGCCGCAGCAGATAAGACTCGACGAACTGGTCACCACCACCACGGTGCTGGCCCTGGATCGCCTGCTGTCGGAGGACTCCACGTTCTACGGAGACCTTTTTCCGCACGCGGTGAGATGGCGCGGCATCATCTACCTCGAGGACGGCCTGCACCGCGCGGTGCGTGCGGCACTGCGAAACCGGGTCGTGCTGCACGCCCGGGTTTACGACATGGACATGGCCGCGCCGAACTAACGGTCACGTTTGCCCGCGGCGGGGTGTCGATCTAGTGAGGGAGCAACGGACACCCACGGGAGGCAGCGATGAAACCACGGCTCACCGGAGTCAGCGACCACGACGCCGGAATCGGCGCCCGAATCGCCTTTTTCGTCACCAGACGGCGCTTCCGGCAAATGACCGGACGCGAGACCGCCACCATGCTCGAACCGCTGCGGATGTATGCCCACATCCCCCACCTGCTGCGGGCCTACGGCCGCCTGGAGCAGGCCGAGGCGAAACTGGACATGCTCAGCCCGCGTCAGCGGGCGCTGGCCGAACTCAGGTCGGCGGCCACCGCGCGGTGCGAGTTCTGCATCGACCTCGGCTCGCAGATCGCGCGCGGCCTGGGTTTCACCGACGACGAGCTGCTGGCGCTCTCGGACTATCGGAACTCGGCGTGCTTTTCCGACGTCGAGAAACTCGTCCTGGACTACGCCACCGCGATAACCCGTACCCAGGTGGAGGTGAGCGATGAATTGTTCGATGCGCTGCGCGAGCACTTCGACACCGCGCAGTTGGTAGCCCTGACCCACGTCGTCACGCTGGGCAACTTGCGGGCACGATTCAACCTTGCGCTCGGAATCGGGTCCTCGGGTCTGTCGCAGGGCATGGTCTGCGCGCTGCCAGATGCCGGCCATGACTGAGGTCGCGCGGCTGGCGGGTCGATTCGACGCCGCCAGGCCCCGCCTCGGCGCGCTCGCCTACCGGATGCTGGGCTCCCTCGACAACGCTGAGGACGCAGTACAGGAAGCCTGGCTGCGGCTGTCCAGCAGCGCGGCTGACGGCATCGCGAACCTGGATGCATGGCTCACCACCGTGGTGGCGCGGATCTGCCTCAATGCGCTGCGGGCGCGGCGTACCCGAGCCGACAAGGAGCAGCTCGCGCGGCTCCCGGACCCGCTCGTCGATGCCGCGGACCCAGTCGACCCGGAACACCGCGCGATGCTGGCCGACGCGGTCGGTCTGGCGCTGTTCGTGGTGCTGGACACGCTGCCCCCTGATGAGCGGTTGGCGTTCGTCCTGCACGACGCATTCGCCGTCCCGTTCGACCAGATCGCCGCGATCGTCGAGAAATCACCGGAGGCGACCCGCAAGCTGGCCAGCCGCGCACGGCGCCGCATCCAGCAGGCCGACCCAGATCCCGACGACCACATCGTGGCGCAGCACGAGGCGGTCGCCGCGTTCTTCGCCGCGGGACGCAGCGGGGATTTCGAACGCCTGGTGGCCGTGCTGCACCCGGACGTCGTGTTGCGCGGCGATTTGGGCGCCGGCACCCCGGTGTTCCGCACCGCGGGCGCAGCCCGGGTCGCCGGGCTGGCCCACGGCTACGCCGGGCCGGAGCGGCAGGTGCGTCCTGTGACCGTCAACGGAGCCGCCGGAGCGGTGATCCTGGTCGCGGGCGCGCCGGTCGCAGTTATGGGATTCGTGGTCCGCGATGGGCGGATCGCCGCGATCGACGTCCTGGCCGACCCGCAGCGCCTCAGCACAATCCTGAGCGCGTTGGACCGCTAGCGCGAGGCGGCCTGCAACAGCTCCATGGCTGAACCGCGCGAGAGCACCCAGCTGCCCTGGTTGACGAACGTGACGTTCTGGGTCACCGGCGGCGTCAGCTTGGGACCGGAGACCGACACATCGGCGGTGGCCGAGTTGCCCGCGGCCGGCTGGATGTTCGCGACGCTGAAGGCCAGCGGCAGATCGCCGTTCTTGGCGGCCTTCTTCAGTTGATGGTCGGCGATGTGCGCCTCGGTGCCGCCGATACCGCCCTCGACCAGGTCGCTCTTGTTGGCGAACGGCACGTTGGGGTCGGCGAGGCTGGTGAGGATGCCGGTCAGCTGGGCGGGGCTGGGCAGCGCGGCCGGCGCCGGGTCCTGCGGCAGCGGCGCGCCGAAGACGACGGGCTGCACCTGGTAGGCGGCCGGGTTGGTGACCGCCGTCACCCCCGCGGCTGCGGCGCCGATCGCGGCGACAGCCGCAGCACCGATGACGATGGATTTCATGGGTTTCCTCCGTTGTGAATCGGCACACTGGCACGCTCCGTGAAACGTGGTGCCCTGTGCGGTTGTTTCGTCGTAGCGGCCTGTTTCGTTACATCACGCTACCTGGACATCGCTGTGCTACCTGTGTCCCAGCTATGCGTCGGCCACGAAACACCCGACTTACCGGTGCTCGACGTGCGGCGACACGTCTTGGGTAGGCTCACACGTCGACATGACTGATGCCGAACCGGTCCTTGCGCGTGAGCTGACCGTGATTTCCGACGAGGTCCGCGCCGTCCCGGCGCCACCGACTCCGATCGTGGCCGAGCCGTACGCTTTTCGTGTCGCCGATCCGGACGTCGATGCGGAGATGATCGCGGAATGGATGAACCGGCCGCATCTGGCTCAGGCGTGGGAGTACGCCTGGCCGGTGCCGCGCTGGCGTCGCTATCTGCATGCCCAGCTGGACGGCAGCTATTCCCGCCCGTTCATCGGCAGCCGGCACGGCCAGGATCTCGGCTATGTCGAGTTATACCGCGCGGCAAAGGATTCGGTGGCAGGCCTGTATCCGGCCGACCCCTATGACGTGGGCCTGCACGCCGCTATCGCCGATCTGCGGATCCTCAACCGCGGCCTGGGCCCGATCTTGTTCCCGCGCATCGCCGCCAGTGTATTCGAACGTGAAGAGCGTTGTCGGAGAATCATTTTCGAGCCCGATCACGACAACACAGCGGCACGCCGGTTGTGTGAGTTCACCGGCTGCGTGTTTCTCGGCGAGCACGCGATGAATCACCGCCGGGTTGCGCTGTACGCCTTGCTCAGAACCCCCGACGACCTGCCGGAAGTCGGCTAGCGCTCGGAGGTTATCGGCCGCTCAGGTTTCGCCTGACCTCAAGTCGGCGCAGCTTGCCGGAAGAGGTTCGCGGCAACGATCCCGGTGCCAGCAACACGACATTCGACGGCACGACACCACATTTGGACGCAATCCGCGCCACCAGCTCACTGCGGGCAGTGGATTCGTCCGGACCGCGGAACTCGGCGGCGATGATGAGCCCCGGGCGGGCCGAATCGTCTGCCTCGATCGCCACCACCGCCCCCTCCCGCACACCGCGCACTTCGGCGGCGATCTGTTCGACCTCGCTGGGAAAGATGTTGCGTCCAGCGACCGAGATGACCTCCTTGGCCCGCCCGCACACCACCAGTCCACCGTCGGCGAAGTAGCCCAGATCGCCTGTCTTGAACCAGCTGTCCGGATCACGCGGTGCTTCGCCGAGATATCCCGACATCATCGAGGTGCCGCAGATCTCGATCTCGCCGATGCCGCGCGCCCGGGCCAGGGGGCGGTTGTCTTCGACCGGGGTGACCCGGACCTGCATGCCGGGAATCGCCTCGCCCAGCACCGCATGTCGGCGCACCCCCGGCTCGTCCGTGGTGGAAGCGATTTCGTCGTAGCGCAGACCGGAGCCCGGTTGCGGTGCGGTGACCGCGCAGGTGGCTTCGGCGAGCCCGTAAGAAGGGGTGGCGGCCCCGGGATCGAAACCGAATCGCCCCAGCGCCGAGGTAAAACGCTCGAGCGCCAGGCAGTCGACGGGCTCACCGCCGTTGATGGCGACCCGCACCCGGCCGAGGTCGACGTCGGGAGCCCGGCGCGCGTATTTGCCGATCACGGCGTAGGCGAAGTTGGGCGCCGCGGTCAGGGTGGCCCGGCTTTCGTCGAGCCACCTCAGCCACCGGAACGGGGAGCCGGCGAACGCGGCCGTGGGCGCCAACCACACCGGGACGCCGGAAAGCATGCCGCTGAGCAGAAATACCAGACCCATGTCGTGGTAGAGCGGCAGCCAGGTGCAGCCCGCGTCGTTCGACTGGTCGATGCGCACGTGCTGCAGCAGGCCGCTGACATTGCTGAGCACGGCCGCCGGGGGGAGCATTGCGGTGCGCGGCGTCCCGGTGGACCCGGCGGTGCCCTGCAGCACAGCCGGTGTGTCCGGGGCGGCCGCGACCGGCTCCACGGTGGTCGAACCACTGCGACGGGCAGCCGCGGTGACGTCATGCACCCGCAGCCGCGGATCGGCACCGCCCAGCAGGTCCAGCACCGATCCGTGACTGAACACCGTGGCGACTCCGAGTCCGAGGAACCGGGTCAGCGTCGCCCGCGCCCACTGGTTCGGATCGGCACCACGCACCGGGCCCGGCAGAATCGCCACGCTCGTCCCGGCGAGCCAGGCACCCTGGATCGCGGCGACCATGTCGACCGTCGGCTCACCGACCAGGCCGACCGCACCGACGCTGTCCGCGCTGAGTATCTCGGCGGCGACCAGTTCCGCGCGGGCCGCAACCTCCGGCCACGGATAGCGGTTCCAGTCGCCGCTGACCTGGTCGAGCACCACCAGGTCGTGAGGTGATGACTTCATCGCCCGGGACAGGGCGGCGGCCAACTCGCTCATCCGACCGCCGAGGTCTTGGCGAGGATGGCGGCCTCCAGGTCGCCGACGGTGTCGCAGCTGAGCAGGTCCTCGTCGGAGAGCGCCACCCCCAGCTTGTCTTCGATCGCGATCATGCCGACCGCGAACGCCACCGAGTCCAGGCCCACGTCGTCGATCAGCCGGGAGTCCCGGGTGACGCCGCGCACGTCGACCCGAAGATCGTCACGCAGGATTTCCTTCAGCGCCGCGCTCACGGCGGCGGGTGCCGACAGGTCCACGGTCAGTTCCCGGCCATTGCGTCGCGCAGGCTTTGCGGGCGGATGTCGGTCCAGTTCTGCTCGACGTAGTCCAGGCAGGACGCGCGGCCGGCCTCGCCGTACACGGTGTGCCAGCCGGCCGGAATCTGCGCGAAGGCCGGCCAGAGACTGTGCTGGCCCTCGTCGTTGACGAGCACGAAGAAGCGGCCGTCGTCGTCGTCAAAGGGGTTGGTGCTCATCGCTGCTCCTCATGAAGGGGTCGCTGGATTTCGAACGGGGCGAGGAAGAGATGCCGGCACCCAGCACGCGGTCGGACAGCAATCCCAGACAACTCAGGTTGGGGAACCCGGGGCCCTGGGTGAGGCCGGACAGCGTCGGCAGGAACAGTGTGGGCGTGACGTCGTTGACCGCCAGGTGGTAGCCGATCGCCTCCTGCAGGCTGTCGGCGGTCAGCGGGCCGCCCAACCCCAGTTCCAGCAGATCGAGCACATCCTGGCTGAACAGCGAGGTGAACCACAGCGGGTCGGCGCCGGAGCCGTCGATCACGAGGTCGAAACCGTGGACCGTCTCGAAATTTTCGGTGCCCCGGTTGGTGCTGAGCGTCAGCCGGATCTGATTCTGCCGCCCCACCGCATGGGCGACCCGGCCGCGCAGGTGATGGATGCGGTCATCGGCCAGCAGCGCTTCCTGCACGTTGGCCGAGAACACCCCGCGGTCGGTGCGTGCCATCGCGTCGCGCCGCTCGCTGAGCGTCAGTGCGGTCCAGTCGGTGGGGTCGGAGAACAGGGAGTTCTCGAAGAAACTTTCCCCCCGGGTGAACAGGGTCACCTGCGGGGAGATGACGGTGATGGTCGAAACCCGGTGCCGGCAAAGTTCATTGAGCATTGAGGCGGCCGTCTCGCCGCCGCCGATCACCGCGACCCGCTCGGCGTTGATCCGGTCGTGGGCGGCGGCACGGTCCCAGAACTGGGCGATGGACAGTACGCGCGGATTGCCCGGCAGCAGCGACTTCTCGGCCTGGCCGGGGCCGGTGATCATCAAGGCGTCTGCCTGCACCGAAGTGTCACGGGTGCGCAATTCCCAACGCGCGCCGGCCAACGCGAGCTTTACCACTTCGCCACACACCACCTTGAGTCCCACTTGGCGAGCAACCCAGTTCAGATAGTGATTCCAGCAGCGGTGCGTCGGCGCCGGCCTGCCACGATCGACCCAGTCGGCGAACGAACCCACGGCGATCTGAAAGGCCGTCCAGCTGTAGCGGGTCATCCGTTCGTCGAGCTCCGCGTTGCGGCGGGGTATCAGCGCCGAGCGGTAGGGAAAGCCCACATCCTTCTCCGGGCTGGTGCCCAGCCGATGCGCCCCGTCCGTCCAGCCACCGTCCGCGAGCCAGTTGGCGCCGATCTCGAGGCGTTCGACGGCGACGATGTCCGGGACGTCCACGCCCATGTCGCGGAGCACGGACGCCTTCGCCGCCACCGCGACCGCTTTGGCTCCGGCACCCAGGACAGCGAGGGTCGAATTCATGGCGCCATCTCCAATAATGTTTGCTGCCAGAGCGTTTGCAGCATCGTGATGTCCTCTGCGGTGAGGATGTCGGGTAGTGCGCGCCACTGGGTGGCGAGCACGGGTCCGTCTGCGGAGCCCAGCAGAGCGGCGACCACCGTCAATTCGTGTCGCACCGCCTGGCCGGGCTCGGGCAGGTGTGCGAGTCCGGCGAGCAAGCGGCGGTCGACTGTCAGGTCACCGACGCCGACGTGCATGCTCCCGAGATAGTTCAGCAGCAGCTGCGGTTCGGGGAGTGCGCGCAGCCGTTGGGCGGTATCGGATCGTAGATACCTCAGCAGGCCGTAATCGATGGCGCTGCCCGGTATCCGTGCCAGATCGGTGGCGCCGTCGGTATGGATGCGCAGCGGGTAGATCGCGCTGAGCAGACCGACGGTCTCACCGGTGTCGACGGTGTCGACGGTAGTGCCGACGACCGCGTCCGCGCGGCCGTGCGTCTCGAGGGCGAGCAGCGGCGCCGGCGTCTGCTGGCCGCGCCGGTGCCGCCAGGCGGTCACCATTCGCGCGGCGGCGGTGGCCAGCAGATCTGTGACGGGCTGCGCCGAAGACAGCAGTCGCGCAGTCAGATCCGCGTCACAGACCGAGACGCTGATTGCAAGATTCCCGGCCCGGTCGAGTTGCGGCGTCAGCCGGCGGGCCCCCAGGGGCGGGTCGGCGCCCTCGAGCTCGGCAATCCAGAAATCGAGGCTGTTCAGCGAACGGGCCCGCTTCAGGAGCAGCCGTGACCACTGCCGGTAAGTGGTGTGCTCACCGTGGGCTGCGAGCGGGCGCCCGGCGGACAGTGTGTGCAACCCCGCGTCGAGTTCGCCGAGCACGATGCGCCACGACGCCGGGTCCATCGCAAGCACATGCGCGGTCAGGATCAGCACGCCGGGGCCGGCCGGTTCCCGCAGCCACACCGCCGACAGCAAGCGCCCGGCCTGCGGATCCATATACGCCAACGACTTTCGCGTGTGCTCGGCGACCTCGCTGACGAGTTCGCCGCTGATCGACGCCTCACGCAGCACGCTGCGCTCCGGTTGTGGCAGCAGTGCCATCGCGTCCAGGTCGAGCCGGCAGCGCAGCACCTCGTGTGCCTCGATGACGGCGTCCAGCACCGCCTCCAGCGCTTCGCGGGTGATCGAAGCGGGCAGCCTGATCACTTCGGTCTGTGCCAGCCGGCGCGGATCGCCGTACTCGTAGAGCCAGTGCACGTTGGGCAGCACCGGAATCGGCCCGTCGTCGTGGTCGCCGGGTGCCGGCCGCGGGTCGTGGGTGTCGACGGCGGTCGCCAGCTCGCGGATGGTGTCGCACTGCACCAGCATCCGGGCCCGCAGCGCGATGCCGCGCCGCCGGGCGTTCTGTACCACTGATAGGGCCACGATGCTGTCCAGGCCGAGGTCCAACAAGCTTGCCGTGACATCGATGTGGGCCGTGTCGAGCACCGCACCGAACGCCTCGGCCAACGCCCGCTCCGTCGGCGTTGCCGGTGGGGTCGCCGATGCGAACGTCAGACCGATTGCCGCCAGGGCGCTTTCGTCGATCTTGCCGTGCGGAGTCAATGGCAACTCGTCCACGACGACGATGTGGTGCGGGACCAGATAACGCGGGAGCTCGCGCAACAGCATGGCGCGCAGCTCCGCTACCGACAACGGCTCTGGGCCGCCCGCCACGTAGGCGGTGAGCTGCGGGCCGGTGGCATGACTGTGTGCTGAGACGTGCGTCGCGCGCACCCGGTCGTGTCGGTTGAGCGCTGCGGCGATCTCGCCGGGTTCCACGCGAAATCCCCGGATCTTCAGCTGGTTGTCGCTGCGGCCCAGGAACTGCAGACCGCCGTCGGGCAGGCGGCGCACGACGTCTCCGGTCCGGTACATCCGGCTGCCGGTTCCGCCGGGTGCAGCGACGAACCGTGCCGCGGTTTCACCCGGGCGCCCGAGGTAGCCGCGGGTCAGCTGCTCCCCCGCCAGATAAAGCTCGCCGGCGACGCCGACTGGCACCGGGCGCAGCCAGAAGTCCATGACGTAGGCGCGGGTCCCGCGGGTGGGGCACCCGATGGCCGGGTGCGGGTGCTCAGTGACGGCGGCCACCACGGCTTCCACGGTGGTCTCGGTGGGCCCGTAACAGTTGAATGCCGTCATGCCGGTGCGCGCGCATTGCTCCCGGATCCGCTGCCACGACGCGGCGCCCACGGCTTCGCCACCGAGGGCGAGCACGGCCAGCGGGACATGGTCGAGCAGTCCCGCGTGGTGCAGCTGGGTGAACATCGATGGCGTGGTGTCGATCATGTCGACACCGAATCGGCCGATGGCCTCGACGAGCGCTTCGGCGTCACGCCGACGCTCATCGTCGATGACGTGTACCGAGTGGCCGTCGAGTAACGCCGCCAGCGGCTGCCAGGCGGCATCGAACGTGAAAGACCAGGCGTGCGCCACCCGTAGTGGCCGCCCGATCCGCCCGGCGGCCGGCCGCAGCATGCGCACGATGTGGTCTTCGGCGTAGGCCGACAGCGCCCGGTGGGTACCGATGACTCCTTTGGGTGTCCCGCTGGTGCCGGAGGTGAAGACGACGTACGCCGCCTGCTCGGGCGGCACGGCTTGCGGCTGATAATCGGCGGGAAGTTCGGCGGCAGCCGCCCTGGTGAACAACTCTTCGTCGACGACGACCGGATCGCCGGTTTGCCATAGTATTTCGGCGATCCGCGCGTCGGGCATCCCCGGGTCCAGTGGCACGATCATGCCGCCGGCCTTGAGGACGGCCAGCATCGCGATCACATATTCCGGGCCGCGCGTCAGCGCGATCGCCACCGGCGCCTCGGAGGTGACCCCGGCGCTGCGCAGCGCGACGGACACCCGATCTGCCAGGGCGTCCAACCGGCGGTAGGTCATCTGGCCGTCAGCCCAGCTGAGCGCGACCGAGTCGGGTTGCCGCGCAGCCGTTTCAGCGAATCTCATATGCACACCGGCGCCGGAACCCGGCGGACCGGGCGCATCGGTGTTACTTCGTTCACCGTCCAGCAGGACGTCGACGCCACGCAGCGGCGAGTCCCAGCGGTCGATCAGGCGTTGCGCCACTGCGAGCAGCCGCCCGCCCAGATGGCCGGGCGCCGTGGCACCCAGCGCGCCGTCGAGGACCTCCACCAGCACGACGAGTTCGCCGCCGCTGACGTGCGTGGCGACGGTCACGGGGAAGTGTGACAGGCTTTCCAGCGCGACGGGCCGGAAAGTCACCGCACCAGCCTGGAATTCCGTGCCGCCGACAATCTCCCCGGGCGGGAAGTTCTCGTAAACCAGCAGAGTGTCAAACATCTCACCGACCCCCGCGATCGAGCGCAACGCGGCATGGTCGAGATAGCTGTGATCGTGCAGCGTCGCGAATTCACGCTGCAACGCCAGACATTGCGTGCCGACCGTCCGTACCGGATGCAGCCGAACCCGCAGCGGCACGGTGTTGATGAACAGGCCCACCATTGCTTCCACGCCCGCCAGCTCGCTGGGCCGGCCGGCCACCGTGACACCGAACGTCACGTCGGTCCGATCGGTGAGTACCGAAAGGACTGTCGCCCATGCCATTTGCATGAGGGTGTTGAGTGTGACGCCACGGGCGCGGGCGGCGCTGGTCAGCGCGGTGGTGGCCACCCGGTCCAGCCGCAATTCGGTCCGGCGCGGCGTCCCGGCCTGCGGCGGGCTGCCGGCCAGTGCCGGGGACAGCAGGGTCGGGCCGTCCAGGTTCGCGAGGTGCTCGGCCCACAGCGTGCGACTGGCGGTCTCGTCCCGGCCCGCCAGCCAGCCGATGTAGTCACGGTACGGCCGCGGCGGAGGCGGTAATGCCGCGCAATCCCCACCGGCGCGGTACAGGTCGAGAAGTTCGGAGACCAACAGCGGCAGCGACCATCCGTCGATCACGATGTGGTGCGCGACGATCACCAGATGCCAATGGCGGCCCGGCAACTCAATGAGTAGGAACCGGATCAGCGGGCCGCGGGCGAGGTCGAAAGGACGTTGCCGTTCCCCAGTCTCCAGCGCGGCCACCTCGTCCGGCAGTGCGGCCACCTCCGTCCAGGGCACCTCGACCGCGGCGGGAACCACCTGTACCGGGCGGCTGAGGTTGCCGTGTACGAAGCTCACTCGTAGGTTCGGGTGCCGGTCTAGTAGGGCCGAGGCGCAGTCCCGCAGCAACGACACGTCCAGTGGGCCCGTGACGTCGGCCGCCATCGCGATGACGTAGGGGTCGACCGCGCCGGAGTCCGCATCGAGCAGCGATGCCATGGAGAACAGTCCACGTTGCAGCGGGCTGAGCGCCATCACATCCTCGATGGCCGGTCCCGCGTCGGCTCGTGTCACGGCTGCCGCTCCCAGGACGCGGTCAGATCCGCCAGTTCCTCGGCGGACAGCCCCGAGGTGCTCATCGGTGCGTGATACGTTGCCGTCGAACCGGTTTCGGTTCGCGACTTGGCGTCCAGTGCGCCGGCGAGCTCATGCAGCACGGGATGCTCGAAGATCATCCGCGGCGTCAGGGGCATCCCGGCGTCGCGTACCTGCGCGGCGACCCGCACCGCCAGGATGCTGTCGCCGCCGAGGTTGAAGAAGTCGTCGTGGCGCCCGACGTTCGCGGCGTCGTCGAGCACGGCGGTCAGAACGTCTGCCAGCAGACGTTCGGTGGCGGTGCGGGGCGGCTCGGAGACCGTGGCGTCCGGCGCCGGCGCGGGCTGCGCGACGTCGCCTTTATCAAGCAGTTCCAGCTGGCCGTCGGCATCCCATACACCGCGCTCGCCGGTACGGTAGAGGCGCGATCCGGCTTCACCGAACGGGTCGGCCACGAACCGCGCGGCGGTCGACGACGGGCGTGTCAACCGGCCGTTCACCGCCACACCACCGCCGTGGTACACATCGCCGACGACCCCGGGTGGAACCGGCTTGAGCGACTCGTCCAGGAGATACACCCGGCCGGTACCCCCGCCCGCGTTGCACCGGTCCAGAATGCGTTGCAGTTCCTGCGAATCGGCGATCTCGACGTCGCGCAGCGACCGGTCCGGGTGGTCGGCGAAGGCCTCGGCCACCCGCACCACCCAGTCGGCGAAGCGCTGACCGGTGCTGCGCCGGTACAACTCGGCGCGGTATATGACGTGGCCGCGGTAGCCGTCGCGGCAGGCGAAGAAGTTGACCGAGATGTCTGCATGCGCGGCGTCGAACGGCGGCTCCAACGCGGTGAACGTGGTGTCGCCATTCGGGCCGGTCTCGATTACCTGTCTGTCGGGCAACGGGTCCCGGACATGCACCACGACGTCGAACAACGGATTCCGGGACAGCGAGCGCGCCGGGCGGACCGCGTCCACCACCTGATCGAAGGGCAGATCCTGATGTTCGTAGGCGGTCAGCGCCACATCCTTGGTGCGCTGCAGTATCTCGCGCAGGCTGGGGTTGCCGCTCAGGTCGTTACGCAACACCAGGATGTTGATGAAGAATCCGATGAGGCGGTCCAGATCGGGCTCGTTGCGCCCGGAGATCGGGGTGCCGATAGGAATGTCGGTGCCGCCACCGCCTTTGTGCAGGGCCACCGCCACCACGGCCTGCAGCACCATGAACTCGGTGATGCCCAGTTCGCGAGTCAGCGCGGCGAGCTTGTCCCGGGTGGCCCCGCTGATGCGGAACTCCACGGCGTCGCCGGCGCCGCTGAGCACCGCCGGGCGCGGGAAGTCGGGGCGAAGACCGGTGTCGCTGGGCAGCCCGTCGAGTTGGCGGATCCAGTAATCACGTTGAGAGGCAACAATTTCCCCGCCATCCTCCAGCAGCTTGGCCTGCCAGGCGGCGTAGTCGGTGTACTGCACGGGTAGCGGCACCCACGCCGGCTGCCGACCCGTACTGCGGGCCCGGTACGCGGCCAGCACATCGCTGAACAGCACCCCGGCCGACCATTGGTCGCCCGCGATGTGGTGCAGCACCAGCGAGAGCACGGTCTGTTCGGGTGTGCTCAGCAATGCCGCACGGATCGGCCAGTCGGTTTCCAGGTTGATGACCTGAGTGCGCTCATCGTCCAGTTGTCCGTGCAGCCAGTCCTGGTCGGGTCCGTGCGCGTCTCGCACCGGTACCTCTCGGGGCGGGTTGACGACCTGGTGCGGCACTCCACCGATTTCGCGGTAGGTGCTACGCAGGATCTCGTGTCGCGCCACGACGTCGGTGATCGCCGCCTTCAGCGCATCGGCTCGGCAGGGGCCGTGCAGCGCGGCGGCGAAGGGGATGTTGGTGTAGGGGTTCGGTCCATCGACGCGGTAGCTGAACCAGGTTCGCAGCTGGGCGGACGACAGCCGCACCGGCCCGGGGTGGTTGGCCGGTGTCAACCGTGGCCGCGCCGAGTCCGGGTCCAGCGTGTCCAGGTGTGCGGCCAGCCGTGCCACCGTCCCCAGTTCGAAGACCTCCCGCACCCCGACGTCGACTGAGAACGTATTGCGAAGCGCTGCAACCAGTTTGGTGGCCAGCAAGGAGTGGCCCCCGAGTTCGAAGAAGGAGTCGTGGGCACCCACCCGGTCCCGGCCGAGCAGTTCCCCGAACAGTGTGGCGACGCGCCGCTCGGTGTCGGTGCGGCACTCGCGAAACTCGGCCCCGACGGCCACTTCGGGATCCGGTAACGCGGCGCGGTCGATCTTGCCGTGCGTGGTGATCGGGATCTCGTCCAGCACGAGGTAGGCGGCCGGAACCATGTACTCGGGTAAGGCGGCCGCGACCCGGGCCCGGATCCGGTCCAGGTCGACCACGGCCGGGCCGTCCTCGCCGAGGGCCGGCGTGAGGTAGCCCACCAGGCTTTTACCCAGGCGGGGTAGGTCGCTGACGACCACGACGGCCTGCCCCACGGCGGGATCGACCGAGATGGCCGCCGCGACATCACCCAGTTCGATCCGGAATCCGCGGATCTTGACCTGCTCGTCGGCGCGGCCGACGAACTCGATGTCCCCGTTGGCATTGCGGCGGGCCAGGTCTCCCGATCGGTACATGCGCGCCCCGGGGTTGAACGGGTCGGCGACGAAGCGTTGCGCGGTCAGTGCGGTGCGGCGATGGTATCCGTAGGCCACATGCGTTCCGCCGATGTAGATCTCGCCGATGACGCCGACGGGCACCTGTTGCAGCGAGTCGTCGAGCAGATACATGGCGGTGTTGATCTTGGGTCGGCCGATGGGCACGATTCCGGTACCCTGCGGGCCCTCGACCTTGAACCGGCTTGCGTTGATGACGGTTTCGGTCGGACCGTAGAAGTTGTGCAGCAGCGCATCGAAGGTCGCATGGAAGCGGTCGGCCACCTCGCCGGGCAGCGGCTCTCCGCCGATTGGTACCCGGCGCAGGGTACGCCACTGGCTGACACCCGGCAGCGAAAGGAACAGCCCCAGCAGCGACGGCACGAAATGCATGGCAGTGATGCCCTCGTCGCGCAACAGTGTGGTGAGATAGCCGATGTCGGCCAGGCCGCCGGGTCGGGGGATCACCATCCGCGCGCCGCACGCCAGGGTGCCGAAGATTTCTGCGATGGACACATCGAAGCTCGGTGAGGCGACCTGCAGCAACCTATCGGCGTCGTCAACGTCGTACTCGTCTTTGAACCAGGTGAAGTACTCCGTGACCGGACGGTGGGGCACCGCGACACCCTTGGGCTGACCGGTGGTGCCGGAGGTGTAGATCAGGTAGGCGATGTTGTCCGGCCGCAGCGGGCGTACGCGGTCGCGGTCACCGACGTCGTCGGCGGAGTAGCCCTCGAGGTCGCGCACCGGTTCACGCACAACCAGTTTCGCGTCACAGTCCTCGAGGATGAAGTCCAGCCGGTCCCGCGGATAGGTGGGATCCACCGGGACGTAGACGGCACCGGCCTTGACCACCCCCAGGGCTGTGACGACGAGGTCCGTCGACTTGTCCAACAACACCGCGACACGGTCTTCGCTGCCGATGCCCTGCTCGATGAGCCAGTGCGCCAACCGGTTCGAGGCAACATTCAACTCCTCGTAGCTCAGGTGCCTACCCTCGTAGACGATTGCCGTCGCTTCGGGTTGGCGCCGGGTCCGTTCGCTCACCACATCCACGAGGGTCTTGGCCGGGCTGCCGAACCTCTCCCCGTGCGTCATGTCGTGCAGCCAGCGAGCTTGGAGATCAGTCGTCAGGGCCAGCCGCGACAACTGTGTGTCCGGCGCCGCCAGCGCGGCGTCAAGGAGTACGGCGAAGTGTTCGAGCAGCTGATGCGCCAGCGCCGGTTCCAGAATCTCCAGCAGGCATTCCGCCTCGATCAGTGCTCCGGTGCGGTCGAATTCGACCATCAGTCCCAGCGGCAACTGCGTGACGTTGCCGCGCAGTTCGTGCCGCCGGCACTCGATGCCCGGCGGGTTGAAGCCACCGCCGTCTGCTTCACGGAAGCCGAAGCTGACCCGGGTCAGGCGCTCGGTGCCGTGGCGGCGATCCGGGTTCAGTTCGCGCACTACATGATCGAGATCGATCCGCTGGTGGGCGAACGCCCCGGCAGCGACTTCGCGGGTCGCTACCAGCAGGTCGCGGAACGTGATCGTGGGCTGCGGGCGCAACCGCATCGCCACGGTGTTGCCGAAGTATCCGATGGTGTCCTCGGTTCCGGCGCCGCGATTGAGCACCGGCGCCGCGACCAGGAAATCGCTGCTGTGGGTGTAGCGGTGCAGCAGCGCGCCGAATGCCGCCAGCAGCACCATGTATGGCGTGCAACCGGTTTCCCTGGCGACCGCCGTCACCCCCGCGACGGTGCCGCCGGGCAAACGCAGCGTGGTGCGGGCCGCCCGCCAGTTGGTCGGCACCATCGTTCCGGCCGGACCGGGCAGTTCCAGGGGCTCCGGCGGATCAGCCATGACGGCGCGCCAGTAGGCGAGATCGACTGCCGTGGTGTCTGATGCAGCCGGCACCGATCGGGGCAACTCCGGCCCGATGCCGGTGCCGCAGTAGGCCCGGGTGAGGTCGGTGAAGAATATCCGCCAGCAACCGTCGTCCCAGGCGATGTGGTGAACCACCAGCAGCAGCACGTGCTCGTCGGCGGCGGTACGCACCACCGTCATCCGCAGCGGGGCGTCGCGGGAAAGGTCGAACGGGGAGGCGAATTCGCGTTGGGCCAGCACTTCCAGCCGCAGCCGCTGAGCGTGCTCGGGCAGGTCGTTGAGATCGTGCTGGGTCCAGGCCGGCCGCAGGTCGGTGTGTGTCGTCGGCCTCGGAACACCATCGTCGCCGGCGGCATAGGTGGTGCGCAGGAGCGGATGGCGGCGGGCGACGGCGTCGAGCGCCTCGTGCAACCGGTTCAGATCGACGTGGCCGGTGACGCGATAGGACACACAGACATTGAGCAGCGTGCCGGTCGGATCGGCCATCTGCACGAACCACATCCGCGCCTGACCTTCGGATAGCTCAGCTGCGGCCGACGGGCGGGTTGCTGCAACCGGAGACGATAAGCCACGGTCGGCGAGCCTGCGGCGTAGCAGCTCCAGCCGAGCATCGTGCAGTCCGCTGTGCGTTTCAGTCACGCGAGATTTCTGCTTTCTCTGCGGCGGTGCGGTGCCCGTCGGCACTTTCCAGGATCGCGACGATGCCGTCGCCGGTGATCTGGTCGAGCAGCAGACTCAGGGGCACCGTGCGGCCGAGCACCCGTTTGAGTCGGGAACGCAGATCAACTGCCAACAGCGAGTCCACGCCCAGGTCGAACAGCGATTCCTGCAGGCTGACCGCTTCCGCGGGCCGGATTCCGAGCACCGCCGCCAGTTCGCCGCGCACCGTATCGGCCACCGCGACCGACCCGTACCCCTGGTCCGTCGGCTCGGCGGCCGGCGGTTGCGCGCCGCCCAGGAAGATCCGGAACCGGGCCGGATCGGCGGCGAAGATCAGAGGGTCGATCCCGTAATCGCACAGGCTCGCCTCGATCGCCCGCTGCGGAGCCATCGGGCGCAGACCGGAGCGCTCGATCTGCCCGATTCCGGCCGCGCCGACGATGCCCCGGTTGCTCTCTGAAACGCTCTGCCACAAGCCATATTTCACCGACGTGCAGCGGGTGCCGCGGGCGCGAAGGCGCGCGGCCAGCACGTCGAGCAGTCGGTTGGCGGCGGAGTAGGCGACATGAGTGCGTCCACCCCACACCCCGGACACCGAGGAGCACAACAGCATTCGCGCGTCGGGACGCAGCGGCCACAGCTCGCTGATCCGGGCCAGGCCGACGACTTTCGCTGCGCACGCGCGAGTCAGGGCGTCCGACGACGTGGTGGCGGCCTCCTCGAAACTCGCGGCACCGGCCGCATGGATCACCAGTGAGGCACCGGCAGCGCCGTATTCGCTTGCCACGTCCGCCAGTTGGGCAGGGTCGGTGATGTCGCAGGGCGGCGCCAGCATAACCGTTCGACATCGCGCCGACAGCGTAGCCAACGCTGCCGGGTCTGCGCCGCGACGGCTCAGCAGCACGATGCGGCGCGCCCCGCGTTCGGCCAGATACCGGGCGTAGTACATGCCGATCATCCCGCCACCGCCGGTGATGACGACCTCGTCGAGCACACCGGTATGCAGCGACCACTCGCGGCCGGCCGGGATATCGGCGACGGCGCGAACCAGGGTCACATACCCACTATCCCGGTAACGCAGCGCAGCCTCGGTGGCTCCGGTCAGCGCCGTGTCGAGCGCCGCGGCGGCGGCAGCAGGTCCCAGCTCCCAGGACGGCAGGTCCAGATGGCTGAAAGCCCGGTCGGGGTGCTCGAACCCGATGCTTCGGTGCATAGCGCTCAGACCGGCGTGGCAGGCGGCGGGCGCCGGATCCGCCGGGTCGAGCTGTTCGGCGCCGACGGTCACCAGGCACACCGTGTGGCAGTGCGGTCCCACCTGGGCCGGATAGTCCAGCAGACCGGCATCGATCAGACCGGCCAGCGCGGCGGGGGCCCGGTCCGGCGCGACGCAGTCGAACGGGGGTGCGACAACCATCACCAACTGCGCCTCGCGGGCCGTGGTGAGCTCGGTGGCGGGGTGCAGGTCGATCGCTGCGCGCAGCGACCGGTCGAGGATGCCCCCGCCGAGGCCGATCACGGCGACGCGCCGGCGTCCGGGCCCCCTGGCGGGCACCATTGTTTCCCACCGCTCGTGGGCAATGGTCACGCCCGGCCCGGACGGTCGGGGCAGCGGTTCAGGGTGCGCCCACATCGGGACCGCCCGCATCGGCGCATTCGGAAATCCGCGCAGACCGGGGCTGCCGAGGGCGTCGTCGTCGATCAGCTCGTTCCAGGCGTACCCGGGATCTGCCACCGCCGCGGTGAGAACACTCGCCGACAATGCATCGAGCAACGGTTCGCCCTTGCGCCCGGACCCGACCAACACGGCCGGGCGGTCGGTCACCCCGGTGGCGGACTCGAAGTGCTGGGACATCGCGAACAGCAGCACCGGCGGCGTCGACATCTCGATGAACGATGTTGCCCCACAACCCATAGCCGATTCGAGGGCACGATCGAAGCGGACCGTGCGACGCAGGTTGGCATACCAGTAATCCCCGAAAGCGGTGTCCGCCGCAACCAGACCACCGTTGGTGCCGCCGATGAATTGCACTGAAGTGTCGGCGAATTGCGAGTCGGGCAGCCGTGCCAGCAATTCACCGCGCAGCGACTCGAGCAGGCTGGTGTGCGCGGGAAAGGTCACCGCGATCTCCCGGGCGAACGTGCCGTCGGCGCGGACCGCGTCGACAAGAGTCAGCACCGCGTCGCGGTCCCCGGACACCACCACGGTGGACACCGAGTTGACCAGGGACAGCTCCAGCCAGCCGGTGGCGCGTTCGATCGCGTCGCGTGCGGCCTGCTCGGTGAGTCCCAGGGCGGCCGCAGCATAGCGACCCGGCAATCGGGCCACCGCCCCGGCGCGTGCCGCCACCACCGCCGCAGCGTCGGGCAGGGAGATGGTGCCCGCGACGTAGGCCGCCGCCACCTCCCCGAGGCTGTGCCCGACAGTGAGGTCGGGGAAGACCCCGCAGGAGCGCCAGACTTCGGTCAGCCCGACGGCATGGGCGAATTGGGCTCCCTGAATCTCCATGCCCGAGAACGCCTGGTCATGCTCTCCCGCAGCGAGCAGATAGCGCAGCGGCGAGGGAGCGCCGGCCGCATGCAGTGCCGCGGCACAGCGCTCGACCGCCGCCCGGTAGGGGGGCAACTCATCGAAATCCGCACCCATGCCTGGGCGTTGGGAACCCTGGCCGGGGAACACGAACGCCTGCCGGGCAGGCGTAGCCAGCGCCGACCGGGCCACGAGCGGATGATCGAGTCGGGCGGCAAGCGCGCGCAACGCGTCGAGCAGTTCGGGCCGGTCGGCTGCCCGCAGCACCGCCCGGTGCCGCCGCACCCGTCGGGTCCGGCTCAGCTGCGCGGCAACCTGAGTCACGGTGGTGGCGGGAAAGCGGTCGAGATAGTCAGCGATCGCGCGGGCGTCGGCTTCGACGAGTTCCTCCGCGTGGGCGCTCAGCAGCACCGCCACCCGCCCGTCCGGCAGTCGCCTGGCGCCCATCAGGCCACCACGCACCCGGATGCGGCGACGGCGTCCGGCACCGAGACGATAAGGTGCGTGTTGGTGCCGCTCATCCCGAAGGCGGACACCGCCGCCGTTCGCTGTCCGTTGACTGCCGGCCATGGCATGAGTTTGTCGGCCAGCCGCAGACCGCTTTGTTCCCAATCGATTTCGCGACTCGGCTCGTCGACGTGCAACGTCGGCGGGATCGCGCCGTGCTCTGCGGCGGCGATGACCTTCACCAGGCCCAGTGCGCCGGCCGCGGCCTGGGCATGCCCGATGTTGGATTTCACCGAGCCCAAAAGCGGCTGACGCCCGGGCGGCGCACCGACGTAGGCGGCTGTCAGCGCCCGCAATTCGGTACGGTCACCCAGCCGGGTCCCGGTGCCGTGTCCTTCGATCATCCCGATGTCGGCGACGTCTACGCCGGCCCGTGCGATGGCCCGCCGGAACAGCCGCTGCTGCGCATCGCCACTGGGCGCCGTCAGACCGTTGCTGCGTCCGTCGGCGTTCAGACAACTGGCCCGCACCTGTGCGAGGATGTGCCGGCCGTCGGCGCGGGCCCTGGAGCGGCGCTGCAGCAGGAACATCGCCGCGCCCTCGGCCCAGACCGTTCCGCTGGCGTGCGCGCTGTATGGGCGACAGTGGCCGTCGTCGGATAACGCGTGCTGCTTGGAGAACTCGACGAAGTATCCGGGTGAGCCCATCACCGCGACCCCGCCGGTCAGCGCCAGGTCGCAGTCCCCGGCATCGAGGGCGTGCAGGGCTGTGTGGAACGCGGCGAGTGCCGACGAGCACGAGGTGTCGATGGTCAGGGCCGGCCCGGCCAGGTCCAGGGTGTAGCTGATGCGCCCGGAGATGACTGCCAGCGATGTTCCGGTGATCAGGTGACCGCTGTGGTGTGAGAACTCCGAAAGCGCCGGACCGTATTCGAGCGCCGAGGCTCCCACGTAGCAGCCGACATCATGGCCGGCCAGGTCGTCGGGGTTGATGCCACTGTTCTCCACGGCCCGCCATGCCACGCGCAACCCCACTCGTTGCTGCGGATCCATCGCCGCCGCCTCGCGTGGCGAGATGCGGAAGAACTCCGGGTCGAATTCCGTTGCGCTGGAAAGGAAACCGCCGAGGTTGTGGACGGCCTTGAAGCCCTGCCGGCGCGACCCCTCGAACAGGTCCCCCAGGGCCCAGCCCCGGTCGGTGGGAAACGGGCTGAGCGCCTCACGCTGTTCGGCGAGCAGCGACCAGAAAGCGTCGACGGTGTCGCAGCCGCCGGGCGCCTCGAGGGCCAATCCGACGACGACGACCGGATCGTTATCGGACATGGGCACTCACCATTTGCGCGACCGCGTCGAGATGGTCGTTGAGATAGAAGTGACCACCGTCGAACTGCGACAGGGTGAAGCGGCCAGACGTGTGTGTTGCCCAGCTGTTCAACATGTCCGGGCTGATGCGGTGATCGCTGTTTCCGCCGATCGCATGGATGTCGGCACGGATCCGCACGCCGGGCGGACAGGAATAAAGGTTCAGCGCCCGGTAGTCCGCCTGCACCGCCGTAATCAGCAGTTCGGCGAATTCCTCGTCTTCGAGCAGCACCGGATCGGTGCCGCCGAGGTCCACCATGTCGGCCAGTACGTCCGCGCCGGAGGTCGGAAGCGGCCCGGAGGCGGCGACGGTGCACGGGGCTTGGCCTGAGGACACCCACACCGCTCGCAAGGGCACGCCGCGGGTCTCGGCGACACGGGCGAACTCGAAGGCCACCACCGCGCCCATGCAGTGGCCGAACAGACTCAGCGGCGCCGCCGCCGCCCAGTCGCCGGCCTCGAACAGCTCCCTGGCCAGCGCCTCGATGCTGTCCGGCGCCGGATGGGCACGCCGGTCGGCGCGCTGCGGGTACTGCACCACGTAGGCGTGAAGGTCGTTGTCGCACAACGCTTTCGCCAGCGCTCGGTAGGCCGCGGCGGCGCCGCCGGCGTGCGGAAACAGCACCACCGATCCGCCGCTGGCGCTCCCGGTGAATGTCTTGATCCAGGGTTGAAAAACCGGTGGCGGCGCGGTCGCGGGCGCCGGACCGAGCGCCGAGATCACGTCGGCGCTTTCCATCTCGGCAATCTCCCGATACACCGCGGCGACCCGCTCCAGCCGTTGCGGCTCGGCTTCCCGGCTCAGCAGTAACCCCGCCAGCCGCTCGACCGTGCGGGTGGCGAACAGGTCCGCCACCGTCAGGCTCGGTGAATTGAGCAATTCCGCGACGTGCGTCGCGACTCGTGCCGCCGACCCGGCGTCGCCATGGGCGAGGAAGTCCTCGTCGCGGTGTACCGCGGTGCGCCCCAAGCTGGTCGCGACGATGTCGCACAGCGCCCGCTCCAGCAGCGAGCGGGGCGCCCCGGCGGCACGGATGACCTCCACATTCGCCACGGCACTCTCACCCCTCCATGGAATTAGCACAGGCTTCCCTAAGTGGGTTCACCCTAACTGCCGCCCACCCCTTGCCGCCAGCAACCCGGTGGCAAAAGGCGACGTCCGGTCCGGTCCGCGGCGTAATCCCTGGTCGCGCCACTTCGGGGCAGGCCGTTACTCGGCAACCCGGCGGCGAATGCGGCCCCGCCCGGCAAGACCAACCGAATCCACAGCAGGCCGGATTACTCGTGCGTGCGGTTTGGCCCCTCGCAGCAGACCCCGATGACCGACCGGCCGGGGTACCCCTTGAGCTGTCCCGATAGCAGACGGTAGTGTTCTCTAAGTTCATCCGGCGGAGGGGAGGTCCCAGCATGCTTTCGGGTCTGTTCGGGATGTTGACGCTGGTGTCCCTCGCGCTGGTGCTGGTGATGGCGACTGTGGCGTCGTTCTACGTCAACCGCCTCAGCCGCCGGCAATCGACCCCGATCGGTGAGCAGGTGGGCATCGCCAAGGTCGTCATGCGCAAGGTGCGCAGACGCCTGCCGATGTCGGCCGAGGAGCTGAACTACGCCAAGCAGGTCGCTGCTGATCGCGGTTCACTGATGGCACTTTCCATCCCCGGCATGATTTTCATGCTGGGATGTTTCTACGTGTTCGGCAGTCTCGAACACCTGCACGGAGCCAGGCCGTCCGAGCGGACCTTTCTCGGGCTGATCCCCATGTTGACGTCGACCAACCTGGCCCTTCGCATGCTCAGCCACGTGCGGTTGAAGAGGCGCCTTCGAGAAGTACCGCGAGGCAGCGTGATCGGATGAGTCCTCGTTCGGTCGGCAGGAAAGTGCTGCAGCGGGCCTGGTTGCCTCTGGTCACCGTCGTTGCGGTGGGCGCGGGCCTGGTGTGCATGTGGAAGGTGCACCAATTCTCCGAGCCCGCGCCTGTCCCCACCGTCAATGGGCCGCAAGCACCTCCGGACTTCAATCCCAAACAGCTCACCTATGAGTTGTTCGGCTCCGCCGGGGACGGGGGCATGCTGGTCTACGCCGACGTCGACGGGCATCCGCATCGGGTCGATGTCACGACGTTGCCGTGGTCGCATACCGAGACGACGACGCTCACTGTGGTGTCCGGCAGCATCTCGGCGCAGGTTCACGGTGGTCACGTGGGCTGCCGTATCCGGGTGGACGGCGTTGTCCGCAACGAACAGTCCGATGATCACCAGGATGCGCACGTCTACTGCATAGTGAAATCCGCATGAGCGAGCGCGCGAACGAGACCTTGAACGAGCCCCGAGTGACACGACCATTCTTCCCCAGGATGGTCCGCGTCCTCGCCATCCCGATCATCGTCTGCTGGGCACTGATCGCGGTCACGACCAACACTTTCATGCCTCAGGTAGAGAAAGTCGCAGAAGAGCTGGCCGGACCGATGGTTCCGCATTACGCGCCCTCGCAACGGGCACTACTGCACATCGGGGAGAAGTTCCGCGAGTCCAACTCGACGAACTTGACCATGGTCGTATTCGAAGCCGACCGGCTGTTGGCCGATCAGGACCATCGCTACTACGACGATCTGATGCTTCGCCTCAAGCGTGACACCAAGCACGTGCAATACGTGATGGATCTGTGGGGCAAGCCGTTCACTGCGGCGGGAGCGCAGAGCGTGGACGGCAAGTGCACCTACGTGCTGATGCGTCTGGCGGGCGACATCGGCCAAATACAAGCCAACGAGTCGGTCAACGCCGTGCGGGACATCATCAAGAAGGACACACCACCGCCCGGGCTCAAGGTCTACGTGAGCGGTGCGGCTCCCCTGGCGTCGGACACCTTGACTATCGCGAACGCCAGCCTGAACAACGTCACGATCGTCACCATTTTCCTGATCCTCACGATGCTGCTCCTGGTCTATCACCGCTTCTCCACCCTGCTGGTGCCGCTGGCGGGAGTTCTGATCGAGATGCTGGTGGCAAAAGGGATCGTGTCAACTCTCGGACATCTCGGCTACATCGAACTCTCGTCATTCGCCGTCAACATCGTCATCGCGCTCACCCTTGGAGCGGGGACGGACTACGGCATCTTTCTGCTCGGCCGATATCACGAGGCGAGACGGGCCGGCGAAAGCAGAGAAGACGCCTACTACATCGCATACAAGGGCGTCACCCCCATCATTGTCGGCTCGGGCCTGACGATCGCGGGCGCGTGTTACTGCCTGACGTTCGCCCGACTCAATTACTTCCACACCATGGGACCGGCCGTCGCCATCAGCATGCTGTTCACCATCGCGGCAGCGATGACGCTCGGCCCGGCCATCTTGACCGTGGGCAGCCTGTTCGGGCTCTTCGATCCGGAATCGAAGGCGAAGGCACATCTGTATCGGCGGATCGGGGCGAGCGTAGTGCGGTGGCCGGTGCCGATCCTGGTGGCCAGTTCCGCTGTCGTCATGATCGGGGCGATCTTCGTGCCGACCTATCGGCAGAACTACGACGACCGTCAGTACCAGCCAGCCGGTGCGCCCGCCAACCTCGGCTTCGCGGCGGCGGATCGACACTTCCCGAAGAGCAAGCTGTTCTCCGAGATGCTGATGGTCGAGACGGATCATGACATGCGAAACTCGGCCGACTTCATCTCGCTGGACCGGGTGGCCAGGAGTCTCATTCGCCTGCCCGGCGTCGCGATGGTGCAAAGCATCACCAGGCCCATGGGACGGCCTCTGGAACGAGCCAAGATTCCCTATCTGTTCACCACACAGGGCAGCGGGAATGGTCAGCAGCTACCTTTCAACAGGCAGCAAAACGCCAACACCAATGAGCAGGCCGAGATCCAGATGCACTCCGTTGCGGTCTTGCGGAAAGAAATCGGCTTCTTCCAAGACATGTCCGATCAGCTGCACCAGACGGCACTCACGATCGAGGATCTGCAGAGGATCACCGACCAGATG
Source organism: Mycobacterium sp. ML4 (assembly GCF_054515735.1). Taxonomy (NCBI): domain Bacteria; kingdom Bacillati; phylum Actinomycetota; class Actinomycetes; order Mycobacteriales; family Mycobacteriaceae; genus Mycobacterium; species Mycobacterium sp. ML4. The sequence goes on from NZ_JBTNSY010000004.1 coordinate 122,496, forward strand.
AATTCGCAGATCTCAAACCTGGACGATTTCTTCCGGCCGATCAAGAGCTACTTCTATTGGGAACGCCACTGTTTCGATGTGCCGCTGTGTTGGGCGTTCCGATCGGTATTCGACGCGCTCGACAACATCGACAAGTTGGCCGAAGACATCACCGCCGCCAAGACGTCCATCGAGGCCCTGGACAGGATCGTGCCGCAGATCATCGTCCAGTTGAAGCTCACGGCCGACGACACCGAGGCGTTATCCGCGCTGTTGATCAAGTCCTATGGTTCCGCGGATCTGCAGGCCGTGCAGACGGACCAGACATTCGACGACCTGGTCAACGTCGGGCTCGATTTCGACGCGGCCCGCAGCGATGACTTCTTCTACATTCCCCGCGAAGGTTTCGACAACGAAGACGTCAAGACCGGGATGCAACTCCTGATGTCGCCGGACGGCAAGGCCGCCCGGTTCATCGTCACTCACGAGGGGAACGCGATGGGCCCCGAAGGCGTGCAGCACGTGGAGAAGTTCCCCGAAGCGATAACCACCATTTTGAAAGAGACCTCGCTGACCGGCGCGCGGGTCTATATCGGCGGCTCGGGGTCCAACGACAAGGACATCAGGGAATACGCGATGTCCGATCTGCTCATCGCGGCGATCGCGGCATTCGTCCTGATCTTTCTCATCATGCTGTTCATCACGCGAAGTCTGTTCGCCGCCTTCGTCATTCCCGCGACGGTGGCCTTCTCGTACGCCGGCGCATTCGGGCTTTCTGTGCTCATCTGGCAGCATCTCATCGGGCTGCACCTGCACTGGCTGGTATTGCCGCTGACTTTCATCATCCTGGTTGCGGTGGGTTCGGACTACAACCTGCTGTTGATCGCCCGCGTCAAAGAGGAAGTGCATGCCGGGATCAACACCGGTCTCATCCGCGCGCTCGGAAGCACCGGTGGTGTCGTGACATCGGCGGGTTTGGTGTTCGCCTTCACGATGCTGGCGATGCTGACCAGCGATCTCCGCACGATCGGCCAGGTGGGTTCCACGGTGTGCATCGGTCTGCTGCTGGACACGCTCATCGTGCGTTCGTTCGTCGTGCCGTGCATCCTTCGCATCCTGGGGCCCTGGTTCTGGTGGCCGACGCTGGTGCGTTCCCGGCCGCTGCGGCACTCGGGGGAAGGCGTCGCGCAGCCCGCCACCGGCCCGCGGTGATCATCCAGCGGACGGCGGGGGCGCCGGCCTCGTAGGAAGTCGACCATGAAATTGGCGCCACCGTCGCCGATCACCGGTCAGCACCGCCTGCCTCCGACGTACCGATTTACTCGGCGCAGGCCCGCGGCATCCGAAAATGTCAAACTCCCAGGCTCGACCAGCACGAAAACGACCCCACGCCATGAGCGCCGGCCCGAGTATCTGAGCTTTTTGTCCCGGTCGTCAACGATTTTTGGCTCATGCGATCAATTGTTCTCCGACTATGGGCCGCGCTTCGTGAGAGTCCTAGACTTAATCAATGAGGCATGGATTGATTCGCGATTTGGTATTGATGACGGCGTGGGCGATCGGACTCCTACTCGCCGCGTCGGTGGTTCCAGGGGTCTCTTTATCCCCAGGGGCGTTCATTCTCGCGGTAGCGCTGTTTTCCGCGGCCCAGGCGACGCTGTCGGTGTGGATCTTGAAGCTGCCGCACAGATACGCCTCGCTAGTGCTCGGCGGCACCGGCCTGGCGTTAACCGTGGTCGCGTTATGGCTGTCAGCGGTGTTCACACATGGTCTGGATCTGCGTGGCGTTGAAGCCTGGGTCGCCACCACCGTTGTCGTGTGGCTGGTGACCACCATCGGAGCGATCTTGTGGCCGGTGTTTGTCCGCGACGAAGTCGGGTCGATCTGAGCAGGGGCAGCCAAGCCATTTCGGAGTAAGGCCGGCTGCCACGCCGCCACGTACCGGAGAAATTGCGTCTCGCTCGCGTTTACGGCCTCAAGTAACATCAGGACTAGCCGGCGCGACGACCGCAGATTGGGGTAATGATGGGAGACACGCATCGAGACCCGTCAGACCGTTTTCGGACGACGCAACCGCGTGCCGGTCTTACGCTGAAGGACAATTTACTGTGGCCGGGGTTGATTCTCTTGGCCGTAGCAGTTGCCGCGCTCATTTCCACTGTGGCCGTGGCCGCCTATGGGCATCACGATTGGGTTTTGGCTACCGTGGTCATCGCCGCGCTGGCCACGGTTGCCGGAGCACTGTGGTTCGTGGTGGAGCTTCGTTACGTGACGCATATCGAAAAGCGGTGGACGACTCACCACTGACTTTTGTCGTCGTCCGTCTTCACGACTGTTCGGAAGCCGACACGAGGACATTTAAGGCCGATCCCGATCGAATGTCAGGTCAACACCGCAGGGCGGTGCATGTGTACGGCGCTGCGCTCCAGCCGCGTCGTCGGCAAGGACGGTGCGTCGCTAATCCTTCAGTGGGGCTCGGCTGCGGCCGGGGACGCTGCGGGTCTTCCCACGTGCACTCAGGGCGACTGCTACCGGCGTGTCGCCGCCCTGGATTTACGTTTGAGGCGGTAGATGTGCCGGCCGCCCGTGCCATTTGAGCTCCATATTTTTGGAGCGATTGCGTCATTATCGTCGCCTTCAAGCACTCGCGCTGTGGCCGGATGGAGGTATCGCCATGTCGTTCTTGGTGGCGGCAACGCAATCGCTGGGAATGGCAGCGGACGATCTCATGGGTATCGGCTCATCGATCAGCTCGGCGAACGCCGCCATGGCAGCCCGGACGACAACGGTGACTTCCGCAGCGGCGGACGAGGTTTCGACCGCAATCGCGGAATTGTTCGCCGAGCACGGCCGGTCCTATCAGACCCTGAGCACTCAACTGACCTTGTTGCACGACGAATTCACGCGCGCCCTAAGCTCAGCCGCAGACTCCTACGCCAGCGCCGAGGGCCTCAGCGCGAACCCACTGCAGGCGGTTCTCAACCTGGTCAACGCACCCACCGAAGCGCTGTTGAACCGACCGTTGATCGGCAACGGTGCCGACGGCGCTCCGGGCCAGGCCGGCCAGGCCGGCGGCTTGTTGTATGGCAATGGCGGCAACGGTGGCGCTGCAATCGGCGGTTACGCCGGCGGCGCCGGCGGTGCTGCCGGACTGTGCGGTAACGGAGGCAACGGCGGAGCAGGAGTCGACGGCAGCAACGGCGGCAACGGCGGGGCCGGCGGCTGGTTGTTCGGCAACGGCGGCAACGGCGGAGCCGGCGGCGCCGCCCGCACGCCTGGCGCGAACGGCGGGAACGGCGGTGGCGGTGGAGCAGCCGGGTTGCTGTACGGCAATGGCGGGGCCGGTGGACCTGGCGGCGACGGCAGCGGTGGCGTCCATGGGATGAACCCCACCGGCCTCGCGCCCGTCGGACCCCCCGCATCGATCAGCGACCCCGCACCGGACGGCACACCCACCGGGCAACATGGCGTGCCAGGGGTAGACGGCAGCTCCCCCACACAGGCCGGCGGAACCGGCAGCGCCGGCGGCAACGGAACCAGCAGCGCCGGCACAGCCACCGGCGGCGACGGCGGACGCGGCGGTAATGGCGGCACGAGCGCCGGCGGCGGAACTGTCGGCGGCCAGGGCGGCGCAGGCGGTAGCGGCACAGGGCCCGCGGCCCACGGCGGCACCGGCGGCGCCGGGGGTACCGGCGGCGCGAGCGCCGCCGGCGGTGCGGGCGGTCAAGGAGGTAACGGACAGAGCCTAGGCACGATCGGTCAGAGTGGGACCGGCGGAAACGGCGGGGCCGGCGGCGATGGCGGCGCCGGTGGCGGTCAGGGCGGGGCGGGCGCCAGCGGCGGCATCGGCTATGGCATGGGGGCAACTAACGTCGGCGGAACCGGGGGCGCCGGGGGAACCGGGGGCGCCGGCACTGCCGGCCATGCCGGCGGCCACGGCGGCGCCGGCGGCGTGGGAGGTCGCGGCGGCCTGCTGGTCGGCATCGGCGGCAACGGTGGACACGGCGGCGCGGGCGCGATCGGCGGTAACGGCGACGTCGGCGGCTCCGGCGGGCTGGGTGGCGACGGCGGCCCGGGCCTGGGCACGGGGCTATTCGGAACTGGCACCGGAGGTTCGGGTGGACGGGGCGGTGACGGGGGAGTCGGCGGCGCCGGCGGCGATGGCGGCAACGGCGGAAGTGGCGGCAACGCCGGGGCTGGCGGGCTGATCGGCGCGGCCGGCGAAGCCGGCGGTGGTGGCGGCGGCGGACGCGCAGGCACAGGCGGAATGGGAGGCGACTTCGGTCCGGGCGGCAAAGGCGGTTCCGGCACCACGCGCGGCGGCATGATCGGCACGCACGGCAGCGCCGGCGCTGCAGGCGCCGACGGCGTCGACGGGAGCGATGGCAGCGACGGCGCTGAGGTAATGCTCGCCGGCTGGCTGTAGTTCCGGTACACCGGATCCCCGCCGCAAACCTGCCATTGACGAATGTCACCATTTGCGATTGACTCAGTCGCATGACTTACGGCGTTCCGGCGCGGGGGTCACTGCGTTCGCGCACTGCGATAGCGGTGAGCACGGTGATGGTGCGACCGATCACGGCGGCGATACCGCCGGAGCGGACCTGGGGCATGTGGATGACGCGCCAGCTCATCGCAAGGCTGATGGGCACTTTCGGACCTTCGCTCGCCGGTACCCATGTGAAACAGGTCAATTCGGTTCTGCCGGACGGCCGTCGGGTCATCGGCGAATGGGTGTGCGGACCGCACATCTCGACGGGCACGGGTCGGGTGAACGGCGCGATTTACTACGTGCACGGCAGCGGATACACCATGTGTTCACCCCGGACCCATCGCAGGCTGACGTCGTGGATGTCGTCGCTGACCGGGTTGCCGGTGTTCTGCGTCGATTACCGGCTCGCGCCCCGCCACCGGTTCCCGGCCGCCGCCGACGACGTGCGCGCCGCATGGGACTGGCTACCTCACGCGACCGGGTTACCCCCGGAACGCATTGCGATTGCCGGGGATTCGGCGGGCGGCCACCTCTCGGTTGACCTGCTGCTACAACCCGACGTCGCCGCCCGCCCGCCCGCCTCGTTGGTGTTGTTCTCCCCGCTGATCGACCTCACATTCCGGCTGAGCGCCGCCCGCGAGCTGGAACGTCGCGATCCGGCGCTCCGCGCGGCGGCCGCCGCCAGAATAGTTGCCTTGTATCACGCCGGGGTGGACCCTACCCACCACCGTCTGGCGCTGAACGTCGGCGCCGGGCCCCCGCTGCCGCCCACCCTCATCCAGGCCGGCGGGGCCGAGATGCTCCAGGGCGACGCACGTCAGCTTGCCGCCGATATCCAGGCGGCGGGCGGCAGTTGCGAACTGCAGATCTGGCCTCACCAGATGCACGTATTCCAGGCACTCCCCCGCATGTCACCGGATGCGGCAAAGGCCATGGCGCACGCCACGCGATTCATCACCGAATCATTGCGGAACGACACTGCGACAGAGGCGGTTTGATGCTGGGACCACTGGACAGGCTGCTGGGCAGGAAGGCGCCGAGTCACGGCGCTCTCGCGGTGGTCACCGGCGCGGGTAGCGGAATCGGCGCGGCGTTCGCCGCCGAACTCGGCCGCCGCGGCGGCCAGGTGGTCTGCAGCGACATCGACCAGACCGCCGCTCAAAGGACCGTCGACGAGCTCAACGCCGACGGTGCCAGGGCGGTGGCGGTGCACTGCGACGTGTCCCTGATCGACGACGTGCACGCCCTGGCCGACCGCGCGCAGCAATGGTTCGGCGCACCACCGACGCTGGTCATCAACAACGCCGGCGTGGGAGCCGGCGGCGAACCCATCGGCGATGTCCCGCTTGAGGATTGGGTACGGACGCTGGGTGTCAACCTGTGGGGTCCCATCTACGGCTGTCACGTCTTCACCCCCATCATGCGGGAGGCCGGTTCGTCGTCGACACCGCGCGGGATCATCAACGTCGCGTCGGCGGCGGCATTCGGATCGGCACCGGGCATGGCCGCCTACAACGTGAGCAAGGCCGGGGTGGTTTCGCTTTCTGAGACCTTGGCGGCCGAATTGTCCGGCTCCGGAATCAAAGTCACCGTACTGTGCCCCACCTTCGTCAAGACCAACATCGTCGAGTCGGGTCTGGCGGCCGGACGCATCAGCGAGGAGTCCAGTGAGCTGGCCAACACATTGATGCGCTGGTCCGGATTCTCGGCGGAAAGGGTCGCCCGGACCTGCCTGGACGCCCACGACCGCGGCGACCTGTACTGCATGCCCCAGCTGGAGGCCAAGATCGGCTGGAATATCAAACGCCTTGCGCCGGGCGCATATACGCGCGCGGCCGGCCTGGTATCGCGGGTGACCAGTCACTAGAACGCCCGTCCAACTGAAAGGAGGGTCCAGTGGCCATCGAAATGGAAGCCATGCTCGCCAAGATCAAGGATCGTCAGTGGGCACTCGCCGACATCGACTGGGCCGCGCCGGGGGCCGAAACCATCCAGCCCGAGTTCCGGCCCAAGCTCAAAGCATTCATGGCCGACCTGTGCTGGATCGAGAACATCGGCGCCCGGGGCTTCGCGGCGCTGGCGAAGAAGGCGCCGACTCCGACCATCGCAGAAATCTACCGCTACTTCCACGCCGAGGAGCAGCGCCATGCCAACGCGGAGTTGGCGCTGATGAAGCGCTGGGGCATGCTCGACGAGGGTGAGATCCCGGAGCCGAACGTCAACATCCGGCTGGCCATCGAGTGGCTGGACGCCTTCGCCGACGACATGCCGCTGTCGGTGCTGGGCACCGTGATCCCGATGCTGGAGGTGGCACTGGACGGGGCGCTGCTGAAGTTCCTGCTGGACTCGGTGCAAGATCCGGTCTGTCATCAGGTGTTCGAGAAGATCAACAACGACGAGTCACGGCATATCGCCGTCGATTTCGAAGTCCTCGAGATGATCGGTCACGCGACCGCCCGTAGGCTGGCCATCGAACTCGTCGGGCGGTTCGCCTCACCGGGATTGATCATCGGACTGGTCATGTACGTGCCGTTGCTCAGTCGGGTGCGCAACGAAATGGCCGAGATGGGAATGGAACCTGAGCGCTTGTTCAATGCGGTCAACCGCTTCAGGCAGCTCGGTGAACGCGGCGCCCGCACCCCCCGGGTGCCCACCTACAAGCTGCTCAAGCGGCATGCGTCGTGGGTGGTCAATCCGCGACACCCCTATCAACTGCTGGCCAATTCCATGGTGTGGCTGTCGGACTACTATCCCAAACCGCTGCTGAAGTCGATGCCGAGCTGGTCGCGGGAACTCACCCACGAACCGGCGGCCTGATCATGACGGGTGTCCATTCCGCGCTCATCATCGGCGCGGGCTTCACCGGACTCGGCGCGGCCATCAAACTGGCCGAAGCCGGCCTGAACAAACCAGACGATGTGATCGTCCTGGAACGTTCCGACCGGGTGGGCGGAACCTGGCGCGACACGCGGTATCCGGGCGCCAGCTGTGACGTCCCGTCGTTGTTGTACTCGTACTCGTTCGTCAAAAACCCCAAGTGGTCGCGAACCTACTCCCCTGCCCCGGAGATCTACCGTCATCTCGAGGACATGGCGAACAGGTTCGACATCCGGGAACGTATCCGGTTCGGTCAAGACGTAACCGGATTGACGTTCGACGAGGACGCCGGCGTGTGGACCGCAACGACGAAGCAGCGCAACAGGTTTCGGGCACGCACCGTCGTCCTGGCCTCAGGGCCGTTGTCGGACGCCAGCTTCCCCGACATACGCGGGCTGGACAGCTACGAAGGGCACAAGATCCACAGCGCCCGGTGGGACTGCGACTACGACTTCACCGGCAAACGCGTCGGGGTCATCGGCACCGGCGCCAGCGCGGTTCAGATCATCCCCGAACTCGTGAAGCAAGCCGGCCACGTCAAGGTCTTTCAACGCACGCCCGGCTGGGTGCTGCCGCGGCTCGACGTCGCCACACCGCCCGCAGTGCGGGCGCTGTTCACCAAAGTCCCTGCCACCCAACAACTTGCCCGCCAGATGTTGTTCTGGGGTCATGAAGCCAGCGCCACGGCACTGGTGTGGAACACCCCGCTGACCGCACTGGTGGCCCGGTTGGGCCGGGCCCACATCCGCGCCCAGGTCAAAGACCCCTGGCTGCGCCGCCAACTGACGCCCGACTTCGCGCCAGGATGTAAACGCATGCTCATCTCCAGCGACTACTACCCGGCGCTGCAACGCGACAACTGCAAGTTGATCGACTGGCCGATCGCGACGCTGAGCCCGGTCGGTATCCGAACCAGCGACGGCATTGAACACCACCTGGACTGCATCGTGTTCGCCACCGGCTACAACGTCCATCTCACCGGGCCCCCTTTCACGGTCACCGGCCTCGGCGGCCGGTCGCTGTCCGAGGACTGGGCCGGCGGGGCGCAGGCCTACAAGAGCATCAGCGTCCATGGATACCCGAACCTGTTCTTCATGACGGGTCCCAACTCGGGTCCGGGCCACAACTCTCTGCTGGTCTACATCGAAGGACAGTTGCAATACGCGGTGCGCGCGATCACCACCATCCTGAACGACGACCTTTGCTATCTCGACGTGCGCCGGGACATCCAGCGTCGCCACAATCAGCACATCCAGCGCCGCCTGACCAAGACGACGTGGATGTCCGGATGCCGCAGTTGGTATCTGACCAAGGACGGGTACAACGGGTCCATGTTCCCGGGAACGGCCACCCAGTATCTTCGCCAGATGGGTGACTTCCGGTACCGGCATTACGACGCCGTGCCCCACCGCGTCGGCGCATGACCGCCCCCAGGCCCGAACCCGGCACGATCGCCAGCGTGCTGCATAACGTGCGGCGTGCGCCGCAGCGCGTGCGACGCCAGTCCCGCGACTTCGTCGAGACGGCCGTCGCGCAGCTCTTCGACGCCGCCGTCCGGCACCCGCAGGACACCACGACGTCCGGCGAGTACCGCATCGAGGAACTGGCCCGGCTGGCCGGCACCACCACGCGCAACATCCGGGTGTACCGGGACCGCGGCCTGTTGCCGCCACCGCTGCGGGTCGGGCGGATCGCGCTGTTCAACGACACCCACCTCACCCGGCTTCGACTGATCACCTCGATGCTCGACCGCGGCTACAACATCGCCCACGTCCGGGAGATGCTCAGCGCGTGGGAACAGGGCAAGAACCTGGGCGATGTCCTGGGACTGGAAACCGCGATCGTCGGCACCTGGACCACCGAGAAGTCTCAGACCATGTCGCTGGCCGAGGCGCGCCAACTCGTGGACGACGCACAGGCTTTCGATCGGCTGGTGGCACTGCACGTCATCCGTGTCGACGGTGAGCGGGCGACCGTCACCCGACCCAAACTCATCGAGGCGTTCAACGAGGTCCGCGGCTACGGGGTGAGCATCGACAAGCTCATCGACCTGCACGAGCAGATCCTGCCCAAGGTCGACGAGATCAGCGACCTGCTGGTGCGCGCCGGGTTCGAGCACGTCGCGGACCGGATCAAGCCCGGCGAGGCCCTGCCCGCTGACGCAGAGGTCGCCGAACTGATCACCATGCTGGTTCGGTTCCGCACGCAGGCGGTGGCGACCGTGACCGCCACCCTCGCGTCCTCGATCGAGTCGAACATCGAATCGCTGGTCAGCCGCCTGCTGTCGGAATACCTCGAACGCTCGGCTGAACCCGACGTCAGTGCCCGCTGAGCGTCAGCGTCCCTTCGGTTCTGAGCACCCGGGCGGCGGTGATGCGCTCGGCCTTGCGCGCCTCCCGGTCCAGGTAGCGCTGCTTGGACTCCTCGAACTTCTCCGAGGCCGCCTCGAGTTCCTTGATCAGCACCGCGAGATCGTCACGCATCCGCTCGGCCTCGCCGGTGAAATCCTCGCGTTCGAAGATCCGCCACTTCTTCAGCACCGGCATCACCACCTCCTCGAGGTGGATCCGGGGGTCGTAGACACCGCCGACGGCGATGACGACCGCCTTGCGGCGGAACTCCGGCACCGTGTATCCGGGCATCTTGAAGTTGCGCAGGATCCTGTGCACCGACTTCATCGCCTGGTTGGGGGCGATGTCGAGGCCGGCTGCACTCACATCGCGATAGAAGATCATGTGCAGGTTCTCATCCGCCGACACCCGGGCGAGCAACTGGTTGGCGATGTCGTCGTCGCAGGCTTTTCCGGTGTTGCGGTGCGAGACCCGGGTGGCCAGTTCCTGGAAGGAGACGTACATCACCGAGTCGAACAGACTTTCCGCGAACATGTCACCCTGCTGGTTCTGGCCGGGGCTGAAGCCGCGGGTTATCTGCTCCATCCGCAGCTTCTCCAACTCGACGGGGTCGACCGCGCGGGTCACCACGAGGTAGTCGCGCAACGCGGTGCTGTGCCGGTTCTCCTCTGCGGTCCACCGGTTGACCCATTGCCCCCACGCGCCATCCAGGCTGAAGTTCATGGATATCTCACGGTGGTAGGAGGGCAGGTTGTCCTCGGTCAGCAGGTTCTGCACCATCGCCACCTGGGCCACATCGGAGAGCCGGCTCTGCCCCGGCTCCCAGTCCTGACCGTCGAGGGCGTAGTAGTTCTTGCCGTCCGACCAGGGGATGTAGTCGTGCGGGCTCCATTCCTTGAACATCGACAGGTGCCGGTTGAGCAGGCGTTCGGCGACGGGTTCAAGTTCTTGCAGCAGTTGCAGATTCGTCAATTCCTTGGGCACACATATCTCCAGGGTTACTTGGTCGGCACGATCAGGCCGAGGTTGCCGTCATGGCGGGGATACAACAGATGACCGCGACCGGTTTCGCGGTCGGTGTAGAACAACAGTCCCAGGTTGTGCTCGCGCGCACGTCGTACTGCTGCGGATTCGGTAAGCCTCGGCGTAGCAGCGGAATTCACGATCAACGGCACCCGTGGTCCGGGAACACCCGGCGACCAGGACCACCCCGGCGGGAACACATGCCGCTGGCGGGCCATGCGCAACCCCGATGGCCCGGCCCGGTAGACGAGCGCGTCCTCGCCGGTCTCCATATCGAGAAACAGGTGCGCGTCGTAGTCCATGCCGTCCATCACCGCGACTGCCTGCACGGGTGTGGTGCGTTGCAGCACCACTGATTTCCGGCGAGCCACATCGGCGTGCCCGTCCACCGTCAATATCCTGCGCCTCGCGTCCGGCCATGGCCGGGGCCGCCACGGGGCAAGCATCCGGGCGATGTGCGTGTCCAGCCTGTCCAGTGCCGGTGACAGATCATCGATGCCGGCGGTGACGGCGGCCACTCGCGCCGGCAGTTCCCCTACCGACAGGTTGACCTGCAGCACCATCGGACCCCGACCGCACGATCCCGTCTTGACGCGCACCCGGGCGCCGCCGGTGATCTCGTGGGAGGCCAGCACCGCACCGACCGCGTGCGACACGTTCTCGCGTTGAGCAGGGGTCAGCCAACCGGTGGACATCACGCTGATGCCCGGGAATTCCCGCACCGGCCCCGACTTGAGTGCGTCCACGCCGCAGCGACCCCGCTTTCTCCTTAATTCTGGCGACACGGAATGCCGCGGACTGTATTTTGGCTGGACTACGCCGCCGGCAAATAGAGCCGAAAGTCCCTGCGCGCGGATGCAATAGTCCCCGGCCGGGGTGAAAACGCAGCGAAAACGTCAGCACGTGAGGTAGGTCACTCCGCAGTCGCCGAGGTCGCATCCAGTGCGGACAACACCTCGCCTTCGGGCATTTCGGTGATCTCCAGGTACATCTCGGCTACAAGTTCCAGCCGGTCGCCGCCGGACTCCCGGCCGATCAGCAACTCGGCCAGCCCGGCCACCGTCCTGGCGGCAAAGACGTCGGCGACCATCAGCGTCGGCGAGTCGAGCCACTCCCGGATCCTGGCCACGGTCAGCGTTGCGAGCACGGAATCGCCACCGAGGCCGAAGAAGTCGTCGTGCACTCCAACTGCGCAGCGGCCCAGGACACCCGCGACGATGTGGCACAGGGCCCGCTCCACCGTGGTTCGCGGTGCCACGCTTGCCGATTCGTCATCGGCACCATCGGCGGTGGCAAGCACGGTGGCGATCGCCTTGCGGTCGATCTTGCCGGCGTTGCTGAACGGGATCCGCTCGACCAGCACTATGCGGGTCGGAATCATATGAACGGGAACGAGTTCGGCCAAGTTGCGGCGTATCTGCTCCGGGGTGGGCCCGTCGCCGGCCACGGACACCGCGGCGGCGAGCATGTCGGCTCCGCCGGCTACGGAAAGTGTCGTCGCCACCGCCATCCGCACACCCCGGACGCGCCCGATCGCGGCCTCCACCTCGCCGAGTTCGATGCGGTAGCCGCTGATCTTGACCCGATGATCAGCGCGGCCGACGAACTCCAGCGTGCCGCCGGGCCGGTAACGGACCAGGTCCCCGGTTCGGTACCAGGTGCGGCCGTTGTGCTCGACGAAGCGCTCAGCGGTCAGGTCGGGTCGGCCCCGGTAACCGCGCGCGATACCACGACCGCCGACCCAGAGCTCGCCGGAAACCCAGTCGGGGCACTCCGCGCCGGTTTCGTCGACCACCCGGCAAGCGTTGTTGGACAACGGGATTCCGTACGGAACCGCAGTCCAGTGTGCGGGGAGTTCAGCGGGGTCGCGAACGTCGAATATCGTTGCATGGACCGCGGTTTCGGTGGCGCCGCCAAGACCCGCGAAGTGCAGGCCGGGCGCCTGCTCGTGCAGGCGGCGGGCCAGCTCGGTGCGTACCCGGTCCCCGCCCGTGGGAACCACCCGCAGTGACGAGAGCCGGCCACGCCCGGCCTCCAGCAGCATCTCCAGCCACCCGGGCATGAATTGCAGCACCGTGACCCGGTGTGTGTCGATGAGCCGTGCCCAGACGTACGGATCGGTGCGGTGCGCTTCGTCCACCACCACGATCGACCCGCCTGAGCCCAGCGTGGCGAAGATGTCCAGGACCGACAGGTCGCATTCCAGTGTCGACAGCGCCAGACAGCGGTCGTCGGCGCCGAGTTCGAAGTGCCGGATGAAGAACTCGACGGTGTTCATGGCGGCGTCGTGGGTGACCTCGACACCTTTGGGCTCCCCCGTCGAACCGGAGGTGAACAGCACATAGGCCAGGGCAGCGGGATCTGTTGGCAGCGCTCCGAATTCGGTGGGTGCCGACTCGTTCAGCACGTCGGCAAGCACCAGCGAGGGCACCGGCAACGGCAGGGGCCGGCCGCCGCACAGGACGGCGGTACGCACCGAACCGGTGGTGAGGATGCGCTGCGCGCGGTCGGTGGGCTGGTCGATGCCGATGGGCAGGTAAACGGCGCCGATCGCCAGGATGCCCAGCAACGCCGGTATCTGTTCGCCGGTCTTGGGTCCCATCACTGCGACGGTGTCTCCGGCGACCACCCCTTCCTTCAGCAGCGCCGCCGCCACCGCGTGGGCCTGCCCGCGCAGCTGCGAGTAGGTCAGGTCACCGGAACTGGCGAACACGGCAGGCGCGTCGGGCTGTCGCCGGGCCTGACGGAAGAACCCGTCGTGCAGCCCATCACCCGACGGTGGCGTGACCGTGCCGTTGAGCGCGGCTCGTACGGCACGCTGATCCGCCGGTGGGGCCGGTGAGTCCGGAATTTTCCACGCGTCGTCATTGGTGGCGAGCCGGTTCAGCTCGTCGAGGTGGTAGGCGAACATGGCGTCGATGACGCCCGGCCGGAAGGCTTCCTCGCGGACGTCCCAGTTCACCAGCAAGCCACCGTCGAGCGGTGTCACCTGCGCGTCGAGCAACACTTGGGGCCCCTGCGAGATGATCCACACCGGGGTACCGAACTCGGTGGTCACTGCGTCGGCAAACAGGTCACCCAGGCCGAGGCCGCTGGTGTAGACGAACGGCGCAAGGGTCAGCGCGCCGCGGTGACGGCTCAGATCGCGCAACACCGAGAGCCCCGAATAGTGCCGGTGGCGGGCGCTGGCATGCAATGTCTCCTGCAACACCCGCGCGCGCGCCAGGGCGGTGTGAGCCTGCGTCAGGTCGACGTCGAGGATCAGCGATGACGTGAAATCCCCGACCAGCTTGTCGACGTCGGGGTGGAACGGGTCGCGCCCGAACATGGGCAGGTTCAACAGAAAGCGGCGACTGGTGGACCACCGCGCCAGCGTTCCGGCGTGCGATGCCGCCAGAGCCATCGCCGGCGTGATGCCGTGACCGCGGGCCGCGGCGAACAACGCGTCGCGTGCCGTAGCGTCGAACCAGTGCCAGCGTCGGGTGGTGCGGCGCGGGTTCGCCTGTTCGGGCGGTGGAACCAACGGCAGAGCGGGCGGCGCGGGCAGATCGGCTATGCGCCGCGCCCACCACTGACGGTCTTCGTCTATTTTCGCCTCGTCAGCGCTGGCGGCCAGCGCCGCGCGATACTCGCGGTAGGTGTACTGCAGCCCCGGCAACGGCACACCCCGGTACAGCGCTGCCAGATCGGCCATCAGGTTGCGATAGCTCACCGCGTCGGCGGCCTGCATGTCCAGATCGACGTGCAGCCGGGTACGTCCGTCCGGCAGCAGGGACAACGCCAGTTCCAGCACCTCCCCTTCCAGCAACTGGTGGGACTTGGCCGCACGGATGGCAAGCAACGCAGCGGCGGCCGACTCGGCGTCGTGCTCACGCAGATCGGTGATCTTGACCGCAAGCTCGCGGTCACCGATTCGCTGCAGGCCGTCGGGCAGGAACTCGACCCGCAGCATCGGGTGGCGCATCGCCAGCTGGGCGGCCGCGGTGCGCAACCGTACGGGATCGACAGCGGCGCCGTCGAATTCGACGTACAGGTGCCCGGCGACGCCACCGAGTTGCTGCCCGCCGTCGCGCCCCACCCACATCGCGTGCTGTATCGGAGCCAACGGGAACGGCTCGCCGGGGTCGGGCACGTCGGCCGATGGCACACCCTGGTGGGGGTGCATATCCTCCGAGGGGCTGCGCTCGGCCACCAGCGCCGACCATGCCCGCAAGGTGGGATTGGCCGCCAGCGCAGCGAAATCCACCTCGATGCCCTGCTTACGCCAGCGTCCTGACAACGACATCATCCGGATGGAGTCCAAACCCGAGGCGATCAGGTCGGCATCTGGGTCGACGGCGTCCGCGCCGACGCCCAGGAGCTGGGCGACCTCGGCGCGGACACTCTGCGGATTCGTCGCGCCAGCGCGCACCACGCCCCCTTGCCGAAGTTAGTGTAGGGTGTCCTAACTTGCGAAAGGCTACCTCAGGGTCGCCGCTGAATACCAGGCCGGCCAGGGGGCAGGTGCGACTCGATGAATGGACTCGAAGAAGGTTTCGTGCCGTTTCCGGCCGATCGTGCCCAGACATACCGACGGGCCGGCTACTGGACCGGACGCCCGCTTGACTCGATCCTCGGGGATGCGGCGGCCCAGTGGCCGCAACGGCCCGCCATCATCGACGGGGAGCGGACGTACTCGTTCGCCGAGCTGGACGCCGAGGCTGACCGGATCGCCACAGCACTGACCGATCTCGGCATCAACCCCGGAGACCGCGTGCTCCTGCAGCTGCCCAACTGCTGCCAGTTCGCCGTTGCGTTGTTCGCACTGCTGCGCGCCGGTGCCGTTCCGGTGATGTGCCTGCCGGGCCACCGCATCGCCGAACTGAGTCGCTTCGCCGCGGTCAGCCAGGCGGTTGCCCTGATAATTCCTGATCGGACAGGCGGTTTCGACTATCGGGAGATGGCGGGCCGCCTTGTCGCCAAGCACCCGCACCTGCGGCATGTGGTGGTGGTCGGTGATCCCGGGCGCTTCGTCTCGTGGTCGGCGCTGGCCGCTTTCGATGCGGGCCACGGCGGACGGCCACCACCGCGACCGGCCGTCGACCCTGGGCTTCCGGCCCTGCTGTTGGTCTCGGGCGGCACGACCGGACTGCCCAAGCTCATCCCCCGGACCCACGACGACTACGGGTACAACGCGCTCGCCAGCGCACGGCTGTGCCGGCTCACCCGCGACGACGTCTATCTGGTCGCCCTGCCGGCCGGACATAACTTCCCGCTGGCCTGTCCGGGACTGCTGGGGGCGATGACCGCCGGTGCCACCGCCGTCTTCACCCGCGACCCCAGCCCCGAGTCGGCGTTCGCGATCATCGACCGGCACCAGGTCACGGTGACCGCGCTGGTCAACTCGCTGGCCACGTTGTGGGCACAGGCGTGTGAATGGGAACCCTTGCCACCCCGCTCATTGCGACTGCTGCAGGTAGGAGGGTCGCGGTTGTCCGCGGAGGACGCCCGCTCCCTACGGAAGGCACTGACACCGGGACTTCAGCAGGTCTTCGGCATGGCAGAGGGCATGCTGAACTACACCCTCCCCGATGACCCGGACGACGTCGTGGAAAACACACAGGGCCGCGCGTTGTCGCCACACGATGAGATGCGGGTGGTCGACGAATCCGGTACCGACGTCGCCGCCGGTGAAGAGGGCGAACTGCTGGTGCGCGGACCGTACACCTTCAACGGCTACTACCGTGCCACCGAAGCCAACGCCGGCGCCTTCAGTCCCGACGGCTTCTTCCGGACGGGCGACCGGGTACGCATCTTCGCCGACGGTCCGCTGGCCGGCTACATCGAAGTCACCGGGCGGGTCAAAGACGTGATCCATCGTGGCGGAGAAACGATATCGGCAGCCGACGTGCAGGAGCACCTGCTGGCCCATCCCGACATCGCGTCGGCCGCGGCGGTCGCGCTGCCCGACCAGTTTCTGGGCGAAAAGATCTGCGCCGCAGTAGTATTCCGCGGCGATCGAATCGAGCTGGCCGAACTCAACCGGTTCCTGGAGGACCGCGGCCTGGCCGCGCACTCGCGGCCGGACATGCTCGTCTCGATGGCGTCGCTGCCGATGACCGCAGTCGGCAAGGTGGACAAGAAGCAGATCGTCGCGGCGCTGGCGCGGCGTTGACCGGGCGGGGCTATTGCCGGTGCTCGACCAGGTAGGGCGCGAGCGTCGAGAGTTTCTCGCAGGTCTCCTCGAATTCCCGCTCGGGCGCCGAGGCTTCGATGACCCCGGCGCCGGCCCGCAGCCAGGTTCGCCCGTCGCGTTCGTACGCGGCCCGCAACGCCAATGCCGCATCGAGTGCACCATCCGCCGAAAACTTCACGACCGCACCGGAATACAGGCCCCGCGGACTCTCGTCGAGTCGCAGAATGGCCTCCACGCCTTGTGCTTTGGGAATTCCCGACGCGGTCACTGCCGGGAAGAGCGTCTCCAGCGCGTCCATCCGGTCACAAGACGGATCCAGCCGCCCGGTGATCGTCGAGCCGAGGTGCTGAACGCTCCCGCGCTCGCGCACCGCCATGAAGTCGGTAACGGCCGCCGTGCCGGGAGCCGCGATCTCGGCCATTTCCTGCAGCGAGGTGCGGACCGAAATCGCGTGCTCGACAATCTCTTTGGAGTTCGATTGCAGATCGTCGCGAGCCTGCCGGTCCGGCACCGGACCACGTCCCAGCGCGCGGGTGCCGGCCAGCGGCTCGGTGACCACCAAACCGTCGGCCCGGACCGACACGACGAGCTCCGGACTGTAACCCAGTGCGCGGATACCGCCAAGCTGCAACAGAAATGACCGTACCGGGGTGTTGTGCCGCCGCCCCAGCCGGTAGGTGGAGGGAAAGTCCAGCGCGAAGGGTACTTCCAGGCAACGGGACAGGATCACCTTGTGATAACTGCCCGCAACAATCTCACCGACGGCCCTCGCCACCCGTTCGCGGTACCCGGACAGGTCGATCGATGGATCGAGCGCGCGGGAGTCCCGCACAGTGCGCAACCCGTGGCTCAGCAACTCCCGCACCACCTCGCGCTCAGGGGCTCCGGCGCCGCTAAGACGAATCTCGTCCCGGGTGATCCCGATGCGCAACCGGGGCCAGAAGATCCGGGCGAGCGGTGTTCGCGGCGCGAGCCGCCGGTGCAGCCCGTACCGGTAAACACCGAATTCGAAGGCCACCCAGCCCAGGGCCTGGTCGGTCTCCAGCAAGAGGCGGTCGACCGCCTCACCCAGAACCGCGGCCGGGCGCCCCGACCAATGTTGCCGCCGCGTCACGCCGTCCCGGATGACCCGCAGCTCGTCGCTGTCGAGCTCCACCATCGCCTGCACGCCACCGGCCAGCAACCACTGACCGTCGTGTTCGTACAGCACATACTCATCACCGATCGGTTCGAACAGCGCCGCGGCCAATTCGGCCGCCAGATCAGCCGGTTCGACATCGGCAGGGAGGGGAAATGACAGAGGCTCCGGGCAGACCGATGCCGGACTGACTGGAGTTGTCTCTACACCGGTCTCCGCCACACAAGTAAATGTAGCCTAACCTACTTCCAGATGCGCACCCCGCAGCGTGCGCGTACAGCGCGCCGAGAAAGACTCATAGGGAATTAATAGCCGTCTCATATCCGGCCAGCGCTTGCCGGAACCGGCGCCACCGGACCGGCGAAGGCCTGTTTCTGCAGGCAGAAGGCGGGAGTTGGGTCGCAGGGCGAGCTTCAGCCAATGAACGCTACGCACTAACGTTTCCCCACCGTTCACCCGCTGTCTGCCGTCGCGACAAACCGGTACCCCCGCGCGCTTATAGCATCACAACGGGAACCGTGGGGGGATTCGATCGAGTCCCGCCGCATCCGTCACCACACGGAAGGACTGCCCTATGTTCGTCATCCGGATGACCGACGGTGAAGAGATCAAAGGCGACGTCGAGAACCTGTCGTTCAATCAGGAGACCGGGGTGCTCACGATCTGCACCGTCGATGGCTTCGAAGAGACGACGACCCATTACTCGCCTGCCGCATGGCTGTCGGTGACGCACCGCAAGCGCGACGTCGATGTCGATGTCAAGTCGTCCCGCCTTTCCTCTGTGCGCTGACGCGACACGTAATCTCCCAGCGAATTAACAGGTAATTGGTACCTAACGCACACCGAGCCGCACAAAACGCCTTAGCCTGCGCACTTTTGCTTTCCGCCCGTTACGTCGGTGTTGCAACGATCGCAACACCGGGAAAACTGCCTGCAAAAGGGCTGTTAGACGCACATTCTGAGTGGCGGCCGGCCGATGGCCCAGGCTAAATTCGCAGCGTTATCTGGGATGTACGTGGTCGCCTTGAAATAGCCTGGACGGTCAGTACTTCCTTCGAATCGCCGCATGACGCTCGGGAGGTGCTCGATGCTGCATGAGTTCTGGGAGAACTTCACGCACAACCTGTTCAAGCCGTTGCTGCTGTTCTTCTACTTCGGCTTCCTGATCCCGATTCTGAAGGTGCGGTTCGAGTTTCCCTATGTGATCTATCAAGGCCTCACCATGTACCTGCTGCTGGCCATCGGCTGGCACGGCGGCGAGGAACTGGCCCAGATCAACGCCTCCAGCATCGGCGTCATCGTCGGGTTCATGGTGCTCGGCTTCGTGCTGAATTTCTTGATCGGCGGACTGGCATATCTGTTGCTGAGCAGGCTGAGCGGCATGCGTGCCGTCGACAAGGCAACCGTCGCCGGCTACTACGGGTCGGACTCGGCAGGAACCTTCGCCACCTGCGTCGCGGTCCTGACCGCCGTCAACATCGCGTTCAACGCCTACATGCCGGTCATGCTGGCGGTGATGGAGATCCCGGGCTGTCTGGTCGCACTGTATCTGGTGGCGCGCCTGCGACACCGCGGCCTGGATGCGGCGGGCTACATGCCCCACGAAGCCGGCTACACCCCACCGGTCAAGGCTGCGATCGGCCCAGGAACCCCCGCCAAGCCGGCGCCCGGCCAGAGCCTGGACCTGGAGACCGAACGAGCGGCCCAGCGCGCAATCGAGCTGGAGCGGGAAATCTCGATGGAGAAGCTGGACCACCCGGACTGGGAGCCTGACCAGACGCCACCCCCGCCGCGCGGCAAGCGGATGCCGATCTTTTCGCGGGAACTCTTTCAGGAGGTCTTCCTCAACCCCGGCCTGGTGCTGCTGATCGGCGGCATCGTCATCGGGCTGATCAGTGGCCTGCAGGGGCAGAAGGTGGTGGCCGACGACGACAGGTTCTTCGTCCTGGCCTTCCAGGGGGTCCTGTGCCTGTTCCTGCTGGAGATGGGGATGACGGCGTCGCGCAAACTCAAGGACCTGCGATCGGCGGGCATCGGCTTCATCGCCTTCGGCGTGCTGGCGCCCAATCTCTTCGCGACCATCGGGATCGCGGCCGCCTGCAGTTACGCCGCCCTCACCCACACCGACTTCAAGCCGGGCACCTACGTGCTGTTCGCGGTCATGTGCGGGGCCGCCTCCTACATCGCCGTGCCGGCGGTACAGCGCCTGGCGATCCCGGAAGCGAGCCCGACCCTGCCGTTGGCGGCGTCGCTGGGCCTGACGTTCTCCTACAACGTCACCATCGGAATTCCGCTCTACATCGAAATCGCGCGCGTCTTCGAGCAGTGGTTCGGCGTCTGAGGGGCGTCAATCCAGCAGCGTGCGCACGACCGCGTCGGCCAGCAATCGGCCCCGGTCGCTGAGGACCAGGTGGTCGCCGTCAGACTCCAGCAACCCGTTGGCGACCACCTGCTCAGCGCGTTGACGTTCGGCAGCACCCAGCCGCGCCAGCGGCAGCCCCTGGCGCAGCCGGATCTGCAGCAGCACCTCCTCGGTGTGCAGCGCCTCGGCGCCCAACTCCTCGAAGCCGGCCACCGGTAGTTCTCCTTCGGCAAGTCTGGCGCCATAGGTGTTGGGATGTTTGACATTCCACCACCGGGTGGCTCCGACGTAGCTGTGCGCGCCCGGTCCGGCACCCCACCATTCACCGCGGTCCCAGTAGCCGAGATTGTGCCGGCACTCCCCGCCGGGACGGGCCCAGTTGGACACTTCGTACCAGCCCAGCCCCGCTGCCGAAAGGCGCTCGTCGGCCAGCTCGTAGCGGTGCGCCAGCACGTCGTCATCGGGGGGATCCAGTTCACCGTTGCGCACCCGCCGGGCCATCGCCGTGCCCTCTTCGATCACCAGCGCGTACGCCGATACGTGGTCGACGCCGGTCTCGACCGCCGTATCCACCGAGCGCAGCAGGTCGTCGTCGGACTCTCCGGGCGTGCCGTAGATGAGGTCGAGGCTGACGTGCTCGAAGCCCAACTCCAGTGCCTCGCGGGCGGCGGCGGCCGAGCGGTTGGGAGTGTGCACCCGGTCCAATACACCCAGTAACCGGGGCACCACCGACTGCATGCCCAGCGACACCCGCGTGTACCCGGCCTCCCGGATGGCCTCGAAGAACTCCGGCCACGTCGACTCGGGGTTGGCTTCGGTGGTGATCTCGGCGCCCGGTGCCAGCGTGAAGTGATCACGCACCATGTCCAGCAACGTCGTCAGGCGCGCTCCGCCGAGCAACGACGGAGTACCGCCGCCGACGAACACGGTGTCCACCGTCGGTCCGCCCAACCGTGCGGCGGCCCGTTCGAGTTCGGTGCGCAGCGCGCTCAGCCACGCGTCGGGATTGACACCGCCCAGCTCGGCCGGGGTGTAGGTGTTGAAATCGCAGTAACCGCACCGGGTGATGCAGAACGGGACATGGACGTAGAGCCCGAACGGTCGTCCGGCAGTGGTCTGGATCGGCGGCAGCTTTACCGGAAACTCGCGAGCAGTCATGCCAAATCTTGGCACGACGCGCGCCAGGGGCGTCTTCCCAGCTTGTTCCCGGTTTCATTTACCGAACCGCTCAGGTTCGGCCCGTAGTTTTAATCACTGTGAGAAGAAATTTGACCTGGTGGCGAGGCTGGTGGGTATTCATGGCAGAATGGCACCCGTGACCGTCGCCGACACGACCCTGCGGATAGCACTGGTGGTGCGACGGCATATCGACCTCAAGCGCGTTTGCAGCTGTTGCTGTCTGCCTTGATGTCGTAGACCCAGCCCACCTGTAACTCCAGCTGGCCACCGGATCTGCGCCGCCGGAAGGACCGGTGTATGCGCGCGCCGCGGTCGGCATTGTTCGCGAAGGAGAACCGACCCATGACCACTGCACGCCCCGCTAAGGCGCCCCGCAACGAGGGCCAGTGGGCGTTGGGTAATCGCGAGCCGCTGAACCCCAACGAAGAGATGAAGAAGGAAGGCGCGCCACTCGAGGTGCGCGAACGCATCGAGAAGGTCTACGCCAAGGGCGGATTCGACAGCATCGACAAGAGCGACCTACGCGGGCGTTTCCGGTGGTGGGGTCTCTACACCCAGCGCGAACAGGGCTACGACGGCTCCTACACCGGCGACGACAACACCGACCTGCTCGAGGCCCGGTACTTCATGTTGCGGGTGCGTTGCGACGGCGGAGCGATCTCGACGGCCGCGCTGCGCACTCTGGGCGAGATCTCGACCGAGTTCGCCCGCGACACCGCCGACATCTCCGACCGGGAGAACATCCAGTACCACTGGATCGAGGTCGAGGACGTCCCCGAGATCTGGCGCCGCCTCGACGAGGTGGGGCTGCAGACCACCGAGGCCTGCGGCGACTGCCCCCGCGTGGTGCTGGGCTCGCCGCTGGCCGGCGAGTCGCTCGACGAGGTGATCGACCCGACCTGGGCCATCGATGAGATCGTGCGCCGCTACATCGGCAAGCCCGATTTCGCCGACCTGCCCCGCAAGTACAAGACCGCTATCTCGGGCCTGCAGGATGTGGCGCACGAGATCAACGACATCGCGTTCATCGGCGTCAACCATCCCGAGCACGGACCGGGGCTGGATCTCTGGGTCGGCGGCGGGCTGTCCACCAATCCGATGCTGGCCCAACGGCTCGGTGTCTGGGTTCCGCTGCAGGAAGTGCCCGAGGTCTGGGAGGCGGTGACGTCCATCTTCCGCGACTACGGCTACCGGCGGCTGCGGGCCAAGGCGCGGCTGAAGTTCTTGGTCAAGGACTGGGGTGTCGAAAAGTTTCGTGAAGTTCTCGAGACCGAATACCTCAAGCGCCCGTTGATCGACGGCCCGGCGCCCGCGCCGATCGCGCATCCGATCGACCACGTCGGTGTGCAACGACTCAAGAACGGACTCAACGCCATCGGGGCCGCCCCGATCGCCGGGCGGGTGTCCGGCAGCATCCTCACCGCGGTCGCCGACCTGGCGGCGCAGGCCGGCTCCGACCGGATCCGCTTCACCCCCTACCAGAAGCTGGTCATGCTCGACGTACCCGACGACAAGGTCGACCAGACGGTCGCCGGCCTGGAAAGCCTTGGCCTGCAAGTGCAGCCGTCGCAGTGGCGGCGAAATCTCATGGCCTGCAGTGGGATCGAATTCTGCAAGTTGTCGTTCGCCGAAACGCGGGTGCGTGCACAGTCTCTGGTTCCGGAGCTGGAGAGCCGGCTGGAAGACATCAACTCCCTTCTGGACGTGCCGATTACCGTCAACATCAACGGCTGCCCCAACTCGTGTGCGCGAATCCAGATCGCCGACATCGGGTTCAAGGGCCAGATGGTCGACGACGGGAACGGCGGCTCGGTCGAGGGTTTCCAGGTGCACCTGGGCGGCGGCCTCGGCCTGGACAGCGGGTTCGGCCGCAAACTGCGTCAGCACAAGGTCACCAGCGACGAGCTGGGCGACTACATCGACCGGGTGACCCGCAACTTCCTCAAGCAGCGGCACCAGGGCGAACGCTTCGCGCAGTGGGCGATCCGGGCCGACGAGGACGAATTGCGATGAGTGAGGCGACCAAACGAACCGAGGCAGATTTGCGCGCATTGGCCGCCCGCGGCGCGGCGGAACTGGCAGGCGCCGACGCCACCGAGTTACTGCAGTGGACCGAAGACAATTTCGGCGGCGTCAACGGACCGCGTGGCTGGGCGACGTGCAACTACGTGGTGGCCTCCAACATGCAGGACGCGGTGTTGGTGGATATGGCGGCCAAGGTGCGACCGGGCGTGCCGGTGATGTTCCTGGACACCGGCTACCACTTCGTCGAAACCATCGGCACCCGTGATGCCATCGAATCCGTCTACGACATCC
This sequence comes from Mycobacterium sp. ML4, assembly GCF_054515735.1. Taxonomy (NCBI): domain Bacteria; kingdom Bacillati; phylum Actinomycetota; class Actinomycetes; order Mycobacteriales; family Mycobacteriaceae; genus Mycobacterium; species Mycobacterium sp. ML4. Next base: position 146,388 of record NZ_JBTNSY010000004.1, read on the forward strand.
GGGTCGTCAACGTCACCCCGGAGCACACGGTCGCCGAGCAGGACAAGCTGATGGGCAAGGACCTGTTCGCCCGTGATCCCGGCGAGTGCTGCCGGTTGCGCAAGGTCGTGCCGCTCGGCAAGGCGTTGCGCGGTTATTCGGCGTGGGTGACGGGCATTCGTCGGGTCGAGGCGCCGACCCGCGCCAACGCCCCGCTGATCAGCTTCGACGAGGCTTTCAAGCTGGTGAAGATCAACCCGCTTGCCGCCTGGTCGGATCAGGACATGCAGGACTACATCGACGAGCACGATGTTCTGGTCAATCCTCTTGTCTACGAGGGTTATCCGTCGATCGGCTGCGCGCCGTGCACGGCCAAGCCGGTGGAGGGCGCCGATCCGCGCAGCGGACGTTGGCAGGGGATGGCCAAGACCGAGTGTGGTCTGCACGCGTCATGACTCTCGTTCTGACCGCGCACGGCAGTGCGGACCCTCGTTCGGCGGCCAATGCCCGGGCCGTCGCCCGCCAGGCGGCACGGTTGCGGCCGGGGCTCGACATCCGCGTCGCGTTCTGCGAGCACAATGCGCCGGGGTTGGTCGAGGTGCTCAATGCCTGTCCCGGCGAGGCAGTGGTCACTCCCCTGCTGCTGGCCGATGCCTATCACGCGCGCGTCGACATTCCCGCTCAGATCGCCGGTTGCGCGGTCAGCGACCGGGTTCGGCAGGCCGCTGTCCTCGGTGAAGACGACCGGCTGATCTCGGTGACACGTCAGCGCGTCGTGCAGGCCGGCGTCCGCGGGGACGACGACACCGTGGGTGTGCTGGTGGTTGCCATCGGATCTTCGAAACCGGCCGCCAACGCCCGGACGGCCGAGGTGGCACCTCGGCTCGCAGCCGGAACCCGTTGGGCCGCAGTCGCAACCGCGTTCGCCACCCATCGGGAACCGTCGCTGGCCGTGTCCGTGCAACGGCTGCGTGAGCGCGGCGCCCGGCGGGTGATCATCGCGCCGTGGTTCCTTGCGCCCGGGCGGATACCGGACCGGGTTGAACGCTTCGCGACCGAGGCAGGGGTTGGCATGGCTGCGCCGTTGGGCGCCCATCCGCTGGTCGCCCAGACGGTGCTGGACCGCTTCGATCAGGCCGCCGCGCAGCGCTTCGCGGCCTGAGGGCCGCGGAGACTGCAGATCTGCAGCTAAAGTGCGAGTAGACCCCGCCAAGAACGCAGGCTCAATGACGCACGGCCGCAACGCTGTTGCGCGCGCGACGGGGTACCCGCGCACCCGTGACGGCGATGCCACCAGATCCGAATCCAGCTCAAGTAGCGGAGCAACCACGCCCGAAGCGGATACTCACGCTGTGGTGAGCGTCGACTCCGCTTGAACCTCGTCGTTGATGGGTGGCACGCGGGTGGCGCGCACGTACACCACGTCGCCCTCCTTCAGGGCCAGCGCCTCCGCGTCGCCGCGGGTGATCTGAGCAGTGAACGGGCCCCCGGAGGCGGCGCTGGTCAATTCGACCCGAACCTCGAATCCGAGCGTGACGACGCGGTCGACGGTGGCGCGCACGACGCCGATCGACTCGGCCGTACCGTCACCGCCGGCAATCGCCATCTCGGGATTGCGGCCTACCCGGATGTCGTGCGGGCGGACCAGTGCGCCGTTCAGCGCCGACACCGCGCCCAGGAAGGACATGACGAACGCGTTCTCGGGAGCGTCGTAGACGTCGGTGGGTGAACCGATCTGCTCGATGCGGCCGTGGTTGAGCACCGCGATCCTGTCGGCCACGTCCAGCGCCTCGGCCTGGTCGTGGGTGACCAACACAGTGGTGACGTGCACCTCGTCATGCAGGCGCCGCAGCCACGACCTCAGATCTTCGCGGACCTTGGCGTCCAGGGCGCCGAACGGCTCATCGAGCAGCAGCACCTCCGGGTCGACGGCCAGCGCCCGGGCCAGCGCCATGCGCTGACGCTGCCCGCCGGACAGCTGGTTGGGATAACGGTTCTGAAAGCCGCTGAGTCCCACCACCTGTAGCAGATGGTCGACCTTTTCATTGATCTCAGCCTTGGGCCGCTTGCGGATCTTCAAGCCGTAAGCCACGTTGTTGCGCACGGTCAGGTGCTTGAACGCCGCATAGTGCTGGAAGACGAACCCGATGCCCCGGCGCTGCGGCGGCACCCGGGTGACGTCGCGGCCGTTGATGGTGACGGTGCCGGAGTCGGGCTGGTCGAGGCCGGCGATGGTGCGCAACAACGTCGACTTGCCTGAGCCGCTGGGGCCCAAAAGCGCGGTCAACGATCCGGTGGGTACGACAAAGTCCACGTGGTCCAGAGCGACGAAGTCGCCGTAATGCTTGTAGGCGTCCCGCACGACGATGGCGTTGCTGCCCTGACCCGTCCCGGCGTCGGTCATGTTGAATCTCCTTGTCCGGCTACCTGCTTGCTCTTGCCCGGCGGGCATCGAGCACCACTTGAACGATCAGCACCAACACCGCGACCCCCATCAGCAACGTCGACAACGCGTACGCGCCATATTCGGCACCGCGGTTGTAGCGGTCCGAAACCAACAGCGTCAGCGTCTGTGACCGACCGGGAAGGTTCGAGGACACCATGATGACCGCGCCGTACTCGCCGAGAGTGCGCGCAACGGTCAGCACGATGCCGTAGGTCAGGCCCCACCGGATGGACGGCAGCGTGATCCGCCAGAACGTCTGCCACCAACCGGAACCCAGCGTTGCGGCGGCCTGTTCCTGATCGGTGCCCAGTTCATGCAGCACCGGTTCGACCTCGCGCACCACGAAGGGCAGGGTGACGAAGATGCTGGCCAGCACGATGCCGGGCAGGCCGAAAATGATCTTGAACCCGAGGTCACGCTCGACAAAGCCCAGGGCGCCGGCGCCACCCCACAGCACGATCAACGCCACACCCACGATGACGGGCGACACCGCGAACGGCAGGTCGATAATCGCCTGCAGCACGCCCTTGCCGCGAAAACGGTTGCGCGCGAGTACCAATGCCGTGGGGATCCCGAACACCACATTCAGCGGCACCACGATCGCCACCACCAGCAACGACAGATTCAGTGCCGAAACGGCTGCCGGGGTGCTGACCCAGTCGTAGAACTGGCCCAGCCCGGGCCGGAACGTGCGCCACAGGATCAGCACCAGCGGGACAAGCAGCAGCACCGAGATGTAGGCCAGCGCGGTGTAGCGGAGCAGGTAACGAACCGTCCGAGACGAATTCACGCGGACACCTCTTCCCGCTTGGCCGCCCACGAACCGATGATCCGCAGGATGAACAACACGATGAATGAAAGAGAAAGCAGCACAATGGATATCGCGGCAGCGCCGGTACGGTCGTCGTTCTCGATCAGGGTCCGGATCCATTGCGAGGACACTTCGGTCCTGCCCGGCACCGCGCCGCCGATCAGCACCACCGAACCGAATTCACCGATGGCGCGGGAAAATGCCAGGCCGGCGCCGGAGAGCAACGCGGGCAACAGCGCCGGCAGCACCACCGAGGTGAAGATCTTCGGGCCGCTGGCTCCCAGCGATGCCGCCGCCTCCTCGGATTCCTTGTCGATCTCCAGGAGCACCGGTTGGACGGCGCGCACCACGAACGGCAACGTGACGAACGCGAGCGCGATCCCGACGCCCCACTGGGTGTGCTGAAGATGCAGTCCGACCGGGCTGTGGTTGCCGTAGAGGGCCAGCATCACCAGGCTGGCGACAATGGTCGGCAGTGCGAAAGGCAGGTCGATCACCGCGTCGACGATGCGCTTGCCGAAAAAGTTGTCCCGCACCAGCACCCAGGCGATCAGCAAGCCGAAGACCGTGTTGAGCAGCGTCACACCGGCGGAGATGGTCAGCGTCACCCGGAACGACTCGAGCGCCGCGTGCGAGGTGACCGTCAGCCGGAAGGCCTCCCACCCGCCCCCCGCGGCCTGCCAGACGATGGCGGCCAGCGGCAGCAGCACGATCACCGACAGCCAGACCGTCGCGACGCCGACACGCAACGAGGTACTGCCGGCGCGCCCACCGTGTCCGTTGACCGGCGCGGCAGGCTCGGCCGGCTCGAGCTCCGGTCGGATAGCCTCGGGATTCGGGGTTGTGGTCACGGTCATCCGGTGGCCTGCGTGTAGATCTTGGTGATGCTGCCGGAGTTTTTGTCGAACAGTTGCGGATCGACGGTGCCCCAACCGCCGAGGTCGGCGATGGTCCACAGTTTCAGCGCCACCGGGAACTGATCGCGGAACGACGCCGCCACCGCGGGGTCGACCGGCCGGAAACCGGCTCGCGCCCATATGGTTTGCGCCGCCGCGGTGTACTGGAAGTTCTTGAATGCGACGGCCGCAGCCAGGTGGGTGCTGGTGCTCAGCACCGCCATGGGGTTCTCGATCTTGAAGGTCTGCGGTGGGGTGACGTGTTCGACCGGTTTACCGGACCGCTCGGCGGCGATGGCCTCATTCTCGTAGCTGATCAGAACATCTCCACTGCCCTGGACGAAAACGTCCGTCGCCTCTCGACCTGATCCTGGACGCAACTTCACGTGTTCCCTCACCAGTCGATTGACAAACTCGATGCCGGCCTGGCCATTTCTGCCGCCCTCACTTTTGACGGCGTAGGGGGCCAATAAATTCCACTTCGCCGAACCAGAGCTCAGCGGGCTGGGGGTCACCACATCGACGCCGGGCCGCAACAGGTCGTCCCAGTCGCGGATGTTCTTCGGGTTCCCCTTACGCACCACCAGCGTCACCACCGAACCGAACGGAATGCCTCTGGTGGCGCCGGTATCCCAATCCTTGGCGACCTTGCCGGCCTTGACCAGCCGGGTGATGTCGGGCTCGACGGAGAAATTGACCAGGTCGGCCGGCTTGCCTTCGGCCACCCCGCGCGACTGGTCACCGGACGCGCCGAACGAGGTGATGACCTGTACGCCCTTGCCTTCGTCGGAGCCGTTGAACGCCGGAATGACCTTGCTCCAGCCAGGTTCGGCAACCGAATAGGCCACCAGCGTGATGCTGGACTTCGCGTCGGCGAGTCCGCCACCGCCCACGACGTCGCTGGGACCGCCGCTGCAGGCGCCAACGACACCGGCGATCAGCACAAGAGCGGTCAGCTGACGCCAGCCGATGCCGGAGAAGCTCTGCGACATTGGGGACCTTTCGGTGCGGGACGTGTGGGTTGCGGTCCCGTGTTTGCGGAAGGCGTCAGTCAGTGAATGCCGGAGATCACGAACTCCACACCAGACCGCGCACGGGTCGGGGAGTCAGCGACAACAGTGTGCGTCAACCGCGGCGCAACTCACCACGGCGAAAGGCACGCGGCCGAGCGCCGAAAGCCGGCGCATCGAAGCGGTGGCCGCTGCCTGCATGGGGCGAAGCCTAACAGAGTTCGCGCGACCGGCAATTCGGCGGGCGATCAGTGGGTGGCGAGCCATGTGACGATGACCAGTGTCAGCAGCGCGACAAGTACGAGCGTGACGTGAGAACGCGGCATCGTCGTTATCCGGAACTCTCATCGGAGTGGCGAGCGCGGCGCAGAAGCTGGATTCCCTTGCCGAGCGCTGCGTCGAGCAACGTCGCCAGCACGTATGCCAAGCCCAGAACCACCGGCATCACCGCGAGTGCCTGAAGTACGAACGGCAGCCCGGACAGCCACAGCTCAACGCCGTCCCACCAGTTCAGAAAGCCGTTCACCGAGACCACCCTATTGGTCGTGACTGCCGACGCCAACGAGGCGGGGTTGGGATGTGCCTGTGTTCCTGTGTGCCTGCCCGGTGTATCCGGGTACCTCTCGCGCCGCCCGGCGCCGTCGCGGCGCGGTTGGCGCCGACGTAACACCTCGGTTGCGGTGGTGGACGCAGAGCAGTTCGACGGTCGATGATGTCGGGATGGTTCTGCACGCCGATACCACTGATTCGGCCAACGACAACGCCGGCTCAGCCGACGACGAAGTGGCCCCGTCGGTCGACGAGTCCCCCACGATCCACACGAGCACCGCTGTTCAACCGTTCGACCCCGCGATGCCGGTCGCTGCGGAGACGGGCGCGCCCTTTCTGTCCATCTCCCCGACGCGCAACCCCTTCCCGCCGATCGCCGACTACGCCTTCCTGTCCGACTGGGAGACGACCTGCCTGATCTCCCCGGCCGGTTCGGTGGAATGGCTGTGCGTGCCGCGGCCAGACTCCCCCAGCGTGTTCGGCGCGATACTGGACCGCAGCGCAGGGCACTTTCGACTGGGCCCCTACGGCGTCTCGGTGCCCTCGGCGCGCCGCTACCTGCCCGGCAGCCTGATCATGGAGACCACCTGGCAGACCCATACCGGCTGGCTGATCGTGCGCGACGCCCTGGTGATGGGACCGTGGCACGACATCGAACGGCGTTCCCGGACCCATCGGCGCACCCCGATGGACTGGGACGCCGAACACATCCTGCTGCGCACGGTGCGCTGCGTCAGCGGCACGGTCGAACTGATGATGAGCTGCGAGCCCGCCTTCGACTACCACCGTGAGGGCGCCACCTGGGAATACTCGGCCAATGCCTACAGCGAAGCCATCGCCCGGGCCAGCAAGCATCCCGATGCCCACCCGACGTTGAGACTGACCACCAATCTCAACATCGGGCTGGAGGGACGCGAAGCGCGAGCCCGCACCAGGATGAAAGACGGCGACGACGTGTTCGTCGCGCTGAGCTGGACCAAGCACCCGGCGCCGCAGACCTATAAAGACGCCGCCGACAAGATGTGGCAGACCACCGAGTGCTGGCGGCAGTGGATCAACATCGGCAACTTCCCCGACCACCCGTGGCGGGCCTACCTGCAGCGCAGCGCGCTGACGCTGAAGGGGCTGACTTATTCGCCCACCGGGGCGCTGCTGGCGGCCAGCACCACGTCGCTGCCCGAGACGCCGCGCGGCGAACGTAACTGGGACTACCGCTACGCCTGGATTCGCGACTCGACCTTCGCACTGTGGGGGCTCTACACCCTGGGCCTGGACCGCGAAGCCGACGACTTCTTCGCCTTCATCGCCGATGTGTCCGGCGCCAACAGCAACGAACGCCACCCGCTGCAGGTGATGTATGGCGTGGGCGGCGAGCGCAGCCTGGTCGAAGAGGAACTGAACCATCTGTCCGGCTACGACCAGGCGCGCCCGGTGCGGATCGGCAACGGCGCCTACGACCAGGTGCAGCACGACATCTGGGGTTCGGTGCTGGACTCCTTTTATCTGCACGCCAAGTCTCGCGAACAGGTACCCGAGACGCTGTGGCCGGTGCTGAAGAAGCAGGTGGAGGAGGCGGTCAAGCACTGGCGCGAGCCCGACCGCGGAATATGGGAGGTGCGCGGCGAACCGCAGCACTTCACCTCCTCGAAGGTGATGTGCTGGGTAGCCCTGGACCGCGGTGCGAAGCTGGCCGAACGCCAGGGCGAGGTGAGCTACGCCCAGCAGTGGCACGCCATCGGCGACGAGATCAAGGCCGACATCCTCGAACACGGCGTGGATTCCCGCGGCGTGTTCACCCAGCGCTACGGCAGCGACGCACTCGATGCGTCGCTGCTGCTGGTGGTGCTGACCCGGTTCCTGCCACCCGACGACCCGCGGGTGCGCGCCACCGTGCTGGCCATCGCCGACGAACTCACCGAAGAGGGTCTGGTGCTGCGCTACCGGGTCCATGAGACCGACGACGGCCTGTCCGGTGAGGAAGGCACGTTCACCATCTGCTCGTTCTGGCTGGTGTCGGCGCTCGTCGAGATCGGCGAGGTGGCCCGCGCCAAGCGACTGTGCGAGCGGCTGCTAGCTTATGCCAGCCCGCTGCACCTGTACGCCGAGGAGATCGAGCCGCGGACCGGGCGGCACCTGGGCAACTTCCCGCAGGCGTTTACCCACCTGGCGTTGATCAACGCGGTGGTGCACGTGATCAGGGCGGAGGAGGAGGCCGACGGCTCCGGGGCCTTCCAGCCCGCCAACGCTCCGGTGTGAGTTCAGCTGCGCGCACTCACCCTGTCCATCATCGCGCGCGCGATGTCGGTGGCGGTCGAGTTGACGTCCGCCGTCCCCGAGTCTGGCGGCAGTTGCCCGCCGAAAAACGAGACCTCCACCTCGATAAGGCAATTCACCCGGATCCCAATGGCACGTGCCTCCGGCCGGCGGCCACCGGAGTCGCCGTTGACCTGCATGTATACCGTTGCCGCAAGCAGCGAGCTGTCGACCCGCACGTCGGCCACTTCGTCGGTGTAGCTGAGCACACCGCCCGAAATCATCACCGTCGCGCCTTTACAGTTGTTCCACTGCTCGGCGAACTGGTCGAACAACGCGCCGGCGTCGGCAGCGGTGGGCAGTGCGACCACCGCCTCGGAAACGTCGATCACTTTCCCGGAACTGCCTGCGGCCCACCATGTCTCACGTGCCACGTTGGCGACTCTGGCGGAGTCGTACGCACTCTTGACGGTCATCATGGTGACACCGGCGCACTCGATCGGCGAGATGTCACCGGTTCCAGACTGCAACTTTTCCGGCCCGCCGAAGCGCGGCGGAATGTTGGCGTCACTCTTGAAGGGCTGATTGAGCATGCGGTTCAGAACGGCACCGTCAAGCAGCACCTGCTTGATGTCCTCCCCGATCACCGGCTTGGGCTTGAGCCCCGGCGCGGGGCGCGCCGTCCCGTCGACCGCGCATCCCGCGGCCACCACGGCGGCCGCGGTGATGACGGCGGCCCAGCGGAAACGCATCGTGTCGCCCTCCCGCCGGATCAGTTCGTGCTGGCCAGCTTGCGCATCATCAGCTTGACGAGATCAATTGCCCTGCTGCCGGTTTGGATCCGCGGTCCAAGTGTGACGTTGACGTCGACGATTACGTCGGAGACCACACCCACCGCCCGCTCGACCCGGGTCGGCGGCGTTTGATTCGTATCCCATGATTCGATGACGGTCGAAAGCATCGCGCGGCGCGACTCGACGCCGGTGATCCTCTCGAACCAGTCGATCTTGGTGGAATCCAGGGTGTGCGTGGTGACAGTGGTACCCGCGCAGGTCTGCCATTGCGCGACGAATGACGTGAACAGCCGCTGGGCATCGGCCGCCGAGGCCAGTCGTACCGCGGCCACCGTCGAGCCCAACGCCGTCACGCCGAGGTCGTAATTCCAGTAATTCTGCATCGCGACCTCGCGAACCGGTCCCTTCTCGTACACCACACGCAGGCCGCTATACGTCGGGCCGATGCAGTCGATCGGTGAGGCGTCGGCGTTGCTGCGGAATCCGTCCGGCAGCACCTCGATACCGCCCACGTGGAGGCCCGGGCTCTGTCCCGGATCGTTTCCCACCACGGCACGGATCTCTGCATCGTCAGGCATGATCTGAGCCAGTGCCGACGTCGTTGCACTCGAGCGCGGCGACGTACGCACCGATGCGCCGTCCATCGAGGTGCCGCACCCGGCTCCGAGCACGCCGACGCCCAACACGGTGACGATGCGCGCGAGGCCGGCGAAAATCATCGCTATTTCTTACCCTTGTCTCCTGGAGCCTCGGTGGACAACGCGGCCACGAACGCTTCCTGCGGCACGTCGACCCGCCCGATGGTCTTCATCCGTTTCTTGCCTTCCTTCTGCTTTTCCAGCAGTTTGCGCTTGCGGGTGATGTCACCGCCGTAGCACTTGGACAACACGTCCTTGCGGATCGCGCGAATGTTTTCGCGCGCAATGATTTTCGAGCCGATCGCGGCCTGTACCGGCACCTCGAACTGCTGTCGCGGAATGAGTTCCTTGAGCTTGGTCGTCATCTTGTTACCGTAGGCGAACGCCGAATCCCTATGGACGATCGCACTGAACGCGTCCACCGCCTCGCCCTGCAGCAGAATGTCGACCTTTACCAGCTGGGCTTCCTGTTCGCCGGCCTCCTCGTAGTCGAGGCTGGCATATCCCCGGGTGCGCGACTTCAGCGAGTCGAAAAAGTCGAAGATGATCTCCCCCAACGGCATTGTGTAGCGCAGCTCGACCCGCTCGGGCGAAAGATAGTCCATACCGCCGAGCTCGCCGCGGCGTGACTGGCTCAATTCCATGATCGTGCCGATGAATTCGCTGGGCGCGATGATGGTGGTCTTGACGACGGGCTCGTAGACGGTGCGGATCTTGCCCTCGGGCCAGTCCGACGGGTTGGTCACCACGATCTCGGTGTCATCTTCTCTGATGACCCGGTAGACGACGTTCGGTGAGGTGGAGATCAGGTCCAGGTCGAACTCGCGCTCGAGGCGCTCACGGGTGATCTCCATGTGCAGCAGACCCAGGAAGCCGCACCGGAAGCCGAAGCCCAGCGCCACCGACGTCTCTGGTTCGTAGGTCAGCGCCGCGTCGTTCAATTGCAGCTTGTCCAGAGCGTCGCGCAGATTCGGGTAGTCCGAGCCGTCGACCGGATAGAGCCCCGAGTAGACCATCGGCTTGGGTTCGCGGTAGCCGGTGAGTGCTTCCTTGGCACCGTTGCGGGCCGTCGTGACCGTGTCGCCGACCTTGGACTGGCGCACGTCCTTGACCCCGGTGATCAAATAGCCCACCTCCCCGACCCCGAGTCCCTGGCTGGGTTTCGGTTCGGGCGAGACGATGCCCACCTCGAGCAGTTCGTGGGTGGCACCGGTGGACATCATGGCGATGCGTTCGCGCGGCGTGATCTTTCCGTCGACCACCCGGACATAGGTGACCACGCCGCGGTAGATGTCGTAGACGGAGTCGAAGATCATCGCGCGAGTCGCGGCGTCAGGGTCGCCCTGCGGCGGCGGTACCTCGCGCACCACATGGTCGAGGAGATCTGCGACACCTTCCCCGGTTTTCCCGGACACCCGCAGCACCTCGCCGGGTTCGCAGCCGATGATGTGCGCGATCTCACCCGCATAGCGATCCGGGTCGGCGGCCGGCAGGTCGATCTTGTTGAGAACCGGAATGATGTGCAGGTCACGATCCAGCGCCAGGTAGAGGTTGGCCAGCGTCTGGGCTTCGATGCCCTGGGCGGCGTCGACCAGCAGCACCGCACCCTCGCAGGCTTCCAAAGCACGGGAGACCTCGTAGGTGAAGTCGACGTGGCCGGGGGTGTCGATGAGATGCAGGACGTACTCGGTGTCATCGAGTTTCCAGGGCAACCGGACGTTCTGCGCTTTGATGGTGATGCCGCGCTCACGCTCGATGTCCATCCGGTCCAGGTACTGGGCCCGCATCGAGCGCTCGTCGACCACCCCGGTCAGCTGCAGCATCCGGTCGGCCAGCGTCGACTTGCCGTGGTCGATGTGAGCGATGATGCAGAAGTTCCGAATCTGCGCCGGCGGGGTGAACGTCGTGTCGGCGAAACTGGCGATGGGAAATCTCCTGGTTGAGCGGTTTGCGAGTATGCCCAGCGTATCCGGGCAGAACAGCCGAGACACAATCACGCAGTTATGCTGCGAACATGGCACCGGGTAAGAAGTCGTCCGGCAAGTCACAGTGGAAGACGTTTCAGCGGTTCGCGGAGAACTTGGTCAACGAGGCTCCCAGGGTGGTTCAGCGTCTGCAGAACACGCAGGAGACGCTGAAGACCATCCAGCAGGCGGTGAAGATCACCGCGAACATCATGGCGATGGGTTTGCCCGCTCCGCCCGCCGAGATCACCGCCGGACGACCGGTGACCAAGACGAGCTTCCCGACGGCGCAGCGGGCCCGCAAGGTGGTCTACGCCCCCGACCTCGACGGCCGGGCCGATCCCGGCGAGATCGTGTGGACGTGGGTGGTCTACGAGGACGACCCGTCCCGAGGCAAAGACCGGCCGGTGCTGGTCGTGGGCCGGGACCGCAGCGTGCTGCTCGGCCTCATGCTGTCCAGCCAGGAACGCCACGCCGACGAACGGGACTGGGTCGCAATCGGTCCGGGTGACTGGGATTACGAAGGCAGGCCCAGCTGGGTGCGACTGGACCGGGTGCTCGACGTGCCCGAGGAAGGCATCCGCCGCGAGGGCGCGATCCTCGAGCGCGAGACCTTCGAGGTGGTGGCCGCCCGGTTGCGCGCGGAATACGCTTGGCGCTGAGCCTTCCGGCGAGCAGACGCGAAATCGCGCTGGAGCGATCGCTCCCACCGGATTTCGCGTCTGCTCGCGGGGCTGGAGGGTGGGCGATTGGGCAAGCACCTCGTTCGGCTACGAGCCGTTCGTCCCCATTTCTCCGAATAGCAGCCCGCCCGCCCCGCCGGTCCCCGCCTTGAACCCAAGATTCAAGCCCAATCCGATGTTCCCGCCGTTGCCGCCGTTTCCGATCAGCTGGGCATTGCCACCGTTTCCGCCATCACCGCTCGTGCCGCCGATGCTGTTTCCGCCGGAACCACCAGTGCCGCCGCTTCCAATCAGCCCCGAGTCGCCGCCCGCACCGCCGTTACCCGCAGCCTTCGTCTGCGTCGATCCGCCGGACCCGCCGCCGCCACCATTGCCGATCAGCGATGCCCCGGCTCCGCCGGCCCCCCCGGCGCCGCCGCCCCCGGAGCCGGTGCCGCCGTAACCGCCATTCCCCCCGCTGCCGATCAGCCCCGCAGCCTTACCGCCGGCTCCTCCCGAGCCCCCTGTGAGTTCGCCATCCCCGCCCGCTCCGCCGGCGCCACCGTCGCCGAACAGGTAGCCTGACCTGCCGCCGGTCGCACCGGTGCCGCCGGTGCCGGTAGCTGACAGACCGCTGCCGCCGCCACCACCTGCACCGCCGGCGCCCATCAGCAGACCTGCGGCGCCTCCGGCGCCCCCGGTACCCCCGATGGCAAGGCTGGCTCCGCCCGATCCACCGCTGCCCCCGTCGCCGAAGTAGCCGGCTCCGCCGGATCCGCCCACGCCGCCGGCACCACCGCGGGCATCGCCCTGACCGCCGTCCCCACCTGAGCCGCCGCTGCCGAACAGCAGCCCACCCGGGCCGCCGGCTCCGCCGGTACCGCCTGTGTCAGACCCGCCCAGACCGCCGGCGCCACCGACGCCGCCGCGGCCGAAAAAGAGCCCGCCCGGTCCGCCCGTGCCGCCGCTGCCGGCGGTGCCGCCCAACCCGAATCCGCCGGGGCCACCCGTGCCGCCGGTACCGAACAGCAGACCACCGGCGCCACCCCGGCCGCCGTCCGAATAGATGCCGCCGGACCCGCCCGCTCCGCCGTTGCCGAACAGTAGACCGCCGGCCCCGCCGTTGCCACCGGGACCGCTGGTCTGCGCCGTTGCAAGCGTGCCGGCGCCACCTACTCCACCGTTTCCGATGAGTCCGGCGGCCCCACCATTGCCGCCCCTCTGGCCCGGAGCAGAGGCGGAGCCCCCATTCCCGCCATTTCCGTACAGAAGTCCGCCGGGTCCGCCGTCAGCGCCCGATCCCGGGGCGCCGTCCGCGCCGTTGCCTATCACGGGGCGACCCAGCAGGGCTTGAGTCGGCGAATTGATCGCCGCGAGGACGTTCTCCCCCAGCGTTTGCAGCGGTGCGGCAGTGGCAGCTTCGGCGCCGGCATAGGAAGTCGCGGCCGCTACGAGGTTTCGAACGAATTGCTCGTGAAAGCCGGCCGCTTGGATGCCTAATGCTTGGTAAGCAGCGGCGTGTCGGCCGAAAAGGGCGGTGACAGCCGTCGACACTTCGTCGGCGCCCGCGGCAACCAGCGTTGTCGTCGGACCGCCGCGACTGAGTTGGCCCAGCTGACCGCCGACCCGACATCAGTCAAAATCGCTGTAGCAGAACTGAATTGATCCGGCACGACAGAGACAAATGACATGTGCTGCTCCTAGCCGATTACGATGGAGTGCGACCTAGATCATGTGATAACGCGTCATTCGCCTGCGACGCGGTGCGTTCGTACGGTTTTCGCTTGCTGCCGCGACGACCAGTGCAGCGGAAACGCCGCCGTATCCGAAGTCAGCCCTGCGTGATGTAGGACTGCAACTGCTGCTGCTCGGCTTCGAGCTCACCCATCCGCGTCTTCACCACATCACCGATGCTGACGATGCCGATCAGCTTCCTGCCGTCGAGCACCGGCACGTGCCGCACCCGGTTCTCGGTCATCAACACGCTGATGCTGTCCACCGTGTCGGCCTTCGTACAGGTGGCCACGGCGCTGGTCATGATTTTGGAGACAGGGCGCGACAGCACGCTGGGACCGTGCACATGCAGTTGGCGCACAACATCGCGTTCCGAGACGATGCCGACCACGCCCTCATCGCCCATCACCACCATCGCGCCGATGTTCTGTTCGGCGAGGCCGGCGAGCAGTTCCCGGACGGTCGCGTCGGGGTTGATCGTGGTCACCGCCGCACCCTTGTTCCGCAGGACGTCCGCGATCCGCATGCAAGCCTCCCGTCGCTTGTGATCCGATTCACACAGGCTACGACTAACTCGCGCGGCGGGAAAGCAAACAGCCGAACCCGCGGTCGGTGGTGGCCAAACCGGCACGTCAACTTGACGGCAGCGTCACACGTACCCGAATCGGCGGATTGCGCTGATAACCACGACTCGTCTTGTAAGGATGGGGCCATGATCGAAGTCACCCTGCTCGGAACCGGAAGCCCCATCCCCGATCCCAACCGCGCCGGACCCGCCACTCTGGTGCGAGCGGGCGGCCAGGTCTTTTTGGTGGACTGCGGGCGCGGGGTCTTACAGCGCGCGGCAGCGGTCGGCGTTGGCGCCGCCGGCTTGTCGGCGCTGCTGATCACCCACCTGCACAGCGACCACATCGCCGAACTCGGCGACGTGCTCATCACCAATTGGGTGACCAACTTCGCCCCGGATCCGCCCCCACTGCAGGTCATCGGGCCGCCTGGAATCGCGGAAGTGGTGCAGGCGACACTCAAGGCCTTCGGCCACGACATCGGGTACCGCATCGCCCACCATGCCGACCTGAACGCGCCGCCGCCGGTCGAGGTCCATGAGCACACCGAGGGGCCCGTGTGGGACCGCGACGGCGTCGCGATCCGGGTGGCTCCCACCGATCACCGACCGGTGGCACCGACGATCGGGTTCCGGATCGAGTTCGACGGCGCGTCCGTGGTGCTCGCGGGCGACACGGTACCCTGCGCCACTCTCGACCAATTAGCTTCTGGCGCAGACGCACTGGTGCACACCGTGATACGCAAGGACATTCTCACGCATGTCCCGCAGCAGCGGGTCAAGGACGTGTGCGACTATCACTCGTCGGTGCAGGAGGCCGCCGCAACCGCCTCTCGCGCCGGCGTGGGCACCCTGATCATGACCCATTACGTACCCGCTGTCGCGCCGGGCCAGGAGGAGCAGTGGCGGGCTTTGGCCGCCACTGAGTTCGGCGGGCGGATCGAGGTCGGCGATGACCTGCACCGTGTCGAGGTCTCGGCACAGCGGTAGCGACCGGCAGAACGCCGTTTCAGACTCGCGGTTGTCAACTTCCTCGACACGTGCCACGTCGCCTTTGCGCAGGTAGAAAGGGATGATTTCGCGCTGACATCGCGGTACGATCCGCTCCTGCCGTTCTATCGAAAGGTTCCGCATGTCGTGGTTCGCCGTGGGGCCGGAAGCGGTGGCGGCAGCTGCCGGCGACCTGGCGCACGTGGGCTCCACGATCAACGAGGCCAACCTCGTCGCGGCACTTCAGACGGCCGGCATCCCGGCTTCCGCTGCCGATCAGGTCTCGTCGGCCGTCGCGACGTTCTGGGATTCGCACGCGCAGGGTTATCGGAACATCAGCGCCCAGATGTCGGCGTTTCACGACCAGTTCGTGCAGACCCTGTCCGGCAGCGGCGCTGCTTACGCCAACGCTGAGGCGGCGGCGGCCTCACCTCTGCAGGAGCTGCTCGGCATCGTCAACGCGCCCACTCAGCAGGTGCTCGGGCGACCGTTGATCGGTGACGGCGCCAACGGCGGGACCGTCGGCGGCATCGGTCAGGGCGGTGGGGACGGCGGGCTGCTCTGGGGCAGCGGCGGCCGTGGCGGCGACAGCACGCTGTCGAATGTCCCGGGCGGCAACGGCGGCGCGGCGGGTCTGATCGGCAACGGCGGCGCGGGTGGCACCGGCGCTCTGGGCGCCGCGGGTGGACTCGGCGGCAACGC
Source organism: Mycobacterium sp. ML4 (assembly GCF_054515735.1). Classification (NCBI taxonomy): domain Bacteria; kingdom Bacillati; phylum Actinomycetota; class Actinomycetes; order Mycobacteriales; family Mycobacteriaceae; genus Mycobacterium; species Mycobacterium sp. ML4. Next base: position 162,381 of record NZ_JBTNSY010000004.1, read on the forward strand.
CTGGCTGCTCGGCGCCGGCGGGGCCGGCGGCACCGGCGGCACCGCCGGCGCGAGCGTCCTGGCCGGCATCGGCGGCAACGGCGGCACGGGCGGCCTGTTCTACGGCGACGGTGGCGCGGGCGGCGCCGGCGGGGCCGGCGCCGGATTCAACGCGGGCGGAGTCGGCGGCTTGGGCGGCGACGCGCAGTTCTTCGGCAACGGTGGAGTAGGCGGGCAGGGCGGGGCCGGCAACGCCACGGCCCCCGGCGGCCAAGGCGGCAACGGCGGCAGCGGCGGCGCGCTTGTCGGCAATGGCGGTCTGGGCGGCGGCGGCGCAAGCGGCGTCGTCGGCGGAGCCGGCGGTGACGGAGGTGCCTCCGGTTTCGGGTTCGGCAACGGTGGTGCCGGCGGCGCCGGCGGCAACGGCATTACGGGCTTTGGCGGCAACGGCGGCGGGGGTGGCCGGTCCGCGGTGATCTTCGGCTTCGCCGGCGACGGCGGCGCGGGCGGCGTTGGCGGGGGCACCACGGGCGGCAGCGGCGGCGAAGGCGGCGGGGCCGGGCTGTTCGGCTTCGCCGGCCACGGCGGCAACGGCGGGTCGGGCGGCGGTTTCGGCGGCGCCGGTGGACAGGGCGCGTTCATCATCGGCAACGGGGGCGCCGGCGGGGCGGGCGGCGCGGGCAATGCCGCCAGCACCAACGGTGGCCCGGGCGGGGCCGGTGGCGATGCCCGCTTCATCGGTAACGGCGGCAACGGCGGTGCCGGCGGGATAGCGGCCCCGGGCGGCACGCCCGGTCCGGGCGGGCCAGGCGGCAACCCCGGCGTTCTCGGTGTCAGCGGTGCGACCGGCCCGAACGGCTAAGCGAGCCGGGTGATTTCGACGTCCACGTCGAGGTCCGTCGCTCCGAGACCGGAGTAGATACCCTTCAACGGCGAGACGTCGGCGTAGTCGCGGCCCACACCCACACTGATGTACTGCTCGGTGATCTCGGTGTCGTTGGTCGGGTCGTAGTTCAACCAGCCGCCGACCCACGCCTGGATCCAGGCGTGGCTGCGGCCCGCCACCGTCTTGCCGATCACCGCGTCCCGCTTGGGGTGCAAGTATCCCGATACATAGCGTCCGGGAATTCCCATGCTGCGCAGCAAGATCAGCGTCAGATGAGCGAAGTCCTGGCAGACGCCCTTGCCTTTTTCCAGCGCATCCAGGCCGGAGGAATGCACGCCGGTGGTACCGGGCAGATAATCCAGCTCGCTGCGGGCCCAGCGGGACGCGGCAACGACGGCCTCACCCGGTTCGTGGTTTTTGATGATCCGCTTGCCCACGGCGGCAACACGTTTGCTGTTGGGCGTGTACGCGGTAGGCCGCAACACCTCGTCGAAGCGGTCGATGACCGCCCCCGATTTCAGCTCTTCCCAACTGGTTTTCGCCGCAGGTGGTTCCGGCCGCTCGGTCTCGACCACCGAGGAGGAGGTGACCGTCAGTTCGATGTGGGGGGCATGTAGATCGAAGGCCGTGACCGCCGTCCCCCAGTAGTCGATGTAGCGGTAGGAGCGGGTGGCCGGAATGGTCTCCACCCGATTGAGCACGACGTTCTGGCGCGTGTTGGAACGCGGAGTCAGCCGAGCCTCGTTGTAGGACGCCGTCACCGGAGACCGGTACGCGTACCCCGTGGTGTGCACCACCCGCATCCGCCACATCAGGATTCTCCTTGGCTTTGCAGGGTGTCGGCCAGCACGTCCCGCTGCCGCGCGTCCGTCCACGCCACCCACGGTGCGGCGTGAAAGTACTGCAGCGCCAAGGCATCTCCGACATCGCGGCAGGTACGCTGCAGCCCGCCGAGCCGGATCTCCAGAGTTTCGAGCAGCACCCCGGGCTGGACGAACTCCAATTCACTACGCGCCTGGCCGAGTAGCCGCTGGGCCTCGGTGGTAGCCCCGATCCGGCTCTGCGGATTGTGCAGCAACTCCTCCAGGTTGTGTTCGGCAAGCCTGAGGGAGTAGAAGACCGAGCGCGGGAAAAGCCGGTCCAGCAACATGAATTCGACCACCCTGCCGGCGTCCATCGCACCGCGATACGTGCGCAGGTAGGTGTCGTGCGCACCCGCCGACCGCAGCAGCGTCACCCACGCCGGCGACGACGCGCTGTCCCCCACCCTGGACAGCAACAACCGCACCGTCATGTCGACCCGCTCGATCGCGCGCCCCAGGACCATGAAGCGGTACCCGTCGTCGCGGGACAACGTGGAGTCGGCCAGACCGGCGAACATCGCGGCGCGACCTTCGATGAACGACAGAAACTCATGCGGCCCAAGGCGTTTGGCGGCGCGCTCACGTTCCGGCAACGCGTGGTAGGTGGTGTTGATGCACTCCCAGGTCTCGCTGGAAGTGACTTCCCGGGCCGACCGCGCGTTCTCCCGGGCCGCCGAGATCGCATCGACGATCGAGCATCCGCCTTCGGTGTTCGGACTGAACGCCACCAGGTCCGTCAACGACCAGACATCGAGTTGGTGCTCGGGCGGTTGAATGCCGAGCACTTTCAGCAACAGCCGGGACGCCTGGTCGGGGTCGACGCTCGAGTCCTCGAGCAGCTGGTGCACAGCAACATCAAGAATCCGTGCGGTGTCGTCGGCACGCTCCACGTAGCGGCCGATCCAGTACAGCGCCTCGGCGTTGCGGGCCAGCATCAGTCGGCCGTTCTCTGCTGTTGCTGCTGCTGTTGCTGCTCCTGCTGCGGCTCGACGCGGCCGTTCAAAGGCTCGCGCGGCTGTTGCTGGGGCTGGGTCTGCGCCGGCCGGGCACCATCGGGGTGCTGTTCAGGCACCGACCGCGGCAGCGACCGCACCACCTGGGCTCGCCCCAGCTCACGGGCGGCTACTGAGGTACGCGGGGCCAGTACCCAGGTGTCCTTCGAGCCGCCGCCCTGGCTGGAGTTGACCACCCGCGAGCCCTCGACCAGGGCCGTTCGGGTGAGTCCGCCGGGCAGCACCCACACCGCGTCGCCGTCGTTGACAGCGAACGGCCGCAGGTCGACATAGCGCGGCGCCAAAGTTCCTTCGACGCGGGTGGGCACGGTCGAGAGTTCCATCATCGGCTGGGCGATCCAGCTGCGGGGATCGTCTCGAATCTTCTTGCTGATCGCGGCGAGCTCCCTCTCGGAGGCTTCCGGGCCGAACACGATTCCGTAACCGCCGGAACCCTCGACGGGCTTGATCACCAGCTCGCGGATCCGGTCGAGCACCTCCTCGCGTTCGTCGTCCAGCCAGCAGCGGTAGGTGTCCACATTGGCCAGCAGCGGCTTCTCGCCGAGGTAGTACTCGATGATGGTGGGCACGTAGGTGTAGACGAGCTTGTCGTCGCCCACGCCGTTGCCGATCGAGCTGGAGATCACGACGTTGCCGGCGCGCGCCGCATTGACCAGCCCGGCCACGCCGAGTACCGAGTCCGCCCGGAACTGCAGCGGGTCCAGGAAGGCGTCGTCGATGCGCCGGTAGATCACGTCGACCTGGCGCTCGCCCTCGGTGGTGCGCATGTACACCTGGTTGTCGCGACAGAACAGATCGCGGCCCTCGACCAGCTCCACACCCATCTGGCGGGCCAGTAGCGAGTGCTCGAAGTACGCGGAGTTGTAGACGCCGGGGGTCAACACCACCACGGTGGGGTCGGCCTCATTGGTGGCCGCCGAGTTGCGCAGCGCCCGCAGCAGATGGGCGGAGTAGTCGTCGACGGTGCGCACGCGGTGGGTGGCGAACAGGTTCGGGAAGACGCGCGCCATGGTGCGCCGGTTTTCCATCACATAGGACACACCCGACGGCGAGCGCAGGTTGTCCTCGAGAACCCGGAAGTCGCCTTTGTCGTCACGGATCAGGTCGATGCCGGCCACATGGATCCGCACACCGTTGGGCGGGACGATGCCGACCGCCTCTCGGTGGAAATGCTCGCAGGAGGTGATCAGCCGGCGTGGAATCACCCCGTCGCGCAGGATCTCCTGGTCGCCGTAGATGTCGTCGAGATACAGCTCGAGAGCCTTGACGCGCTGGGTGATGCCGCGCTCCAGCCGCGTCCATTCCGCGGCCGAGATCACCCGGGGGACCAGGTCCAGCGGGAAAGGTCGTTCCTGGCCCGACAGCGAAAAGGTGATGCCCTGGTCGATGAACGCACGGCCCAGCGCGTCGGCCCTGGCCTTGAGTTCGGAGGCATCGGTGGGGGCGAGCTCGGCGTAGATGCCCTTGTAGGGACCGCGGACGTTGCCCTGAGCGTCGAACATCTCGTCGAAGGCCAGCGAGTAGGCATCCGAGGTGTTGTAGCCCTCGAAGATGCGCTCGGAACGGACGGGGGGGCGCCGCTGATTGGCCTCGATCTGGTTCGGAAGACTCACTTGTCACATGCTGCCTCAATTCCCCCATCTCGGCAGACCAAGAGTTGCGCTTTTGGGCGAAAACGTAACCGACTGATAACCTGAGCAGTCGCTGTCGGGATGCAGGTACCCCGAGCAAAGCCAAACCGAAACGGAATAAGGAACTGACGCGTGGCCAACATCAAGTCGCAGCAGAAGCGCAACCGCACTAACGAGCGCGCCCGGCTGCGCAACAAGTCGGTGAAGTCTTCGCTCCGCACGGCCATCCGCGCCTTCCGCCAGGCCACCCACGCCGGGGAGAAGGAAAAGGCGGCCGAACTGCTGGTGTCGACCAGCCGCAAGCTGGACAAGGCGGCGAGCAAGGGCGTGATCCACAAGAACCAGGCCGCCAATAAGAAGTCGGCGCTGGCGCGCTCCTTGAACAAGCTCGGCTGACGCTTCTCCGGCTAACTCCGCGGCGCCCTCAGTTCGAGGCCAGCTCCGCCACCTGACGCACCGCAGACTCCAGCGCATAATCGGCGTCGACCACAGCCCCCTTCACATTCGCGTTGAGCGTGGCCACTACCCGCGAAGCGACGGCCAGCCGATCGCGCGACCAGCGCCGGGCCTGCTTCTGCGCTTTCTGCACCCGCCAGGGCGGCATCTTCAGTTGCCCGGCCAGCCGGTAGGGGTCGCCCGACTGGGGCATCACCACGCCGATCGTGTGAATCGCCTCGGCCAGCGCGTCGGCCAGCACCACCAGAGGTTCGCCGCGCAACATCGCCCACCGCAGTGCCTCCGCAGCCCCCGCCACATCTCCGGCCACGGCCTTGTCGGCGATGTCGAAGCCCTTCACCTCGGCTTTGCCGCTGTGATATCGACGCACCGCGGCGGCATCGACATGCCCGCCGGTGTCGGCCACCAGTTGCGAACAGGCCGAGGCGAGCTCCCGGATGTCGGAGCCCACCGCATCCAGCAGCGCCGTCACGGTCTCGTCGTCGACCCTGACCTTCAGCGTGCGGAATTCACCGCGGACGAAGTCGCTGCGCTCGCTCGCCTTCGTGATTCGGGCACACGGATGCACCTGGGCACCCAACGAGCGCAGGTCGGCGGCCAGCGCCTTCGCCCGCCCCCCACCGGAGTGCACCACCACCAACACAGTGCCCGCAGGCAGGTCGGCGGCGGCCGACGCCACCAGCGCGACCGCATCCCTGCCCGCCTCGCCCGCGGCCTCGAGCACCACGATCCGTTCTTCGGCGAACAACGACGGGCTCAGCAACTCGCTGAGCTCATAGGTGCTGATGTCACCCGCCCGCATCCGATTGACCGGGACGTCGGCGATTCCGGCGTCCGCGGTGGCGCCGGCCCGCTGCCGGGCCGACCGCAATATCTGCGCGACGGCCCGCTCGATCAGCAGTTCCTCTTCCCCCAACACCAGGTGCAACGACGAAACCTCGCTCACCCCATGATGGTGTCACGAGGGTGCGACGGCTTCCGACACCGACCACGCCAATGTGCAGGCGACGGCCGCAGCACTGAGGCCCGCCAGCACGCTGCGAAACCCGCGCCACCGGGTGAGCACGACGATCAGCGCCGTAACACAGCCGACCACCAGCAGGCCGGCCGCTCCGTCCGGAACCGGCACGCTCGCTCCCGGGAAACCGGCGGCCCAGTGCGCGACGCGCAGCACCCACCACACCTCGGGCCCGGTGAACCGGATCAGCAGCTGCGCACCGGCCGGCCACCACACGGACAACACCGCGGCCGCGGTACCGAGCACGGTGATCGGCGCGATTATCGGCGCCACCACCAGATTGGCGAGGACCGCCACCGCGCTGAACCGGCCCGAGATGGCGGCGCCCAGCGGCGCCGTCAGCACCTGGGCGGCCCCGGCAACAGCGACCGCGTCGGCGAGCGGTTTGGGCCAGCCCCGCAAGACCAACCGGCGCGACCAGCCCGGTGCGACAACCACGAGGGCGCCGGTGGCTATCACCGAGAGGGCGAAACCGGCGTCGACCGCCAGTTGTGGAGCCGCCACCAACAACACCAGCACGGTTGCCGACAGCGCCGGAATCGCTTGGCGCCGCCGCGACGACAGCATCGCCGCCAGCGCGATGGCGCCCATCAAAGCCGCCCGCAGCACGCTGGCCGTCGGCTGTACCACAAACACGAACGCGGCCAGCGCCAGCGCTGCCAGCAGTACCGCGGGGCGTGGCCCGATCAGCCGCGCCGACAACAGCATTGCGGCACAGACGATCGTGACGTTGGCCCCCGACACCGCGGTCAGATGCGTCATTCCCGCCGCGCGGAATTGGCCGCTGGTCTGCGCGGGAACGAGCGAGGTGTCACCAAGCACCAGTGCCGGCAGCATCGCAGCCTGATCCGCGGACAGCACCTGGTGCACCGCGGCGGCAAACCGGCTGCGAACGGTGTGCGCCGCCCGGTACACGGGCGGGGCGCGGCCGAGCTCCGGCCGGCCCGTAGCGACGAGCACCGCGATGGTCAGATCACGGCGGCCAGGTCGGTTGATGCGGGCGGTGAACCGTACCGGCTGACCCGCCAGCACCTCTCCGAAATCCGCGGCGCTGGCGAAAACCGTTACACAGCCGGCGAGTTCGTCGTCGCGAAAGCGCCGCAGGGTGGCCCGGAACATCAGCCGGCCGCGACCCAGCGGCCGGCCCGTCTCGCTGGGGACGACAGTCACCGGGGCAACGGTGCCGAAAGCCGCGGTGATCGGGTGGCCGGCGACCGCATCGGCGCGCAACGCGATCGCCAGCCCGTACCCAGCGCCCACCACCCCGACCGCGGTCAGCCCGGCACCGATCGGCGCCAGCCACGTGGCAGGCGTACAGCGCGCCCGACGCCACAGCGCACCCGAGGTGACGGCCAGTACCGCGCAACATCCGGCCAGCGCGCCGCCGACCGGCCACACGGTCCCGGCCGCCGTCACGACCCAGGCGGTCAGCGCGGCCGGGACCAGTCGCACATCCAGGGGCTGGGCCGCGGCGTCCAGACATTGCGCCACCGGACTCAGACGCGAACCAGCGAACGCAGCTTGCCCAACCGCGCCTGCCCGATGCCGTCGACCTCGGCGAGCTGATCGACGCTGGTGAACCGACCGTTGGCCTGGCGCCACGCCACGATCGCCGCGGCGGTGACTGGGCCGACCCCGGGCAGGTCGTCCAGTTGTTCGACGGTCGCGGTATTCAAGTCAAGCGCCTCCCTGGGAGCGGCACGCGGCGTTCCCGACGTGCTCGGTCCGCCCGAGGGTGGCGGCCGGGAGGGGTTGCCGGTGCCTACCGAGCTGCCCAGTACCGCTGGTTTGCCGGACGTCGGCGCCAGCCCGACCACGATCTGTTCACCGTCGCCGAGCGGGCGCGCCATGTTGAGTCCGATAGTGTCGGCGCCGTCGACTGGTCCGCCGGCCGCCTGCAGCGCGTCGGCAATCCGCGCGCCCGGCGCCAGGGTGACCAGCCCGGGCTTGCGCACCAGCCCGACCACACTGATGACCACCGGCCGATCGGGGCCCGCGCTGGACGAGGGCTTCGGGCTGACCGAAACCCGTTCCACGGGTGGAAGTTTCGCCGAAGTCACCGGCGCCGGCCGGTCGCGCACGACGGTGAAGACTGTGATCAGCACCGCGAGCGCGGCGATGACCGCCAACGCGATGGCGCCGGTACGGCCGGGATCGGCGCGCAGCCGGGCGATCCAATTGTGCTGCGCAGACCCGTCGGGGAGCCATCGTGGCAGCAGCGAATTCGGGTCATCGGCCTCATCGGCGTCTTCGGCGTCTTCGGCGTCTTCGGAGACTTCGGGCTGCGGGTCCGGGTCCGCGGCCAACCGGCGCTGCAATCGCTCGGCGGGTAGTTCGGTTCGCATGCCGCGACGCTATGCGCGACTACCGCCACGACCGACCCGCGTGATCACGTCACCCGGGCCGTCTGTGGATCGATCCGGTTGTGTGGAAAAGCCGCTCCCCGGGCAGGTTTGATGCCCCACCCCGCGGGTAGCCACGACGCCATGGGTTTGGCAATGATTACCGGCGCATCAAGTGGAATCGGCTTCGAGCTGGCGAAATGCTTCGCCGAGCACGGCTATGACCTGGTGATCGCCGCCGAGGACGCCGGCATCGACGACGCCGCCACCCGGCTGCGGCGATGCGGCGTCCACGTCCGTCCCATCCGGGTGGACCTGCGCACCGGCAAAGAGGTGGAGAAGCTCTACCGGCAGGTCAGCGCCGAGGGCCGGCCGCTGGACGCGGCGGCGCTCAACGCCGGCGTGGGCCTCGGCGGATCCTTTGTGGACAGCTCGGTGGAGGACGCGCTTTCGCTGATCGACCTCAATGTGCGCTCGGTCGTCCACCTGGCCAGGCTGATTCTCCCGGACATGGTGCAACGCAACAGCGGCAAGCTGCTGTTCACGTCGTCGATCGCCTCGACGATGCCCGGCTCCCATCAGGCCGTCTACAACGCGTCCAAATCATTCGTCCAGTCGTTGTCGGAAGCGCTGCACGACGAATTGCGCAAGACAGACGTCACCGTCACAGCGCTGATGCCCGGCGTCACCGACACCAACTTCTTTCGGCGCGCAGGAATGGCCAACACCCGCGTTGGCCGCATGAGCCTCAAAGACGACCCCGCCGAGGTCGCCAGGCACGGCTTCGAGGCCCTGATGGACGGCGACCGCAAAGTCGTCGCGGAATCTCTGCTGACGAAGGCGATGAGCATCGGCAACCGGCTGCTGCCCGATTCGGTCAAGGCCGCGGCCAACCGGGTGATCTCGGTGCCGGCGCGGAACTGACGGAGGTCACCGGTGAGCACGAACACAGGGACCAACTCGGGACCCAACGCCGACGCGACGTTCGGCGAGCTGATGTCCCAACTGTCTTCGCAAACCGCACGACTCGTCCGAGACGAGATGCGGTTGGCGCAAAGGGAGATTGTGCAATCGGCCAAGCGCGCGGGCGCGGGCGCCGGCCTGTTCGGCGCGGCCGTCTACTGGCGTTTTTCGGTGCAGCGAGCCTCATCACCGCCGCCGTCGCCGCGCTGGCGTTGGTGCTGCCGACCTGGGCCGCGGGGCTGATCGTGGGTGCGGTGCTGCTGGCCGCCGCCGGCGTGGCGGCGCTGGTCAGCCGGCGACAAGTCGAAGAGGTGACGCCTGCCGCCCCGCAGACGGTCGAAAGTGTGAAAAAGGACCTCCAGGAAGTGACCGCCCGCCATGACCGGAGCTGAAGGCACGCCCGAGCCCGGCCCCGACGCCGGCGTTGACGACATCCGAGACGATATCGAACGCACTCGGGCCGAGCTCGGCCAGACGGTCGCAGCTCTCTCGGCCAAGATGGACGTCCCGGCGCGGGCGAAGGAAACCGCGCGCTGCACAACCAATGCTGATAGTGGCGGCCTCGGCCGCCGGCGTGGCCCTGGTGGCGCTGCTGTGGTGGCGACGCCGGCGGCGGTGAGGTCTCGGTGCACGACCCGGTTGCCGAATGCTGCCGCACAGCGCCTAACGTGCAGTGCAGGACCGCCGTAACCCCGGTGTCGGCGGTGACCCGGATACAGGAGGCTGCCGATGAAGCTGGCGCTCACGCCCGACGAAGCCGCGTTCCGCGACGAGCTGCGAACCTTCTTCACCACCAAGGTCCCGTCCGAGATCCGGGACAAGGTCCGCGAGGGTGTGCATCTGACCCGCGATGAGATCGTCGACAACCACAAGCTGCTGCACGAGCACGGGCTCGCGGTACCGAACTGGCCCGTGGAATGGGGCGGAAAAGACTGGACCCCCACCCAGTTCCAGATCTGGACCGACGAGATGCAATTGAACAGCGTCATGGAACCGCTCAACTTCAACACGAAGATGGTCGGCCCGGTGATCGCCGAGTTCGGGTCGCAGGAGACCAAGGAGCGTTTCCTGCCGCCGACGGCCAGCCTGGACATCTGGTGGTGCCAGGGCTTCTCCGAGCCCGAAGCGGGATCGGACCTGGCCTCGTTGCGTACCACCGCGGTCCGCGACGGCGACAGCTATGTCGTCAACGGGCAGAAGACATGGACGACGCTGGGCCAGTACGCCGACTGGATCTTCTGCCTGGTGCGCACCGACCCGCAGGCACCCAAGCGTCAGGCCGGCATCTCATTTCTGTTGATGTCGATGGACACCCCCGGCATCACGCTGCGGCCGATCAAGCTGATCGACGGCAGCGTCGAAGTCAACGAAGTGTTCTTCTCCGATGTCCGGGTGCCCGCCGATCAGCTTGTCGGAGAAGAGAACCAGGGTTGGACCTATGCCAAGTTCCTGCTGGGCAACGAACGCACCGGCATCGCCCAGGTGGGCCGCACCAAGGTGCGGCTCGCCGAGGTGAAGCGACACGCCGCCGAGACCGGCGTGCTGAATGACCCGCTGTTCGCCGCGCGGCTGGCCGAAGCCGAGAACGAGGTGCTGGCACTGGAACTCACTCAGGCCCGGGTGGTGTCGAGTTCTGCCGGCGGCAAACCCAACCCGGCCTCATCAGTGCTCAAGCTGCGCGGCAGTCAACTGCAACAACTCGCCACCGAGCTGCTGGTCGAGGCGGCCGGCCCCGACGCGCTGCCGGTGGGCGGAGATGCAATCGCATCCCCGCAGTGGGCGCAGTCCAGCGCTCCCACTTACCTGAACTACCGCAAGACCTCGATCTATGGCGGCAGCAACGAAGTTCAGCGCACGATCATCTCCTCGACCATTCTCGGATTGTGAGGCTGTCATGGACTTTCAGCTGAGCGAAGAGCAGACGCTGCTGCGCGACACCACCCGGGAACTGTTGTCGCGAAGCTACGATGCCGAAAGCCGCAACAAGGCGATCGACACCGATCCGGGCTGGAGCCGGGAGGTGTGGAATCAGCTGGCGGAGATCGGGATCCTGGGCCTCGGGTTCGATACCGAGGAGGCCGGGCAGATCGAGATCATGGCGGTGCTCATCGAGGTTGGACGCCGGCTGGCGCCCGAACCGATCGTGCACGCCGCGCTTGCGCCCGGTTCGTTGATCGCCGAACTCGGCAACGACGCGCAAAATGAATTGTTGGACGAGGTCGCCGCGGGGCAGCGGCTGCTGGCCTTCGCCCACCTGGAGCCGGGTCAGCGCGGTGGGTCGGTACGACCGGCCACTCACGCTGTGCAGCAAGGTGATTCGTGGACGGTCAGCGGACGCAAGAACCCGGTGCTGGCCGGTGACTGCGCCGAGACACTGGTGGTCAGCGCGGCGCTGCCGGACGGCGGAACCGGCTTGTTCCTGGTCGACGCCGAGGACGTCACGCGCACGCCGTTCCGTACTTTCGACGGTCAGCGCGGCGCCCAGATCGATCTGGATGAGGCGCCCGCCGAGCCGTTGGGCGACGCGACGGACGTTTCTCAGCCCATCGCCAATGCCATCATCCGGATCCAATCAGCGCTGTGCGCCGAGGCGATGGGCGCGATGGAGGAGGCGCTGCGGCTGACGACCGATTATCTCAAGGCGCGCAAGCAATTCGGCGTGACCCTGAACAAGTTTCAGACACTGACTCAGCGGGCCGCCGACATGTACGTGTCATTGGAAATGGCGCGCAGCATGAATCTGTACGCCGCGATGTCGATCGCTGACGGCAATTACGACCCGGTGATCGCCGCGCGCGCCAAGCTGCAGATCGGCCGCTCGGGCCGGCACATCGGACAGGAAGCAATCCAGCTGCACGGCGGTATCGGTATGACCGCCGAATACCCGGTGGGTCATTACACGGCCCGGCTCACCGCGATCGATCACACACTGGGTTCCACGCAGGATCAGTTACGGGTGCTTATCGACCACATCGGCGACTACGACCTGGCCAAGCTCTGACAATCGTGGACGCGCTGTCGGACACCCCGCGTATACCGTGACACGGAAACGGCTTTAAAACTCGAAGGCGGTCTCCGCCGGGACATCGCTGACAAACGCCGCGTCGAACCGGCCGATCAAGTCAGCGTCTGTGGTGCGTATCCGGTTCGCCGCGGCCAGCGTGGATGCCCGGTGTGCCCCCAAGTAGACGGTCCCCAAAGCGTCACGCGCCATTTCGATCTGGGCCGGCGCGTCAGTCGGCGTGCAACAGGCACGGCCGTTACGGATTTCCAGCGCGAATCTGCCCGCGCCGCTCACCGCCAGCACGGTAGAGAGATCGGCACCGTAGGTGCGCGCCTCGAGGACGGTCTGCACGTCCGCAATCCGGATCCACAAACCGTCCTGCCGCCAGGTGGTTTTGGCCAACCGCGGGTCGGTGAGCAGGAAGGGCAGCGGGTCCTGCGGATGGGTGAGGATGCTGACCCGCTCGACCGAGTCCAGCCCCAGCAGTGCCCGCCACAACCCGACTCGAGCGTCTGAAGTGACTGCCCTGAGTTCGTCGACGCGCGCCAGCTTGTGATCGACGGTGTCGACTCGGTAGATCGCATAACCGTCCGGATGGAGCAGCCCAAAAGAATTCGCTGAACCGCTCGACGCAGTCGGCCGCTGGGCCAGCAACTGTTCCCAAAGCACTTGGGGCCGCACCAACCCGCCAGGCACCAGCCGTCGCCAACGCTCGTAGATTTCTTCGAATGCGCCGACGTGCTCCGTCGGCGGGACGAGCCTGACTTTTTGGGAACCCGCGGCCGGCGCGTCGGCGTGCCACTGGACGAAGCGCCGATCGATAGTGAGCTCATGCAAGATGGTGGCAGGCCCGTAGCCGAACCGCCCATAGATCCCCCCCTCGCTCGCGTGCAGGGCGGCCAGCGGATAACCCGAATCGGCCATGCGCCGATGCAATTCGGTGCACATCGCGCGCAGCAGCCCACGTCGGCGATACGTCGGTGCAACCGCGACGAAACTCAGACCCGCGGTTGGCAGCACTGCACCGCCGGGAACCGTTAGCCGCAGATCCAGGTACACGGCCATACCGACAGCGTCATCACCGGCTCGCACCACGACAGCGCCATCGTGGGGTATCAATTTCCGCAAGCTGTTCGTCGCATCGGGTCCGATAAAGTCCGAGAAACTGTTGGCGGCGAGGAAGTACATCCGCGGCCAATCGTCATCGGCCGGGCTATGCAGCCTCAACGGTGCGGGTAACGCGGGCGTGAGCGATACGGACACAGGATCTGACTGTGGCACACCCGCCCCGCGAGTGCATCTGAATATTCCGGACTCTTGACGCCATCAGGCTTGGCGCGCATAAATGCCACCGAAGGCACGCGCGGATCCGTGTTTGCGTGCAGACCGGCGGACCGCCGGAGCATTCTTCCGCGGTCGCGCCGGGGATGGGTGATGGCCGGACCCCGAACTCGACTAGCCGGCCTCGGCCTCGGGCTCGGCCGCGGCCGGCTCGGACTGCGCGATCAGCTCAGGCAGCTGCTCGGCCAGATACTCCGCCAGTGCCCTGATGGTCGGATAGTCGAAAACCGCGGTGGCACTGATCGTCAGCTTGCCACCGAACTGCCCCAACAACCGGTTGCGCAGTTCGACCGCCATCAGTGAATCGGTTCCGAGGTCCAGGAACCGGCTCGTCGCGGCGGGCGGTTAAGCGAGTCGCAGGAAGCTCTGCACCTCCTGCTGCAGATACTCGGTCAGGAAGTCCGCCCGCTGTCCCTCCGGAACGTCGTGCAACTGGCGCAGCAGTTCGCTGTCGCCCTGGGTCGTCGCTGCAGCACTGGGCAGTACGTGGTCGAGTATCGGTGGCCGAGAACCGCCGAGCATCTTCGCCGCACGCTGCCAGTTGGCCTTGATCACGGTGGCCTGCCCGGTACCTTCGGTGACGATCTCGCCGAGCGCGCTGAGCGCGGCCGTCGGTTCCAGCGGAATCAGGCCTTGCGCACCGAGATTGACGCGCGCGGCGTGCGAGGCGGCCATCCCGCCCTTGGCCCAGGGACCCCAGTTGACGCTGGTCGCGGTCAGGCCCTGCGCGTTGCGGTCGGCGACGAGCCCGTCCAGCAGTGCATTGGCGGCGGCATAGTTGGCTTGCCCCGGCGAACCGAGAACGCTGGAGACCGAGGAGTACATGATGAAGAACTCCAGATCATCGTTCCTGGTCAACCGGTGCAGGTGCCACGCCGCAAAGGCCTTGGGCGCCAACGTCGTCCGGAATCGCCTCAGGTTCTGCTGGGGAAGCAGCCCGTCGTCGAGAAGACCCGCCAGGTGTGCCACGCCCGCCAGCGGCGGCAACTCCGCGCGGATCCGGTCGAGCAGGTCTGCGACCTGAGACTCGTCGCCTACATCGGCCCCGAAGACGTGGATCCGACACCGGTGGCGTTCGGTGATCGTGTCGATTGCTCGTTGCGCCTCCGCGTCCGGCAGGTGCCGGCCGGTCAGCACGATGTTGCCGGCGCCCAGCTGAGCAAGGTAGGACGCGGTGTGCAGACCGAGCGCACCCAGACCGCCGGTGATCAGATAGGTCCGATCAGCGCGCGGCGCAAGCGGATTGGGCATCCGCAGAACGATCTTGCCGACGTGCCGCGCCTGCTGCATGCGGCGAAACGCCGCCTTGGCCTCCGTGAGCGGATAGATCTCGGCGTGCAGCGGTTCCCACGACCCGCTGCCCAGCCCGTCGGAAACCTCGCATAGCAGGCGCTGAATGTGCTCCGGGTCCGTCATGATGGTGCCGTCCAGCGCCACGATCTCGTAGCCGATGTCCGGCCGCGCTGCCGCCATTTGTTCGGGTGTCCAGATGTCCCGCTTGGCGATCTCGGCGAATCGCCCATTGCGCGCCGTTGCCCGCACCGTCGCCTCGACGAAGCCCTCGTTGGTCAGGCTGTTGAGCACCACGTCCACTCCGGCGCCGTCGGTGTCGGCCAAAATCTGATCCGCGAAATCGGTTGTACGCGAGTCGTATACGTACTCCACACCGAGCTTGCGCAGCGCGGCACGTTTGTAGGTGCTGGCGGTGGCGAACACTGTCGCACCGCATTGACGCGCCAACTGTACTGCCGCCAGCCCGACGCCGCCGCTGGCGGCGTGGACGAGCACCCGATCCCCCGTCCGCAGCTTGGCCCAGTCGAAGGCCAGGCGTGCGGTCAGGGCTGCCGCGGGGATGCTTGCGGCGGCTATCGCGTCCAGGCCTTTGGGCACCGGCGCCACCAACTGTGCCGGCACGTTGACCCTGCTCGCGAACGCTCCCTGCATGAAACCGAAGACGCGCTGGCCGACCTCCATTCCGGTGACGTCCGAACCCAATTCGGTGACGATGCCCGAGAAGTCCCCGCCGATCGGCCCCGGGTCACCCGGGTACAGACCCAGCACGTTGAGCACATCGCGAAAGTTGAGACCGGCGGCCTCGACCCGGATCTGCACCTGGCCCGCGGCCGGAGCTGTCACGTCGGCTGGGGCCAGACGAAGGTTGTCGATAGCGCCGCGCTCGGTCGGGGCCAGGACGTAATCGGTCGCGCGGGGCACCCCCAGATGGCCGCCGCGCGCCCACGGCAGCAGCCGCGACACCAGGAACTTGCCTTGCCGCAGGGCGAGTTCGGGCTCGGCGACCGGCGAAGCCGGTGCCGCCAGCACTTGGGCGAACCATTGCACGGCGTCGTCGGACCCGTCGAGGTCCACCAGTCTGCACCGCAACGGCGGCTGCTCGGCGATGACGGTGCGCCCCAGCCCCCACAACGAGGCCTGCGCGGGGTCGACCGGCTCGCCGGGTTCGGTCGCCACGGCCCGCTCGGTGACGATCCACAGCCCGCCGGGCAGTTTCAGGTCCTGCTGCTCAAGCAGCGTGCGCAGCACGGTCAGCAGCCTGTCGACCTCGCCCTCCAGCCGCGCGGCGAATTCCGCGCTCGTCTCCTCGTTGTCCGGGCGCCGGCTGCTGCGCCACACCAGGCCGGAGATCGGCGTCCCGCGCTCCTGCGTCTGGGCGAACAGCTGCAGCCATTGCTCCGGATCGACAGACCCGTTGGCACGCAGGCACTCCGGCAGCACATCCGCCAGCTCATCGAATCCGGCGACCACCCAGGCGGCGGCGTTCCCGGTGTCGTCGGCACCGGACGCCGGCGGCGGCACCTCGTGCCAGCCGAGGGTGTACAGCAGCCGGGTGGCGTCGCCGCCGAGCCCGCGCAGCAGCGCCTCCCGGGGCGCGCGTTTGACGGTGAACTCACGAATTCCGCCCAGCTGGCGACCGTCTCGGTCCACGAAATCGAGGTCGAAGACCTGCGTTTCGCTGTCCAACCCGCCCTCGTGCCAGCGTGCGCGGCAGTAGAACCGCCGTGGCATCCGCTCGGCCAGCGACACCCGTCCGTACCGCAGCGGCAGGAACAGATCCGCGACCCCGTGTTCGGCCGCCAGCAACGCCGGGAACGCCGGGAACGCGACGCCGGTGCACAGGTCCAGCAGTACCGGATGGATCGGCTCGCTGCCGAGTTGCTCGGCGAGTTCGTCACCGATGACGACATCGCCGATCGCCTCACCGTCGCCGACCCACAACGATTTCAGCGATGTCGACCAGGTGGGACCCCACGCCAGCTCCATGTCGGCGAACGTGTCGAACAGCTGCTGCGTCTGGGCGCGGCTCAACCGCTCAATGGCCGCATCCACGGAATCCGGCTCCCCGGCTAACGGCTCATCCTCGACACCGCTGACCACGGTGCCGTCGGCGTTCAACGACCATTCCGCCTCGCGCACGCCATAGGGACGGCTATGCACCCGAAACGTCCAGCCGCCGCCGTCCTCGAGCGGATGCAGGGTGAGCTGTACCTCCCGAGAACTCTTGTCGGGCAGGATGATCGGCTCATAGAAGAAGACGTCGCGGACGTGCGCCGGCGGACCGACGGCAGCCAGCGCCATCGCCGCGTACGTCGCGCCCGGTACGACCACGGTGCCGTAGATCACGTGATCGGACAACCACGGCTGGGATTTGACCGACAACCGGCTGGTGTAGACGGCATCGCCGGATGCGAGATCCTTTGCGCTACCCAGGATCCCGGACACCACCGTCCCGTCGGTCGCGATGCCGGAGGTCCTGGGCCAGAAGGTGCGGCGCTGGAAGGGGTAGGTGGGCAGTTCGAGTCGGTGACCCGGGCGGTGATGGCGGGCGGCGAAGTTCGGCCGATGCCCGGCGACGTACGCCGCGGCCAGGGCCTCTGAGATTTGACGGCGGGCGTCGGCACCCTTGCGCAGCGACGCGATGGCGCGTGGCGCAGCGGCGTGTTCCGGCCAGACCTGCACGGCGGCCGCGGTCAGGATCGGCTGCGGCCCGATCTCCATCAACACCGAGCAACCCAGTTGCGCCACTGTCCGGACACTGTCGGCGAACTGCACCGGCTGCCGGGAATGCCGGCGCCAATATCGGCCGTCCAGTGGGGTTTCCGAGGTGAGGACCGCGCCGGTGCGGTTGCATACCAGCGGCAGCGCCGGGACGGAGAACGGCAGCCGCGCCGCGTACGCCTCGAATTCGTCGAGGACCGGCTCCAGCAGCGCCGAATGGAACGCATGGCTGGTGTCGAGCCACGTGCAGCGCACCCCGTCGTCGTTGAACGTGGCGACGATCCGTTCCAGATCGGTGCCCGGACCGGACAGCACCGTGTTCGGCCCGTTGTACGCCGCGACCGATACCCGCGGGAAACGGGCGGCCACCTCTTCCACCCGCCGCGCGTCGGCGAAGACCGCAGCCATGCGACCGCCCTCTGGCAGGCTGCCGAACAGCCGGCCGCGCTCGGCCATCAGCCGCGCGCCGTCTTCCAGGCTGAACACCCCGGCCACACACGCCGCCGCGTACTGGCCAACGCTGTGTCCGAGCACCACGTCGGGCTCGATGCCCCACGACTGCCACAGCCGGGCCAGACCCATTTCGAGCGCGAACAGTGCGGGCTGGGCAAATGAGGTGTGACGCAGGGCTTCTCCGGCATTCCGGTCGGTGCCCGATAGCACGTCCGGCAGCGGGCGCGGCAGCATGCCCTTGATCGCGTCCGCGCACCGCTGCACCGTTTCGGCGAAAACCGGCTCTGTGTCGAACAATTCGCGTGCCATACCCGGGTACTGGCTGCCCTGCCCGGTGAACAACCACGCCGTCGTCGGCGGGTCGCCGCACACCCCACGAACCACACCCGGACGCAACCGGTTTGCGGCCAGCTCGGTCAGCAGGTCGCGGGCGTCCGGTACCGTTGCACTCCCGGAATCCAAAACCAGCGCGCCCCGGTGTTCGAAATGCGAGCGTCCCACCCCCGCGGTGAAGCAGAGGTCGTCGATGTCGGTGTCCGGATGAGCATCCAGCCAGGCGGCCCACCGCTGCGCCAACGCCACCAGAGCCTGCTCCGAGCGCGCCGAGAGCGGCAACACACCGACCGAGCCGAGGGGTGCGCCGTCCTCACCGGCCGTGACGACTTCACCAGTGGGCGCCTCCTCGATCAGAACGTGCGCGTTGGTACCGGTGAACCCGAACGAACTCACACCGGCGCGGCGGGGCCGGCCGTTGGCCTGCCACGGCATCGCCTGATCGACGACCCGGACCGGTAGCGAATCCCAGGGAATATGCGGCGAGGGGTTCTCGAAGTGCAGGTTCTGCGGCAGGACCCGGTGCTGCAGGGACAGCACGATCTTGATCAGGCCGGCGACCCCGGCGGCCGACTCCAGGTGGCCGATGTTGGTCTTCACCGATCCCATCAGCAGCGGGTGGTTCGGGTCGCGGCCGGTGCCGTAGGCCGCGGCGGCGGCCTGCACTTCGATCGGGTCACCCAGCGACGTGCCGGTACCGTGCGCCTCGAGGTAATCGACGTCGCTGCCGGCGACCTGGGCCCGGGCCAGTGCTGCGGCGATAAGCCGTTGCTGCGCACCGCCGTTGGGTACCGTCAAGCCACTGGAAGCGCCGTCCTGGTTGATTGCGCTGCCCCGGATGACCGCTTGGATCCGGTCTCCGTCGCGCACCGCGTCGCTGAGCCTCTTGAGCACCAGGATGCCGCAGCCCTCGCTGCGTACATAGCCGTCCGCGGCGGCATCGAATGTCTTGCACCGCCCCTGCGGGGACAACATCCTGGCGCGTGAGGCTGCGATCAGTGATGCCGGGCTCAGCAGCACGTTCACGCCGCCGGCCAAGACCAGATCGCAGTCCCCCGAGCGCAGTGCCTGGCACGCTTCATGCACTGCCACCAGCGAGGAGCTGCAGGCGGTGTCCACCGCCACGGCCGGTCCCTCCAGCCCGAGTGCGAAGGCGACCCGGCCCGCGATGGCGTTGAGTGCGTTGCCGGTGATGAAATGCGCCTCGAGAGAGTCGACCGACTCGGCGGTCAGCAGGTGTGAATACTCGTTGGCCGCCACCCCGACGAAGATGCCGCTTCGGCTGCCGCGCAACGAAGCCGGCGAATAGCCGGCCCGTTCCAGGCCTTCCCAGGCGATTTCGAGCATCAACCGCTGCTGCGGGTCCATCCACACGGCTTCGCGCGGCGAGATCCCGAAGAACTCGGGATCGAAACCGCTGATCTCGTCCAGGTATCCCCCGCAACGGCTGTAGATCTTGCCCGGCGTCTCAGGGTCGGGGTCGAAATACTCGTCGACGTCGAAGCGGTCATCGGGGATCTCCCGGATCGCATCGACCCCGCCGGCCAACAGCTCCCAGTAGGCCTCGGGATCAGCGGCGCCCGGAAAGCGGCAGGCGACCGCGACGATCGCGATCGGCTCATCGACCGCGCTGGTCGTCACCGGGGTCGACGGTGCCGGCGTCTCGGACTTCGCGGGCACGCCGAGCCGCAGCACGTCGCTGATCAGATAATCCGCGACGTCGACCAGCCGCGGATAGTCCATCGCCAGGGTGGCCGGCAGTGCTCTACCGACCCCGTGCTCGACCCGGCGCCGCAATTCCACAGCCATCAGCGAGTCCATGCCGAGATCGAAGAATCCTGCTTCGTCGCGGATCTCGGCAGCGTCGATCCGCGTCACCTCGGCGACCACCTCGCGCAGATAGTCCACGACGAGTTTCCGGCGCCGCTGCACGGGGGCGGCGGTGAGCTGCTCGACCAGCCGGGTAGTCCCCGGCGCCGCGGTTTCCGGCATGGAGTCGGGCAGCTCGCGCTCGAGTTCCGCCAGGAACCCCCGCCTTCCGGCCTGCTGGTAGAGCGGCAAGAAGCGGGTCCAGTCGATCCGGGCCACCACGCCCTGCGGTGACGGCGCGACCAACAGCTCGGCCATCCCGGCCAGTGCATCGTGGGGCAACAGAGTCCGCACGCCGCGCCGGTTCAGCTGCGCACGGGCATCGGCATCGGCCATCCCGCCCGACTCCGACATCCAGGGACCGAAGTTGACGCTGCGGTAGCCCCGTTCGCCCAACCGCCAGGCCAACCCGTCCAGGAAGGCGTTCGCCGCGCCGTAGGCCGTCTGGCCGAAGCTGCCCCATACCGAGGCGATCGAGGAGGTGCTGATGAAGAAGTCCAGTGCGACGTCGGCCGTTGCTTCACTCAGATTCCAGGCGCCCCAAACCTTTCCGGCGAAGACGCGGTCCAACTCGGCGTCGTCCAGGGTGCGCAGCGCGGTGCTGCCGATCTCTCCCGCGGCGTGCACGATGCCGGCCAGGGGCGGCAACTCCGACTGCACGGTGGCCAGCAGACGCGCGACGTTGTGCGGGTTGGCGACGTCGGCCGCAACGGTCCGGATCTCACAACCGGTCTGCTGCTGCAGCGCATCGATGCGCCGTTGCGCCGGCGCGGCGGGTGAGCGACGGCTGACCAGCACCAGGTGCCCGGCGCCGTGCCCGGCCAGGTACGCGGCAATTTCGAGCCCGACCGACCCAAGTCCACCCGTCACCAGGTAGGTCGCGTCGGCCCGGAGCACCGGCGGTGTCGGGTTCGGCTGTCCCGCGCGCCGGACCAGACGCGCAACATACACCGCTTCGTCCCGCACGGCGACTTGGTCTTCTGTCATCCCCGAGCTGCGGGGTGGCGCCGCCGCCACATCGATCAACCGCGACCACTCCCGGGCACTGCCGGCCGACAGATCCGCCAGCCCGCCCCACACCTGGGGATGCTCGAGGGAGGCGGCCCGGCCGAAGCCCCACAGGCAGGTCTGCACCGGCGACACCGTGTCGGTATCGGTAACCCGTTGTGCGCCTGCCGTGATCAGCCAGATCGGACTGCGAAGTTCAGTGCCGGCCGCGGCGCGCAAGAGCCGCCGTGTTCCGCCCAGGACCCGGTGTTGCATCCGCAGCAGCGACCGCATCGACGGCGCGGTGTCGGATTCCAGGGCAGCGCACATCAGAATCCGAGGCACCGTGTGATCACCCGCCGCCTCGCGCAGCACCGCCTCGAGTCGTTCCTCGTCGGCATCCGACGCAGGCAGCCCGATGATCCGGTGCGCCTGCCCACGTGCCCTGAGCACGTCGATCAGGGGCGCGATCCCGTCCGGGTCGTCAGCGATGACGAGCCAGGACAGGTCGTGCGCGGTCCCGGAGCCGAACTCCGCGCCGGCCGCCTTCTCCCAGCGGATTCCGTAGCGGTCATCGGCGATGGCCTGCGTCGCGCGCTGCTGATTATGTTGCGCGGCAAGCTTTTTCAGCACATCTACGGTGTGCTGATCGCCGCCCGCGCCATCCAGCAGCGCGGCCAGTTCCTCGATGCGATCGTCCTCGAGCAGCCGGACGGCCTCGGTGCGCACGGCATCGCTGTGGCGGGCCTGATCGCTGGGCCGAGCCGCCGTGTCCCGGAACCAGTACCGACGATGCTGGAACGGGTAGGTGGGCAGGTCGAGCTTGTGCGCCGATCCGTGCACGACCGCGCCGAAGTCCGGCAGGTGTCCGACGACGTAGGCGTCGGCCAGGGCTTCGGTGATCTGTCGTTGATCACCGCCCTTGCGGCGCATCGAGGCGATCGCCCGCGGCGCGGTCGCGGGGTCGGGCCATGCACGCAGAGCCGCGGCGGTCAGCACCGGTTGCGGGCCGATCTCCAACAACACTTTGCAGCCCAGCTCGGCGAGTGTGTGCACATTCTTGGCGAATTCGACCGGTTGGCGTGCATGGCGACGCCAGTAACCCGCGTCCAGCCGCATGTTGCGGCCCACTGCGGCACCGGTGCGGTTGGACACCAGGATGCGCTGCGGGGGGCGAAAGTCGAAACGGCTTGCATACGATTCGAATTCGTCGAGCACCGGGTCCAGCAGCGCCGAGTGAAACGCATGGCTGGTGTCCAGCCAGTCGCAGCGCACACCGTCGGCGGTCAACGGGGCCACGGCCGATTCCAGATCCTGCGCCGGTCCCGACAACACGGTGTTGGCGCCGTTGTAGGCCGCCACCGAAAGACTGGGGAATCGGTCGGCAAGGCTCTCGACCCGCTCCGCGTCGGCGAACACCGCGACCATCCGTCCGCCGCGGGGCAGACTGCCGAAAAGGCGGCCGCGCTCGGCGAGTAGCACCGCGCCGTCTTCGAGGCTGAACACACCGGCGACGCAGGCCGCCGCGTACTCGCCGACGCTGTGACCGAGCACCACATCGGGTTCGAAGCCCCAGGACTGCCAGAGCCGGGCCAGGCCCATCTCCACCGCGAACAACGCGGACTGTGCGTAGGAGGTCTGCCGCAGCGCCTCTTCGCTGTCCGGTCCGTCCGTGTCGAAAATGACGTCCAGCAAGGGTCTTTCGAGCACATCGGCGGCCGCTGCCGCGCTCCGTTGCAGCGTCTCGGCGAAAAGTGGCTCGGTGTCGAACAATTCGCGGGCCATGCCGGCGAATTGGCTGCCCTGACCGGTGAACAACCATGCCGTCTTCGGGGTGTCGGCACACACACCTCGAACCAACCCCGGTGCCGGGCGGTCGTCGGCGAGCGCGCCGAGCAACTCACGAGCGGACTCGGCCGAGTTCACCACCAACGCGGCGCGGTGCTCGAAGTGGGTCCGGCCCACCCCGGCGGTGAAGCACACGTCCGACACGGTGGCTTCCGGATGCTCGTCGAGCCACGCGCGGTACTGCTCGGCGATCTTCGTCAAAGCGGCGGGCGTGCGTGCCGACAACGGGAGCACGCGCAACCGCCGGTCCCCGACATCGCTACCCCCGATCGCCTGCTGCGGCGCTTCCTCGAGGATGACGTGCGCGTTCGTCCCGGAGAACCCGAACGAGCTGACTCCCGCGATGCGCGGCCGGGTGTCGCGTTTCCAGTCGGCGGCATCCTTGAGGACCTGCACCGCTAGCCGGTCCCAGGGAATATGCGGCGACGGATGCCGGAAATTCAGGTGCCTGGGCAGCAACTCATGTTCCAGGGCAAGGATCACCTTGACGACACCGGCGATCCCCGCGGCCGCTTCCAGGTGTCCGATATTCGTCTTCACCGAGCCGATCAGCAGTGGCCGCTCCGGCACGCGGCCCTCGCCGTAGACCGCCGCGGCGGCCTGAACTTCGATCGGATCACCCAGCGACGTCCCTGTCCCGTGCGCCTCCAGATATCCGACGTCCGCCGCGGCGACTCCGGACCGCGACAGCGCCTCGGCGATGACGCGCTGCTGAGCGACGCCATTGGGCACGGTGAGACCACCCGATGCGCCGTCCTGGTTGATCGCGCTGCCCCGGATCACCGCCCGGATCCGGTCACCGTCGCGCACGGCGTCCTTGAGGCGCTTGATGACGATCACCCCGCAGCCCTCACCGCGCACATAACCGTCCGCGGCCGCGTCGAAGGTCTTGCACCGGCCGTCGGGCGCCAGCATGTGCGCCGAGGAGAACGTGATCATGGTCGCCGGACTCAGCAGCACGTTGGCACCGCCGGCCAGCGCCAGATCGCACTCACCCAGGCGGAGCGCCTGACAGGCCTGGTGAATCGCGACCAGCGACGAACTGCACGCCGTGTCCACTGTGACCGCCGGACCCTGCAGCCCCAGCCGGTAGCTGATCCGGCCCGCCGCCGCGGCCGCGGCCGTCCCGATCGCCATGTACGCCTCGATCTCGGCGTAGCTCAGCTCGTCGGAGGCCATCCCCAGGTAGTCATGGGTCGACAAGCCTATGAAAACACCGGTATTGCTGCCCGCCAGCGATGTCGGTGCGGTCCCGGAGTGCTCCACCGCACGCCACGCAGTCTCGAGCAGCAGCCGGTGCTGTGGATCCATCAACCGGGCTTCCCGCGCCGACACTCCGAAAAACGGCGCGTCGAATCCCACCACGTCGTCGACGAAACCCGCCCGGCGGGTCACCACCTTCCCCGGCGCATCAGGATCCGGGTCGAAAAACTCCTCCACATCCCAGCGATCCCGCGGTACCTCGGACACCGCGTCCCGACCCTGAACCAGCACATCCCAGAACGCGTCGGCATCGTCGGCACCCGGCAGGCGCACCGCGTAGCCAACGATCGCGAAACTCGATCCCCGCTCCGTCAGATCATCGACGGTCCCCATCAAGTTGTCCTCTCTGCTTCGGCCGGCGATACTCGACCCCTCGAGCCGGCCCCCTTGGCCCCTGGCAGGGGCCGAAACGCTAAGTACCAAAGCTTAGGTCGCCCGCGCCCGCCCCAGCGCGCCACCGAGGCGGGCCCTGGCCGCGAATCGACGTATGCCTGCGACGGCGCTCACGAAAACAAGTTATCTTGAACCCGGGACCGGCGTGGCCGAACTGCCGCCGATCTACAGCAAGGGGGAATATTGCGAATCGGGAAAATCACGATCGGCTCGATCGATGACTGGGCGTTGCATCCCGGCTCCGTGACGTCCTGGCACCCGCCAATATCGGCCAGAGAAAATGCCCGGCAAGCGCCGGTGAGTTCGGTACCGGTCAGCTACATGCAAGCCCAGCATCTTCGCGGTTATCACGAGCGGACAAGTGCGGGCCTGGACTATTCACGACAAATCATAGCGACCTGTGAAGTGCCCGGACAGTGCGATATCCGCGCGATGAATTCCGCGCTCAACACTTACCTGCGCAGGCATGACACCTACCGCAGCTGGTTCGAGCACACCGGCGCCGGCGACTTCGTCAGACGCACCATCAGGAATCCCGCTGACGTGGAATTCACGCCGACCGATCACGGCCCGATGAGCCAGGCCGAAGTCCATGAGCATGTGGTCTCCATCCCGAGTCCGCTCGAGTGGGGTTGCTTCAGCTTCGGAATCATCCAGAGCGAAGACTCATTCACTTTTTATGCCAGCGTGGACCACGTCCACGGAGACGCGACCCTGATCGGCATCACGATGCTCGAATCACACGCCATGTACGCGGCGTTCACCTCGGGCGACGAGTCGCTCGCACTTCCCGATGCGGGCAGCTTCGACGACTATTGCGTCCGCGAGCGCTCCTACACCACAGCGTTGACACTGGACTCGCCGCAGGTGCGGACGTGGATCGACTTCGCCGAGAACAATGGCGGCACGCTGCCTGAATTTCCGCTTCCGCTCGGTAACCCCATGCAGCCGGGTGACAGTCACATGGTGACCGAAACGTTGATGGACGTGGCCCAGACTGCTCGGTTCGAGTCGGCCTGCACGGCAGCCGGGGCCCGCTTCGTCGGAGGCCTGTTCGCCTGCATCGCTCAGGTGGAACATGAATTCACCGGAGCCGCGACATACTTCGGCCTCACCCCCAGAGACGCACGCAGCAGTTCGGACAACTTCATGACCCAGGGCTGGTTCACCGGCCTGATCCCGATCACGGTCCCGATCGCCGCCGCTTCCTTCGGTGAGGCCGCCTGGGCCGCCCAGGCTTCGTTCGATGCCGGCCTGGACATGGCGAAGACGCCCTATTACCGGGTCCTGGAATTGGCGCCCTGGCTGAGCAAACCGCGCCCGAACTTTCCGGTGACCAACTTCCTGCACGGCGACGCCGCACCGCTCAATGCCGTACTCGCGGCCGCGGAGTTGGGTTACGCGAACAATATCGGGATCTACTCCGACGGACGGTATTCGTACCAACTCACCATTTATATATTCCGGTACGGCGAGGGCACGGTGATGGCCGTGATGTTTCCGGAGAACCCGGTCGCCCGAAAATCAATTGCCCGCTATATGACAGCAATGAAGTCGGTGTGCACCCGGGTCGCCGACAGCGGCCATTGGGGACGCGTTGCGTAGGGTGGACCCATTCGATGCTCGGTGATTATGAGAGCTCCATGAATATGCGGCGCCACGTGATTGCGCGGTTGGCCAGAACGCCGGAGTGGCCGTGCGACGGCTAGCCGACTTCGTGGTGCGGTGGCCGTGGATCGTGATCGGGCTGTGGGCCGTGATCGCGGTCGCGGCGCCGCTGACCTTGCCCCACCTGAACGAGATGGCGCAGCGGCATCCGCTGGCGATCCTGCCCAGCGATGCGCCGTCGGCCGTGGCGGCCCGGAACATGACCGAAGCGTTTCACGAGTCCAACTCCGAAGACCTGCTGCTGGTGGTCCTGACCGACGACGGTGGGCTCAAACCCGCCGACGAGGCCGCGTACCGCAAACTGGTGGACGCGCTGCGCCAGGATTCGCGGGATGTATTGATGCTGCAGGATTTCGCCGCCACGCCGGTCCTGCGCCCGGTGTTGACCAGCAAAGACCAGAAGGCCTGGGTGGTCCCGGTCGGGCTGGCCGGCGAGCTGGGCACGCCGCGGGCCCACGCCGCGTTCAACCGGGTCTCCGACGTCGTGGCGCACAGCCTGGCCGGGACACCGCTCAAGGCGGAACTCACCGGACCCGCGGCCACTGTCGCCGACCTGACCGCCGCGGGCGAACGGGATCGCATGCCGATCGAGATCGCCATCGCCGTGCTGGTGTTGCTCGTCCTGCTGGTGGTCTATCGCAATCCGGTCACCATGTTGTTGCCGTTGACCGCGATCGGATTGTCCCTGCTGATCGCGCAGGGCGCGGTAGCAGGTCTTTCCACGCTGAGCGGAATGGGCGTGTCCAACCAGTCGATCGTCTTTCTCAGCGCCATGGTCGCCGGCGCGGGGACCGATTATGCCGTCTTCCTCATCAGCCGGTATCACGACTATCTGCGACAGGGCGCCGACTTCGAGGAAGCGGTGCGGCGGGCGCTGTTCTCGATCGGAAAGGTCATCGCCGCCTCGGCCGCCACGGTCGGCATCACGTTCCTGGGCATCAGCTTCTCCCGGATGGGCGTGTTCTCCAGCGTGGGCGTGTCGTCAGCCATCGGGATCGGCGTCGCATTCCTCGCCGCGATCACGCTGCTGCCGGCCATCCTGGTCATCGCGGGCCCACGAGGCTGGGTCAGGCCGCGACGGGAGTTGACCGCCCGGATGTGGCGGCGTTCGGGCATTCGCATCGTGCGCCGGCCGAAGGCGCATCTGGTGGCCAGCCTGCTGGTGCTGGTGATTCTGGCGAGCTGCGCGGGCCTGGTGCGCTACAACTACGACGATCGCAAGGTGGTGCCGGCGTCGGCACCGAGTTCGATCGGATACGCAGCGCTGGAACGCCATTTCCCGGTCAACCAGTCCATTCCCGAGTACATCCTGGTCCAGTCGCCGCACGACCTGCGCACCCCACGGGCCCTGGCGGACTTGGAACAGATGGCCGAGCGGGTCAGTCAGCTGCCGAATATCGCGCTGGTCAGCGGCGTCACCCGGCCCACCGGATCGGTGCCCGATCAGCTGCGTGCCACGTACCAGGCCGGCGCGATCGGCGCCCGCCTCGGTGCGGCGTCCGACCTGATCAACCACCGGACCGAAGATCTCGACCGCCTGGTGGGCGGTGCCGATTCGCTGGCTGACAACCTCAGCGGAGTGCGTAGCCAGGTCAGCCAGATCGTCGCCAGCATCGAGGGTGTCACCGACATCATGACCTCGCTGAAAGGCCAATACGGCGGGGACACACTGGTCCGGGAGGTCGAAACCGCCGCCAAGCTGGTCAACAGCATCAACACGCTGGGCAATTCGCTCGGCCTGAACGTCTGGGCCGTCCGGGACATGTTCGCCTGGATCGGACCGGTGCTCGCGGCGCTGCAGGGCAACCCGGTGTGCAACGCCGACCCCTCCTGCACCGCCACCCGCGACCAGTTCGAGCGCCTGGTCAGCGCCCGCAACGACGGCAGTCTGGACCAGATCAACGATCTGGCCCGGCAATTGCAGACCATGCCGGACAGGCAGACCCTCAACGCGACTGTGGACCGCCTGCGGAGGGCCCTGGCCGCTGTCGTGAGGGTCATGCATTCGATGGGGCTCGATCAACCCGGCGGCATGCAGACGGGCATCAACAACGTTCAGCAGGGCGCCGACCGCGTCGCCAGCGGAAGCCGCCAGGTCGCGGACGGCGTGGCGGAACTCGTCGAGCGGGTCAGAGAACTCGGCGCCGGGCTCAGTGACGCGTCGGCATTCCTGCTGGCGATGAAACAGGATGCGGCAGATCCGTCCATGGCGGGATTCAACATTCCGCCCCAGCTGCTGCATCTGGACGAGTTCAAGAAGGCCGCCAAAATGTTCATCTCCCCCGATGGGCGCTCGGTGCGGTACCTGGTCCAGACCAAGCTCAATCCGTTCAGCGCCGAAGCGATGGATCAGGTCAACGCCATCACCGATGCCGCCCGGGGAGCCCAGCCGAACACCGCGCTGGCGGACGCCAAGATCTCGCTGGCGGGTTATCCGGTGACCTTGCGCGACACCCGCAACTACTACGAGCACGACATCCGTTTCATCATCGCCGTCACGCTCATCGTGGTGCTGCTGACCTTGATCGCGTTGCTGCGGGCCGTCGTCGCACCGTTGTATCTGGTGTGCTCCGTTGTGCTTTCGTATTTGTCCGCAGTCGGCATCGGTGTTCTGGTGTTCCAGGTGATGCTCGGCCAGCACCTGCACTGGAGCGTGCCGCCCCTGGCCTTCGTGGTGCTGGTCGCGGTGGGCGCCGACTACAACATGCTGCTCATCTCACGAATGCGGGACGAGTCACCGCGCAGCATGCGATACGGGATCATTCGCACGCTGACTTCGACCGGCGGTGTCATCACCGCCGCGGGTCTGATCTTCGCCGCGTCGGTGGCCGGTCTGCTGTTTTCCAGCATCGTTACCGTGGTCCAGGGCGGGTTCGTGATCGGTGTGGGAATCCTGTTGGACACCTTCCTCGTACGCACCATCACCGTGCCCGCGATGGCCGCGCTGGTGGGGCGCGCCAGCTGGTGGCCGGGCAGGCCCGGACAACCCAGCCGTGGCAGACTGAGCCCGAGAGGCGAGGAGTAAGAATGAAGAAGCTGCTCGCGGGACTGGCCATGGCCGCAACCCTCAGCGCCGCAACATGTTTGCACGCCGGCGTGGCGCACGCCGACGACCCCCCGGCCGATCCGTTGACCAACGAGATCGCCTATGCGCTGGGCGGCGCTCACGTTCTGGGAATTCCCTACGACGAGTACATCCGCCGCGAGGGTGCGGAGTGGCTGCCCACCCGGCACCGCCAGATCGTCGATTACCCCGCGGGGCAGGTTCAGGGGCATGTCCTGGGGCGCCTCTTTCCGGGCATCGGCCGGCTCGATGAGTACTTCCCGGGCCTGGGCGTGGACGGACCCAGCGTCGGCGAGTCCGTGAACGTCGGCGCGGACAACCTGGCGGCGGCGATCAGCCGAAGCGGTCCCGGCCAGGTGGTCGGCTTGTCCGAGGGCGCCCTCGTGCTCGACGCGCTGCAGGCCCGGCTCGCCTACGATCCGGCCGCCCCCGCACCGAATGAACTGGTGTTCAACACCTTTGGCGATCCAATCGCCCGCCACGCCTTCGGCCAGAGTTTCCTGACCGCGATGTTTCCGGTCGGCGGCGTCGTACCCGCCCTCGACTACCAGGTACCGCCTCCTGTCGAGAGCCAGTACGACACCCGGATGTTCGTGTCCGCCTACGACTCCATCGCCGACTTCCCCGACCGGCCGGACAATCTGATCTCGCTGGCCAACACCCTCGTGGGCCTCGCGACCGGCCACACCGCGGTGGCGTTCACCAATCCGAGCATGGTGCCACCGCAGAACATCCGGACGTCGGTGAATTCCCGGGGTGCGACGACGACGACGTATTTGATACCCGAGAGGCATCTGCCGCTGGTGTTGCCGTTCCAGTATCTGGGGGTACCGGAGCAGACGCTGAACGAACTCGACGCGGTGCTGTTGCCGATGGTCAACGCCGGTTACTCGCGCAATGACGATCCGCTCACCGCTCCGATCCAGGTGGACCCGGTTCGAGGTTATGACCCGGCGGCCGTCACCGCACCGGCGACGCAGGCCACGTTCGGCGGCGGCGCCGATCCGCTTTCGCAGATTCTGTCCGGTGCCACGGCGGTGCTCAACCAGGGCAACCACCCGTAACCCGGCGGGGACGGGCCGGGTGCACATAATGGGTCCGACCGCACCGGCGCAAAGGAGCACCCGATGACCACAACCGCCCCGCAGCGCCCCCTGCGCGTGATCCAGTGGACCACGGGGAACATCGGGCGCCGCTCGTTGCACGCCATCATCGGCCGGCCCGACATGGAGCTGGTCGGCGTCTACGCGCACGGGGCGGAGAAGGTCGGCGTCGACGCCGCCGAGCTGGCGGGCTGGCCGCAGCCCACCGGCGTACATGCCACCAACGACATCGATGCGCTGCTCGCCCTGGGCGCCGACGCGTGCTGCTATAACCCGTTGTGGCCCAATATCGATGAGCTGGAGCGCCTGCTGGAATCCGGGGTGAACGTGTGCACCAGCGCGGCGTGGATCACCGGCGGCAAGCTGACATCACGGGACCGCGAGCGCGTCATCGCGGCGTGCGAACGCGGCGGGTCGACCATCTTCGGCAGCGGCGCGCACCCGGGTATGACGAACATGGTCGGCATGGTGTTGTCGGCGTCCTGCGAACGCGTCGACGAAATTCGCATCACCGAGTCGGTCGACTGCTCGGCCTACGAGTCGGCGGGAACCCAGACGGCAATGGGCTTCTCGCAAGACCCCGACACCCCGGGACTGGCCGAGAGCGTGCGGCGGGAAAGCGAGGTGTTCGCCGAGTCGGCCGCGATGATGGCCGACGCTATCGGCGCCCGCCTGGATCGGATGACCTTCGACGTCACCTTCACCGCAGCCACCGGCGACACCGACCTGGGCTTCATGAAAATCCCGGCCGGGACCGTCGGGGGCGTCCACGGATACCACCGCGGCTGGCAGGGCGACCGCAATGTGGTCAGCGTCGGATTCAACTGGACCATGGGCGATCATGTTGTGCCGCCCAAGCCACTCGAGCACGGTCACGTGATCCAGGTGTTCGGCCTGCCCAACATGCGTACGGTGCTGCACTGCCTGCCGCCGAAGGACTGGACCGAACCCGGCTTCATGGGCCTGGGCATGATCTACACCGCGATGCCGGTCACCAACGCCGTTCCCGCCGTGGTCGCCGCCCGCCCGGGCATCGTGACGCTCGCCGATCTGCCGCCGGTCACCGGCAGGATCGCACCCTGACTTGGTCATCATGCACACGATCGGCGCCCGGGGAACGCTGGCGGCACTGAGGTTTAGCATGTCGGGCACGGCATTCGACGCACTGACCGGCCTGCTGCTTGACACCCCGACCGTGCGCACGCTGGCGATGCCGTCGATCGCGACGTTGCTGGGGGCGGTGGTTCCGGTGGCCGCGAAGAGTGCGTCCGCGCGGCTGCGATAATGTATCCGCTCCGGCGAAATCGTTGCCGCGATGAAATCCGCGAGGCGGCTGATCTTCGCCGACGCCGAAACTACGTACGTTCCTCGTCGGCGAACGGCGACAGTCACTCGTGCGCGCCG
Source organism: Mycobacterium sp. ML4 (assembly GCF_054515735.1). Classification (NCBI taxonomy): domain Bacteria; kingdom Bacillati; phylum Actinomycetota; class Actinomycetes; order Mycobacteriales; family Mycobacteriaceae; genus Mycobacterium; species Mycobacterium sp. ML4. The sequence goes on from NZ_JBTNSY010000004.1 coordinate 194,276, forward strand.
GTGATTCGACGCACCGTCCAGGCGCTGTGATGCGGGCCCGGCGGCAAAGCGGCAAGAGCAGCAGCACCGGGGTTATTGCGCCCCAACAAGCGAATTCTTGCTGCCCAGCAACGGCTCGGTGCTAGAGTTTCGACCACGCTGCGGTATACGCCGTGTGGTGCCTAGGGGGCTGATATGGCATTGGTGCTGGTATCCCCGGATGTGTTCGCATCAGCGACGACCGACCTCGAGAATCTGGGGTCGGCGGTGAAGTCGATCAATCTCTCCGCGGCGCTTCCCACCGGCGAGCTGGCGGCCGCAAGCGCCGATGAAGTCTCCCAGGCGATTGCCACCTTGTTTGCCGAGCACGGCCGGCAGTATCAGGCCGCGGCCGGGCAATTCACCACGTCCTACGAACAGTTCCTGACCAGGTTGCTGGAATCCGCGCGTGAATATGTGGCCGCGGAGATCGCCGTCACCCAGTATCTGGCCTCCACCGGGTCACACCTCGTCAACGACCCGGTCCTGCAAGTCACCGGGCGCCCGCTGTTCGGCGACGGCGCCAACGGCTATACGAACGCTCAAGGCGTGGGAACAGCGGGCAGGGCCGGCGGCTGGTTGTTCGGCAACGGCGGCACCGGCGGCGTCAGCGTGCGGTACGGCTTCGCGGGTGGTGCGGGCGGCCCCGGCGGTTTCCTGATCGGCAACGGCGGCACCGGTGGTCTCAACCTCTACGGCGGCATGCCCGGGGGTGCCGGCGGACCCGCCGGCCTGATCGGCGACGGCGGCACCGGCGGTGCCAGCGGACCCGGCGGCGTCGGCGGTGCCGGCGGCCGTGGCGGCCTGCTCGGACAGCCCGGTACCGCCGGAATCAGCACGGCCCTGGGGCCCAATCAGACGCTGATCCATCCAGGCGCATACGGCAGCCCGATCGTGAACATCTCGGTCGGCGGCGGTCCGAGTTTGCCTGTCACCGTCGACTCCGGCGCCACCGGTCTGGTGGTAACGCCGCCGTACGTCAACCTGGCGACTCTCGGACCGAAAGGCCCCTCAGGCCGCGTCAGCTACGGCGGCGCGCTTTTCGTCAACTACGACACGTACACGACGACCGTCAATTTGGGTAACGGAATCACCACCGCGCCAACCACTGTCGGCGTCGCAACGTCCGCGCACGACGCCACCGGCAACGTCATCGCACTTTCATCGATTCCTGTCTACCTGGGCGTGGGCCCCAACGACGGGTTTCCGTTCCACACCCCGGTGAACGCCGCCTTACCGACGAACATGAATCAGGGCGTGTTGATCAACCTGCCTCGCGGCATGCTGGAGTTCGGGCCCAACCCGCTGCCGCCCCTCGTCGAGATGGATGGGGCTCCGAAAACCGTTGTGCAAGTGCAGATCAACAACCAATTGCCGCAGACTGTCGGCGCGTTCATCGATTCCGGCGGAGAACTGGGCGCCGTACCCCAAGCGTTGGTGCCGGGCCTCTCGGTCGGCAACCACCTGCCGGCGGGAACGGTCATCACCGTCTCCACCATCAACGGGGTACCGCTCTACACACAGACCGTCACCACGGCGAACACTCCGTTCGTGGTGCCGTCAGCGACGGCGAACAACTACTACGTGTTCAATACCGGGTCTTATCCATTCTCACAACTGCCCATTTACGTCTGGAACAACGACGCGATAGGTACGACGGTCTTCGACCGACAGATCTGACGCGCCAAGGTCATTCGGCCAGTTGCAGGCAGACGGCCAGTGCCCCGTCGCCGACGTGCAGCGCGAGCACCGGACCCAACGGAGTCACGATCGCGGGTTCACACTGCGGTAGTCGGTCGGCCAGCGCGCCCGCCACCTCGCGCGCGCCATTGGGGTGGGCGACGTGATGGACCGCCAACGCCGCCTGGCGCTCCCCCACGGCCTCGCAGACCTGGTCCACCATCGCCGCAATTGCTCCTTTGGATGTTCGAACACGTTGTGCCAGAACAAGTTTACCGCCGTCAATGTGCAGCAGCGGTTTGAGCGCCAGCGCGGTGCCCAACCATGCCTTCGCGCCGCCGATGCGGCCGCTGCGACGCAGGTTGTCCAAGCGGTGCGCCACCATGTAGGCGTGGGTACGCTGAACCGCCGCCGCCGCGGTGCGCGCGACGGTGTCCACATCGGCTCCCTCTGCGGCGGCCCGGGCAGCGGTCAGCGCCACGAAACCGGTTCCCATCGCCGCGGATTGGGAATCGATCACCCGGACCGCGGGGCCGAACTCGGCGGCCGTCCGTTCGGCCGTGCGGTAGGTTCCCGACAGCCCGGACGAAAGATGAACCGCCACAACCCCATCGCCGGCGCTGTCCGTCAACGCCTGACGATAGGCGGCACACAGCTCGGCCGGGGAGGCGGCTGCGGTGGTGGCGTGGCGTTTGTGGACGTCGCCGGGAACGTCATCCACCCCGTCGCGCAGGTCAGCTCCGTCGAGCAGGATATGCAGCGGCACTTCGCGGATCGCCCACTTCTCGCGCAGTTCCGCCGGTAGGCGCGACGAGCTATCGGTAACGACGACGACGGTCAAGGCGCCGCTCTCCCCCGCTCGCGGGTAGTGCCCCCACCTCATCGCTTCGTCCCCCGCAAGCGGGTGAGGGCACCTCCCATTGGTGGGGGCATGCCCCCACAGCGTTGACGCCGGCGTGCGGCATCGTCAACGCGTTTTCTCGTGAGATACTCCGGCCTCGGCGAGTGCCTTCAGCATCAGCTCGGCGACGCACTGATGAGCTTCGAAGTTCCAATGGATGCCGTCCGGATTGCCGCGCCCGTTCATAATCTCCTCAGCGACAGCAGCTTTCAGATCGACCAACGGAATATCCTGTTGCTCGGCCCATTGCGTGATCGCCGCGACCGTACCTTCGCGCCCGTGGTGCGCCCTGCCATAGGTATCGGCGATGTGCACCGACGGCAACGACGCTACGACCGGGATACCAGGACGATTGAAATCGATGGCGCCGCGTGTTTTTTCGAGGTAATACGCGGTCAGTTGCGGGGGCAGTGCGGACCTGGCCACCGGTGACAGCCGGGGTTGCAGCCAGCCGTAGCCCTCCCGCACCCAGCGCCGCAACCACGGAGGGCGCACGTAGCGGATGAGCTCCCGCATCGCGGTGGGCCACACCGACGGCAACGAATCCATGCCGCTGGTGGCGAAGATCACGGCGCCCGCCTTCGGCAGCGCAGCCCACGCTCGTGGATCCTGGGTGGCCGCCCACCAGACGTCTCTACAGGTCCAGCCGATCCGGCCGATCAGCTCCACATCCCAACCCAGTTGAGCGCCAACAATGTTGGGCCAGATCCGCGGATCGTCGGAGGGCAGACCGCCGGTGGGCCCGTAGTAGGACAACGAGTCGGCGAAGATCAGCAGCGTCGGTTTGCCCGCGAACTCAGAGGACGTCATTGGACACCTGCGCCGAAGCGTTCCACACGTCCAGCCGCCAGCGGATCTCCTGAAAACTGGCGGCGTCATCCTCGGAATGACCGCTCAGTTGAACCCAACTGCAGTTGCCCATACCGCCCAGGATCGGCCAGTTGGCGACCGGGATCTTCAGCAGCGCGGCCGACAGCGCGGCGATCAGACCACCGTGAGCCACCAGCACGACCGGTCGCTCCGGCTCGCCCGCCCCGCCCCACTCCGGTGCGGCGGCAACCAGTTCGGCCACCACGGGCACGCTCCTGGCGGCCACGTCCACTCTGCTTTCGCCGCCGTGCGGTGCCCAGCCGGCGTTCTCCCGCCAGGCCAGCCGCGCGCCCGGTACCTCCGCGTCGATCTGGGTGTGCGTCATGCCCTGCCAATCACCCAGATGGGTCTCGCGCAACCGCGCATCCACGTGGACCGGCAGCCCCGTCTGCTCGCCCAGCCTGGTGGCCGTGTCGAACGCCCGCCGCAGATCCGAGGAGACGATCATCAGCGGCTGCAATTTGCCCAGCACCTCGGCGGCCGCGCCCGCCTGGGCGCGGCCCAGGTCGCTCAAATCCGTGTCGAGCTGACCCTGCATTCGGCTGCCGAGGTTGTAGTCGGTCTGCCCGTGCCTCAGCATCACCAGGCGGCGCGCTCTCATCGTGTCGTCCCGTCACGCCGGTCCGCGAGTTCGACGGGCACCACGGGGCAGTCGCTCCACAACCGGTCCAGCGCGTAGAAATTCCGGTCGTCCTGGTGCTGGATGTGCACCACGATGTCGCGATAGTCCAGCAGTGTCCAGCGACCTTCGCGTGCGCCCTCCCGGCGAGCGGGCTTGTAGCCGGCCTGACGCATCTTCTCCTCGACCTCATCGACGATGGCGTTGACCTGCCGCTCGTTGGATGCCGAGGCGATGACGAAGCAGTCGGTGATGACGAGTTGGCCGGAGACGTCGATGACGAGCACGTCGTCGGCCAATTTCGATGCCGCCGCGGCCGCGGCCACCGCGGCCATGTCGATCGCTTCCTGATTTGCGCTCATGTGTTGTTCCTGGCGCCCACGCTCGGGGCGGCCTGGTTCTCGCTCCTCTCGGGGGTGCGGTAGAGGTGTCGTTTGGAGACGTACTGCACGACGCCGTCTGGCATCAGGTACCACAGTGGCCTGCGATTCTGTGCGCGCTGTCGGCAGTCGGTCGAGGAGATGGCCAGCGCGGGGATCTCCACCAGCGTCAACGCGTCCTGCGGCAACTCGCCGAGTACGTCGGTGATATGGTCGTGCCTCAACTCATAGCCCGGGCGGCTGACACCTATGAAACGCGCCAGCTCGAACATTTCTTCCCAGCCATGCCAGGTCAGGATGGATGCCAGAGCGTCGGCACCGGTGATGAAGTACAGCTCGGAGTCCGCGTTGAGACTCTGCAGGTCCCGCAGCGTGTCCCTGGTGTACGTGGGGCCACCGCGATCGACGTCGACCCGGCTGACCGAAAAGCGGGGATTGGACGCGGTAGCGATGACGGTCATCAGATACCGGTCCTCGGCGGGCGACACCTGCCGGTCCTTCTGCCAGGGCTGGCCGCTGGGCACGAACACGACTTCGTCGAGGGCGAACTTGTGCGCGACTTCGCTGGCTGCCACCAGGTGGCCGTAATGGATGGGATCGAACGTCCCGCCCATCACCCCCAGCCTGCGCACCCGCGTTTGCATGGTTCGCCAGCTTACTTGACCAGCGAAAACGGTATCTCCCAGGTTCGCGCAACGCCCGCTTGAACGTAAACGGACCCATGATCAATTGTCCGGCAATCGGACGCCACGGGTCACATACAAGCTCGCGAATCCTCCATCGCACACGGGTGAGCGAACGCCTCGAACCCGTCTAAACCGCCGGTTCGCGCCGCGCAACGATGTGGCCTCGTCCGGCCGGTCCAGAAAATGAATTGAAGTCTTTTTGGCTTCTTTTCCCCATAGCCACATGCCGAAGCCGAAGATCCTGTAGAAGGGTCCTGTGGAGGGTTCGCTGCCGGCAATAGACCAGACTCAAGAGTGGAAAGACGCCATGAAGCGGCGCTTTTACAGCCGTTCCGTGGTTACCGGCGAAATATCGCTGCCGGCGGTGCCGAGCATGCTCGACGAGTACGTCGAGATGTGCAGCCGCATATTCGCGGGAGTAGGGCGGCAGTTCAATGACGAGGAACTCGCGCACCTGCGCAGCGTCCTGCAGAGTCAGCTGGCCGAGGCCTTCTCCATCTCGCAGCGTTCGAACGTTGTCATCACCTACAACGCTCCGGTAGGGCCCACACTGCACTACCAGGTCAACGCGCGGTGGTTCACCGTCGCCGAGGCTTACGACAACTGGGTCGCCACCCGGGAGCCACCGCTGTTCGGGACCGAACCGGACGCTCGGGTGTGCGCGCTGGCCGGCGAGGCCATCGATCCCCGCTCGTTTCGGATTCTCGACATCGGAGCCGGCACCGGGCGCAATGCCTTGCCGCTGGCACGACGTGGACATCCGGTCGACGTGGTAGAGCTCACGCCTAAATTCGCCGAGATCATCCGCTCGCAGGCCCGTCAGGAAGGTCTCGACGTGCGGATCATCGTGCGCAATGTCTTCGAAACCACGGAGGACCTGCGCCAGGACTACCAGCTGATTTTACTCTCGGAAGTCCTACCCGACTTTCGGACGACCCGCCAGCTGCGGAACATGTTCGAGCTCGCCGCGCAGTGCCTGGCCTCCGGAGCGAAGTTGGTGTTCAACACCTTCCTGACGCGCGACGGCTACGAGCTCGATGACGCAGCGCGCGAATTCGCGCAGCACACGTACACCGCCACGTTCACGCGAAAGGAAATGTCCGCCGCGGCGGAAGGACTGCCGCTGGAGCTCGTCGCGGACGACTCGGTCTATGACTACGAGAAGGCGCACCTACCGGCCGAATCGTGGCCACCCACCAGCTGGTACGAAAACTGGGCCCAAGGTCTCGATGCCTTCCCTGTCGAACGCGAAAAGAGCCCGATCGATTTGCGCTGGCTGGTCTTTCGCAAGACCCACTGAAGCTCGGCGAGCAGACGCAAAGTCGCACGAATCGCGGGCGATTTGTGCGACTTTGCGTCTGCTCGGCGAGGGAGTTACACCGGCAGCAGCGCGTCGATGACCGTGGCCAGCTGTTTGGCCGAGCGGCATTCATGCATCGTGATGACTTCCTCATATCGAGGCACCGCGGAATCCCCGCTGCCCCACAAATGTCGGGGCTCCGGGTTGAGCCAGTGTGCATGCCGGGAGGCGTTCACCATGTCGGCGAGCACATCGACGGCCGGGTTGCGGTAATTGGTGCGGCCGTCACCCAGCACCAGCAGGGAGCTACGCGGCGACAGCACATTCGGATTCGCTTGCACGAACGAGACGAACGCGTTGCCGTAGTCGGAGTGTCCGTCGCGGGCGTACACTCCGGCTTCCCGGGTGATCCGCTGGATTGCCACCGCCAGGTCGGCCTCGGGCCCGAACATGTGCGTCACCTCGTCAGTGGTGTCGATGAAGGCGAACACCCGCACCCGCGAGAATTGCTGGCGCAGAGCGTGAACGAGCAACAAAGTGAAGTGACTGAACCCGGCGACCGAACCCGACACGTCGCATAGCACCACCAACTCCGGGCGGGCCGGACGGGGCTTCTTCAACACCACATCGATCGGCACGCCCCCGGTGGACATCGACTTGCGCAGCGTCTTGCGCAGGTCGATCGACCCCGCCCGGGACCGACGGCGCCGCGCCGCCAGCCGGGTGGCCAGGGTGCGTGCCAGGGGTGCCACCACGCGGCGCATCTGCCGTAGCTGGTCGCCGGATGCACGCAAGAACTCGACGTTCTCGGAAAGTTTCGGGATACCGTACATCTGAACGTGTTCGCGTCCCAGCTGTTCGGCCGTGCGCCGCTTGGTCTCCGCGTCCACCATCCTCCGCAGCTGCGAAATCTTCTGCGCCGCAATGGCTTTAGCGATCTGTTCCTGGCTGGGCGAAGGCTCGTCGCCGTACGGCGCGAGCAGGCCCGCCAACAGTTTGCCTTCCAGTTCGTCCAGCGCCATGGCCTTGAGCGCCTGATACGACGAGAACGACGGGCCGCGGCTGGAGTTGTACTTGCCGTAGGCCTCCACGATCCGGGCGATCATCCGCACCAGCCGCTCATCCATGTCGGCGAGGTCCGGGTTGTCGGCCAGCAGGTCCAGCAGCATCTGCCGCATCGCCTCGACATCGTCGGGCGGCAACCCGTCAGGATCGGCCTCGCCTTCTTCGGTGTCCGACACCGCCACGCGAGCCCCCAGCGCCGCCGGGAACCACAGGTCGAACATCGCATCGTAGGTGTCGCGGTGATCGGGGCGGCGCAGCACCGCGCAGGCCAGACCCTCCCGCAGCACCGTCCGGTCCTCCAGGCCCAGCGTGGCCATCACCCGGCCGGCGTCCACCGTCTCCGACGGCCCCACCGAAATCCCACTTGCGCGAAGGGCTTCCACGAACCCCACGAGATGCCCGGGCAACCCGTGCGGGGCCAGCGGCCGCGAGGGACGGATGCGCCGGGTGGCCATCAGTTCAGCCTCAACTCGCCGGTCGCACGTTGCTGATCGGACTGATGTTTGAGGACCACGCCGAGTGTGGCGGCGACAACGGCGTCGTCGATGGTGTCCATGCCGAGCGCCAGCAGGGTGCGTCCCCAATCGATGGTCTCGGCGATGGACGGCACCTTCTTGAGTTGCATCCCGCGCAGCACGCCGATGATGCGCACCAACTCCTCGGCCAGATGCTCGGGCAGTTCGGGGACCCGAGACAGCAGAATGCGGCGCTCGAGCTCCGGACTCGGGAAGTCGATGTGCAGGAACAGGCAGCGGCGTTTGAGCGCCTCGGACAATTCCCGCGTCGCGTTGGAGGTCAACACCACCAGCGGGGTACGGGTTGCGGTGATGGTGCCAAGTTCGGGCACGGTCACCGCGAAGTCGGAGAGCACCTCCAGCAGCAGGCCCTCGATCTCGATGTCCGCCTTGTCGGTTTCGTCGATCAACAGCACGGTGGGTTCGGTGCGCCGGATCGCGGTGAGCAGGGGACGCTGCAGCAGGAACTCCTCACTGAACACGTCATCCTTGGTGGACTCCCAGTCCCCCGATCCGGCCTGAATACGCAGGATCTGCTTGGCGTGGTTCCACTCGTAGAGTGCGCGCGCCTCGTCGACACCCTCGTAGCACTGCAACCGGACCAGGCCCGAGCCGGTGGCCTGGGCGACGGCGCGGGCGAGTTCGGTCTTACCGACGCCCGCGGGTCCTTCCACCAGCAACGGCTTGCCGAGCCGGTCGGCGAGGAAGACCGCGGTGGCCGTGGCGGTGTCGGGCAGGTAGCCGGTCTCGGCAAGCCGGCGCGACACGTCGGCGATGTCGGCGAACAACGGCGCGGGCCGTGCGGGCACGCTCATGGGAGAGCTCCTTCAGTCGAGGCGTCAGGCCGGGCGGGTGTGGCCGGTAACGGGCGAGCCCCACACGATCCACTTGGTCGAAGTGAGTTCCGGCAGTCCCATCGGGCCCCGGGCGTGCAGTTTCTGGGTGGAGATTCCGATCTCGGCGCCGAAGCCGAACTGCTCGCCGTCGGTGAACGCGGTGGATGCGTTGACCATCACCGCCGCAGCATCAACTTGTTCGGTAAAGCGTTGGGCCGCTGCGAGATTCGTTGTCACGATGGCTTCGGTGTGACCGGTGCCGTACTCGTTGATATGCGCGACGGCGGCGTCCACTCCGTCCACCACCGCGACCGCGATGTCCATCGCCAGGTACTCGCGGCGCAGGTCGTCCTCGCCAGGGTCCAGGTGCACGGTGACACCGGCCTGCTCCAGCGCGTTCAACAGCCGCGGCATCGCTTCCCCGGCGATCGCCGCATCGACCAGCAGGGTCTCGGCGGCGTTGCACACGCTGGGCCGCCGGGTCTTGGAGTTCAGCAGGATCCGCTCGGCAACGTCCAGGTCGGCGGCTTCGTGCACGTAGACGTGGCAGTTACCGACACCGGTCTCGATGGTCGGTATCTGCGCGTCGCGCACCACCGCGTCGATCAACCCCGCTCCGCCGCGCGGTATCGCCACGTCCACCAGGCCGCGGGCCTGGATCAGGTGAGTAACGGTGGAGCGGTCGGCCGAGGACAGCAACTGAACGGCGTCGGCGGGCAGATCCTGACTCGTCAGAGCCCCGCGCAGCACCGTCACCAGCGCCTCATTGGACTTGGCCGCCGAGGAGCTGCCCCGCAGCAGCGCGGCGTTGCCCGACTTGAGCGTCAGCCCGAACGCGTCGACGGTGACGTTGGGACGGCCCTCGTAAATCATTCCCACCACGCCGAGCGGAACACGCTGTTGGCGCAGCTGCAGTCCGTTGGGCAGGGTGGAGCCGCGCAGCACCTCTCCGACCGGGTCGGGCAGGCCGGCGACCTGCCGCAGGCCGGCCGCGATGCCGTCGACGCGCTGCGGGTTCAGTGCCAACCGGTCGAGCATGGCCGCCGGTGTGCCGGCGGTCCGTGCCGCGTCCAGGTCTTCGGCGTTGGCGGCCAGTATGTGGTCGGCATGGGCCAGCAGTGCGTCGGCGGCGGCATGCAGCGCGCGGTCTTTGACCACCGTCGGGATCGAGGCCAGGATCCGGGCGGCGACACGGGCGCGGCGGGCCGCCTCGTGCACCTCTTGACGCAGATCGGGGCTCTGCTGCTCGGTAGCGCCGCCGCGGGCCGGTGCTTGCAGACTCATCAGCCCAGGGTATCGGGCTTTAGCCGGCCTGGCGCGACCGCGTCGTCGCACCGACGCGCTCACGACGGGTCAGTCGTGCCTTGTTCTGCCGCTCGTCGATCAACCGGCCCAGATCCTGCAACAGCGTGGGCTTGTCCATCACGATCTTCTCGAGGTGCTCGCGATCGATCTCGAGGGCGGTCACTTCTTCGAGGGCATGGGCACCGGCCACGTTCGGTTGCCGGGTCAGCGCCGTGATGCCGATGAACGAGCCTTCTTTGAGGGTGTCGAACGGAACGATGGCCCCGTCGTGGTCCGTCACGGTCAGCTGCACCCTGCCGGCCACGATGAACGTCATCGCGGTAGGCACCGACCCGGCATACTGCACGACCTCCTCGGCGCCGTAACGAACGATCTTGGCGTACGGAGCGAGGAACTGCTGGTCGGCGAGGGTCAGTCGCAGCTCACTTGCGACCACTGTGCGCAACGCCTTCATCACGCGTTCGGGCGTCGAGAAGTCGTCGGTTTCGCCGTCCAGGTGCAGTTCGCACCGGCGCGCGGCGTACCAGATCCAACGCACGAACGTCGACTGCGTGGCGCCCTCGTCGGCCGGCGAGTTGACCCTGATCGTAGTGCGGTACTCACCACCGCCCAGGGCGACCGATGTCGGCGTGGTCCCAGGCTTGACCAACGGAAGTGCGCTGGCCACCTGGGTCAGCATGGTGCATACCCGGTCCGGCGGATCCGCCGTGGCGAAGGTGGTGGTGATCGAGACCTTGTGCGGACCGGGCGGCCGGCTGAGATTCGTGAACGCCGTGGTCGCCAACATCGAGTTCGGCATGATCCGCAATCCACTGCCGGTTTGGATGTGCACGGCCCGCCAATTCACTTCGATGACCCTCCCCCGGGCCGTCTGCGTGTCCAGCCAGTCGTTGATCCGGAACGGCTGCTCGAAGAGCATGAACAGGCCCGACACGATCTGACCGACGGAATTCTGCAGCATCAGGCCGATGACCACCGAGGTAATGCCCAGTGCGGTGAACACGCCGCCGACGCGTACACCCCAGATATAAGAAAGGATGACGGCTAGCCCGACTCCGATCAGCCCGAAGCGGCCGACATCGAGAAAGATCGCCGGGAGCCTCTTTCGCCAGCTGTCTTCGGGGGCGCCCTCGAAGACGGTCGCGTTGAGCCCGGACAACAGCAGCTCCAGCACCAGGAAGCCGAACAAGGTGGTGAGGATGCGGACCGGCACCTCCCCTGCCGGAATCTGCGAGGCTTTCACCAGCAGCACCAACAGCGCCCCCAGGGGCAACAACCAGTTGCGCAGCACACTTACCTGCCGGATCAGCCGGCTGCCCCTGCGGGTGAGGACGTGGTGCAGTTCGGTGAGCAGGATCAAGCCGATCGGGAAGCCGATCGCTACACCGATTGCCCAGTAGAACCACTCCGAACGAAAGACGTTCATTACCGCTCAACCAACCGGTAGATGGTCTGCTCGACGCCGCCGACCGAAATCGTGCCGGCCGGCGTGAACTGACGGGTGTCGCGCATCGCCTCGTACACCTGCGACGCGACATAGATACCCGGTTGCGGTGCACCACTGTGCATCTGGTACGCCAGACTGACCGCGGCGCCCCACATGTCGAAGACGAGTCCGGATTTGCCCACCAGTCCACTGACGACGTTTCCGGTGTTGATGCCGATCCGGAGAGCCAGCACGTGGCGGCTCTGGTTGTTGAAACGCTCGATGATGCGCCGCATTTCGAGCGCGAATTCGACGCTGCGATGAACGCTGTCCAGTCGCGGCGTGACCACCCCGCAGCTGGCGAGGTACCCGTTGTGGAAGGTGCGGATCCGTTCGACGCCAAGGGCTTCGGCCGCCGAATCGAATTGGCGGAACAGGTCGTCGACGATGCCGACCAGTTCATCGCCTGGAACTTGGTTCGAGATCTCGTCCAGCCCCACCATGTCGGCGTAGATGATGGCGACGTCCTGATGTTGCTGCGCGATGGTGGCCTCGCCCCCGCGGTAGCGCTGGACGACCGACTCCGGCATGAGCGCCAGCAGCAGGCGATCATTCTCCCTGCGCTGCTCGTTGAGCAGTTCTTCCTTGATCGCCAGATTCCGGCTCATCTCGTTGAAAGCACCAGTGAGATCGCCGATTTCGTCACGCGAGGTGATGGGAATGTTGACCTCGTAGTCGCCGGAGCTGATCTTCTGCGCGCCCGTTTCCAGACGCCGCAGCGGCCGCACCGCCGCCTGGGCGATGAGCATGGATGCCACGCAGACGGCGAAGATCATCGCTGCGACGGCCACCGCGAGGGTCTTGCTGAACCTACCCAGCCGCGCGAAGGCGTCGGAGTCGTCTCGAGTCGCCAGGATCGACCATTGCAGGTCGGAGTTCGGCACATTCAGTGGGGCGTAGGCCTCCAGTTCTTTGTTGCCCGTGTAATCGGTGCCGATGGTCACCCCGGTCTCGCCGCGCTGCGCGGCATGAAGGCCGGCGCTGCGAATAGGTTGGACCAGGGTCGTGCCACCCAGCCTCAGAGCCCGATCCGCGACATCGGGAGCCGTCCCGGCGGCAATCACCTCGCGTCGATATTCTTTCGGGTCTTCCAGGAAGAGCCGCGAATCAGAGCGCATCAAACCGTCCGGGCCGGCCAGATACGTTTCGGTGGCCGCGCCCATGCCGGCGGCTTGCCATTGTCTATTGGCGGTCATGATGTAGTTGATCTTGGCGATCGGAACCGGCAGCGCCATCACGCCGTCGAATCTGCCGTCCAGGCCGACGGGCGAAACAACCCAGGCCGTCGGCACGTCGAGCTGCGGCTGATAGGGTTCGAAGTCGGTGATCCAGACGAATTCAACGTCGTTGGAGCGCAACGCTTTCAAGTACGCCTGACGCAGATTCGATTCGCGGTAGGGACCGACCAGAATGTTGGTGCCCAGGTCGGGTCCCTTGTCCACCGAGTAGACGACGTTGCCATCCATGTCGAAGAGCAGCGCGTCCCGGTAGTTGAAACGGGTGACGATACTGCGCATATAGAAATCGAAGCGGGCATTGGCAGCCGACCAGGCGCTGCCGTCACCGGCGTCCACCGGTGGATCTGTGTTCGGTCTGGTCACCGCGGTGTAGTTGGCCTGCAGGTATCTCTCGGCGCTGGTTTTCGGCAGCACCGCATTCAGATCGAGCTCTTCGCCGGTCACCCGCTGAATGGGCTTGATCATCTCGTTTTCGTAATAGTTCGCCAGCGCCTGCTGCTGGGGACCGGTGATCGTCGCAGTGTTCAACTGATTGAAGCCGGCCGACAGGGCGATCACCGCCTGATCGACGCTGAATCCGCCGCTGTAAACGATCAGCGAATTCGTCACCTCGCGGAACAACGCCTCGATCTGCCGCTTCTGTGACTCGCGCAACTCGATCAGTCGCTCCGACTCGACTTCACGCAGCGCGTTGCGCCCGGAAATGGCACCGATGAAGCCGATGACAGCCACCGAAAGGATGCTCGACAGCAGCAGCGCCACCAGGATCTTCGACTGAATGCTGATCCGGAACCGGATGCTCGGCAGAAGCCTACGGACGCGCCTTTTGCCCGGAGGAGTTTCAGCCTCCGGGTCCGACTCTGTTGGCTCACCCGACGTCAATCGGCTTCCCTTCTGCCACCGGTCTGTCACGGGTCCCCGATCACGGTGAGACTAGCTCCCCGATTGGGTGATATCGGCGTTTTGGGAAAAAGTGACGCCGCCGCGTATCCGGGATTTGACCGTATGGTGATGCCTTCAATCAGTGGCTGACGCGCTCCCAATCCACGACGAACCGGTGCACCGGGCCTGAAGGATCTACGGCACAAGGAACTTCGAGGTCGACCGCGAGGTAGGGCACGTGGCCTCCTGGTATCGATTGGGCGCTTCGGCCGATGATCGGTGCCAGGTGGGGGACGCGAAGCTCATCTCGACGACGTACTGCGGGGCGTCGAGAAGTTCCGGCATGGCCGTCGCCTCTCTGCCCAAGCCTCGCAACATAATTCCGGTCGCGGCGAAGGACCAGAGCACACCCTGCACCCGCTGACCGGATGCGAGCAGTTGCGCCGCCGACGCGCAGCACCCCGGCGCGCCGCCATGCTGTTGCTTGCGCTCGCGGTACTCGGCCGGCATCTACTGTCGATGACATGTCCACCCGGGTTTGCGTGGTAGGCAGCATCAACTGGGACCTGACGCTGGAGGTCGCCGATCTGCCGCGTCCGGGTGAGACGGTGCTGGCGTCATCGTTGACGTACGCACCCGGCGGTAAGGGCGGCAATCAGGCGGTGGCGGCAGCACGTGCCGGCGCCCAGGTGCAGTTCGTCGGAGCGGTCGGTGACGACTCGGCCGGTGACCAGTTGCTGGCTCACCTGCGGGCTGCCGGCGTCGGAGTGGATGCCACCGTTCGTCGGCACGGCCCCAGCGGGACAGCGGTCATCGTTGTCGACGTCGGCGGCGAGAACACCGTCGTGGTGGCCCCCGGTGCCAACGGCGCGCTATCGGTGTCTGCGTCGTCGGTAGCGGACTGCGACGTGATGTTGACCCAGTTGGAGATTCCGTTGCCCGCGGCGTTAGCGGCGGCCCGGCACGCCCGGTCCGCCGGAGCTGTCGTAATGGTCAACGCGTCGCCCGCGTTGCAGGGCGATGACGCCTTGGCCGAACTCGCCGGCGTCGCTGACGTGGTGATCGTGAACGAACATGAGGCTGTCTTCTGGCCCTGGCGCCCCGCGCATTTGGCGATCACCCTAGGGGCGCGCGGCGCCCGGTACCTGGGCGCCGACGGCGAGTTCGAGGTGCCCGCCCCCGCCGTGACAGCGGTGGACACCACCGGAGCCGGTGACGTCTTCGCGGGGGTCCTGGCCGCGAGCTGGCCCGCTCGATCGGGGTCCGCCGACTGCCGGCGTGCGGCGTTGCGGCGGGCCTGCGTGGCCGGCGCGCTGGCGACGCTGGTGCGCGGAGCCGGTAACTGCGCGCCGGACGCGGTCGCTATCGACGACGCGGTCTCGGGTCCATCTCGCGATTGACGCGGTCGGAGCGGACCTGCCCGCGGAACGCGGAAATTGCCTTTGCTATCGGCTGCGGTTCGATTTGCCGTTCCGCCGCCAGGGTCAGACGCCCCGCGGTTCGCTCAGTAACGCGAGCAAGGTCGTGCTCGGCTGCGGAGTGTGATATAGCCGTTGATATCAACAGGTTTCGATTCCGCGGCGGGCCGGCCTTGTCAGTGCTCCTTCGTAGAATTTGGGGTATGGCCGTCAGTTCGCGTGAGGAGATCGTGGCGGTCTTCGATGCCCTCGATGCGGTGGCGGAGCGGTTGGGTGCGTTGAGTTTTGATGTGTTCACCACGCGGGAGTGGATGCGGGCGTTGGAGCGGTTGGAGACCGTGCAGCGCCGGTTACGCACCCCGCGGCATGGGTTGATCAACCAGTTGGCCGCCCAGTCCTGCGAGGAAGAACTCGGCGGCAAACTCGGTGCGGCGCTGGCCGAGCGGCTGCGGATCACCAAAGCCGACGCCAACCGGCGCATCGCCGAAGCCGGGGAACCTGGGCCCGCGCCGGGCACTCACCGGGGAAGTGTTGGCGCCGTTGTTGACCGCCACCGCCGCCGCCCAACACGCGGGCCGCATCGGCGACGCGCACGTGACGGTGATCCGCGACTTCCTCGCCCACCTACCCACCAGCGTGGACCCGGGCACCCGCGAGGCCGCCGAAAAAGATTTGGCCGCCAAGGCCTGCGACTTTCGCCCCGAACAGGTAGCCACGTACGCCCACGAGGTGATGGCGTTGCTGCACCCCGACGGCGACTACACCGAGCAGCAACGCGCCCGCCAACGCGCCCTGGCGATGGGCACCCAGGACTACGACGGCATGTCACGCATCACCGGGCTGATCACCCCCGAACTGCGCGCCCTGATCGAAGCCGCCTGGGCGAAACTGGCCGCCCCCGGAGCGTGCAACCCTAAGGACGAGAAGCCGGTCATCGACGGCACCCCCGATGAGCAGACCGCCCGCCGCGACACCCGCAGCCAACCCCAACGCCAGCACGACGCGCTGCTCACCGCCATCCGGGAACTGCTCGCCGCCGGCACCCTGGGCACCCACCACGGCCTACCCGTCAGCGTCATCGTCACCACCACCCTGCAGGACCTCGAGGACGGCGCCGGGCGGGCCCGCACCGGCGGCGGCACCCGCATCCCGCTACCGACACTGATCCGCTGGGCCGCCCGAGCCCACCACTATCTAGCGGTCTTCGACGGCGCCAAACCGTTGGCGCTATTTCACCCCCACCGCTTCGCCAACCGGGCGCAGCGAATGATGCTGCTGGCCAAAGACGGGGGCTGCACCCGACCCGGCTGCGACACCCCGGCCTATCACTCCCAGGCCCACCACGTCTCCGGGTGGACCACCACCCACTACACCGACATCGCCGACCTCACATCTGCTTTTGGGGGCCTACGGCCCCGATAACCGCCTCGCCGAAAAAGGCTGGACCACCCGCACCAACACCCACGGCCACACCGAATGGCTCCCACCGCCGCACTTGGATCACGGCCAACCGCGAATCAATACCTTCCACCACCCCGAAAAGCTGCTCGCACCCGACGACGACGACGAACCCGATTGACGTCGGGACGTCAGCCTTCGGGCACCTCACGCTCGATCTCTTCGAGCCATATCCGCGCGGACATGTCCGACGGTGCGCGCCAGTCCCCACGCGGCGAGAGCGACCCACCATGAGAAACCTTGGGACCGTTGGGCAATGCCGAGCGCTTGAACTGGCTGAACGAATAGAACCGCTGCACGAAAACCTGAAGCCAGTGCCGGATCTCCGGCAGCGAGTACGTCGGTCGGTTGCTTTCCGGGAAGCCGGGCGGCCACTCGCCGCGGTCCGGGTCGCTCCACGCATGCCAGGCCAGAAACGCGATCTTGGACGGCTGGAAGCCACGCCGCAACACTTGGAACAACGAGAAGTCCTGCAGCGCATAAGGTCCGACCTTGGCCTCGCTGCTCTGCAGTTCCTCTTCCTCCCCGGCCGGGACCAGTTCAGGGGTGATCTCGGTGTCCACTACGGACTGCAGCACGTCGGTGACATTCTTCTCGAACTGGCCCGAGGAGATGACCCACCGAATCAAATGCTGAATCAGTGTCTTGGGAACCCCGCCGTTGACGTTGTAATGCGACATCTGGTCGCCGACACCGTATGTCGACCAGCCCAGCGCCAGCTCCGACAGATCCCCGGTGCCCAGCACGATCCCGCCCCGCTGGTTCGCCAACCGGAACAAGTAATCGGTGCGCAGACCGGCCTGCACATTCTCGAACGTGACGTCATACACCTCCTCGCCACGCGCGAACGGGTGCCCGATCTCCTCGAACATCCGCGTGGCGGTCTCGCGGATGTCGATTTCCTCGAACGTGATGCCCAGTGCCTCACCCAACTTGATGGCGTTGTTCTTGGTGTGGTCACCGGTAGCGAAACCCGGCAGGGTGAAACCCAGGATGTCACCGCGCGGCCGGCCCTCCCGGTCCATCGCCTTAGCTGCGACGATCAACGCGTGGGTCGAGTCCAGCCCTCCGGAGACACCGATGACCACCTTCGGATAATCCAGTGCCCGCAACCGCTGCTCCAGCCCGGCAACCTGGATGTTGTAGGCCTCGTAGCAATCCTGTTCCAGCCGTTCGCGATTGGACGGCACGAACGGGAAACGTTCAATATTGCGCAGCAGGCCGATGTCGCCGTCGGGCGGGTCGACGCGGAATCCGATGCGCCGGAAAGTATCCGTGACCGCTCGGTGGTGGCGCCGATTGTCGTCGAATGTGCCCATCCGCAACCGCTCGGAGCGCAGCAATCCGGTGTCGATATCGGCGACCGAGCGGCGCTCGCCCGTGGGGAAGCGCTCCGAGGACGCCAGTTCGGTGCCGTTCTCCCAGATCATGGTCTGGCCGTCCCACGCCAGGTCCGTCGTCGACTCGCCCGGGCCCGCAGCGGCATACACGTAGGCGGCCAGACACCGCGCCGATGCCGAGCGGGCGAGCAGGCAGCGGTCCTCGGCCCTGCCGATGGTGATCGGGCTGCCGGACAGGTTCGCCAGCACGGTGGCCCCGGCCAGGGCCGCCTCGGCGCTGGGCGGCACCGGCACGAACATGTCTTCGCAGATCTCGACGTGCAGCACGAAGTCCGGCAGGTCCGACGCGCTGAACAACAAGTCGGGGCCGAAGGGAACGTCCTCGTCCGCGATCCGGATGGTGCCACGCTCACCGTCCCCCGGCGCGATCTGGCGGTACTCATAGAATTCGCGATAGGTCGGCAGATAGGACTTCGGGACCACACCTAGCACGGCCCCTCGATGGATGACCACCGCGGTGTTGTAGATCCGGTGCAGGTGCCGCAGCGGGGCTCCGACGACAAGAACGGGAAGCAGGTCGGCAGACGCCGTCACGACCTGACTCAGCGCCTCCTCCACCGCGTCGAGCAAGGCGTCCTGCAACAGGATGTCCTCGATGGAATACCCACACAATGTCAATTCCGGGAAAACCGCCAGGGCCACGCCGTCGTCGTGACATTGACGCGCCAAGCCCAGAACCGATGCGGCATTGGCGGCCGGGTCCCCGATCGAGGTGTGGTGCGTGCACGCGGCCACGCGCACGAACCCGTGCCGGTATGCGGAGTAGAAGCTCATCGCCCTCCATTCTCGCGTTACTGTCGCATTTCCGACGTCGAGGTCGGGTGACGGGGTGCCAACTAGTGCTTAGGCTCGATGGAGTGGAATCTCCCGAACTCATCGCGCTGCTGTCCGGTCGCCGGGTCGCGGTGCTCACGGGCGCGGGCCTTTCCACGGACTCCGGCATACCCGATTACCGCGGACCTGACTCGCCGCCCAGCAACCCGATGACAATTCGCCAGTTCACCACCGACCCGCTATTCCGACAGCGGTACTGGGCACGAAACCATCTGGGCTGGCGACACATGGACAACCGCCAGCCCAATGCCGGACACCGGGCGCTGGCCGCCCTGGAACGCGCGGGAGTGGTGACCGGGGTGATCACCCAGAACGTGGACCTACTGCACACCAAGGCCGGCAGCACCAACGTCGTCAACCTGCACGGCGCCTACGACCGCGTGGTGTGCCTGGAATGCGGATTCACGATGCGTCGGGCCGTGCTGGCCGAGCAGCTCGAGGCGCTCAACCCTGGCTTCATCGAACGGTCCGAAGCCGTAGGCGGTCTGGCGGTGGCTCCGGACGCGGACGCCGTCGTCGCCGATACCGCGTCGTTCCGCTACCTCGACTGCCCGCGGTGCGGCGGCATGCTCAAGCCCGACATCGTTTACTTCGGCGAGAGCGTCCCGAAAAATGTTGTGGCTGACGCGTATTCACTCGTCGACCAGGCGCAGGCCCTTCTTGTTGCCGGTTCGTCACTGACGGTCTTCTCCGGATACCGGTTCGTGCGCCACGCCGCCGCCAACGGCGTCCCAGTGGCGATCGTCAACCGTGGCCGCACCCGCGCTGACGCGCTGGCCGCCGTGACGGTTGACGGCGGATGTTCAGAGATACTGACGCTGCTGTCCGCCGAGTTGGCCGGAGCTGGCCCGACGTCTGTTGTCGAGCGGGCCTCGGCCAGCTAGATGTTGCGCGATTGGGATCCAATTCCTCTGCGGCGCAGAATTTGTTGAACCCGCACCGGCCGCCGCACTCGTCTGGTTAGAATCGCCTTCCCCGGGGGTAACGGCGGCAAGGAGTGCGATGTCGTACCTGTTGGCGGTCCCCGAAGAGTTCGCCTCAGCAACATGTGATTTGGGGAGCCTCGGCAAGGTCCTCAATGCGGCCACCGCTGCGGCCGCCCCGACCACGCGGGTGTTGGCTGCAGGCGCTGACGAGGTGTCAGAAGCCATCGCGGCACTGTTCTCCCTGCACGGCCAGGCCTATCAAACGCTCGGTAAGCAGATGTCGGCGTTTCATGCACAGTTCGTCCACGCCCTGGGCGATACAGGCGCTGCGTATGCGAGCGCGGAGGCCGCCAGTGCATCGCCATTGCAGGCTCTCGAGCAGGGTTTGCTGGGCGTGGTCAATGGGCCCACCGTGGCACTGCTGGGGCGCCCACTGATCGGCGACGGCGCCAACGGCGGCCCGGGACAGTCCGGTGGCGCCGGCGGGTTGTTGTTCGGCAACGGCGGCAATGGCGGCAACGGTGTGGCCGGCCAGGCGGGCGGTAACGGTGGCGCAGCCGGGTTGATCGGAAACGGAGGAAACGGCGGGGCGGGTGGGGCCGGAGCGGTCGGCGGGAACGGCGGCACCGGCGGGTTGCTGTTCGGCAACGGCGGCGCCGGTGGGATGGGCGGGACCGGGGCCGCCGGCGGCAGCGGCGGAAATGCCCTGCTGTTCGGCAACGGCGGCGCCGGCGGCCACGGCGGTACCGGTGTGGCCGGCGCAAACGGGGTCAACTCCCCCATCAACGGCCAGGCGGCCACCGGAACCAAGGGTGTCAGTGTGACGAGCACCGGCGATGCGATTGCCACCAGCGGACAAAGTGGCGCCGACGGTGCCTTCGCCGCCGTTGGAGGCACCGGCGGCGTGGGCGGCAACGCCTCCGCCGCGGGCACCGGGGATGCGACCGCCGGTAACGGCGGAAACGGCGGCGTCGGCGGCTTCGGCGGGGCAGGCGGCGATGGTGGTCGAGCCACTGCCGAGTTCGGTGCTGCCACAGCGGGTTCCGGCGGTGACGGGACGGTGGGGATCGCGTTCGGTGGTTCCGGTGGCGCTGGCGGCCAGGGCGGATCGGCGATCACCAAAGCGACTGCTTCTGTCCTGACCACCGGAGGTGACGGCGGTTCTGGTGGTGACGGCGGCACCGGAGCCTCTGGTGGAGTAGGCGGTGGCGGGGGCGCCGGCGGGGGTGGTGGTCGTGGCGGCTTCCTGATCGGCAACGGCGGTGACGGCGGATCCGGCGGTACCGGCGGGATCGGAGGCACTGGCGCGCTCGGCGGCCACGGCGCCGGTGCCGGCAGAGGCGGCGACGCCGCCGGTCCGGTGTTCGAGGCAAGGGGCGGTGACGGCGGCAGCGGTGGTGACGGTGGCACCGGCGGTACCGGGGGTGCCGGAGGCACCGGGGGTGTGGGCGGAACCGGCGGTGCCGCCGGGTTGATAGGCAACGGTGGTCACGGCGGAAACGCCGGTATGGGCGGTTCCGGAGGTACCGGAGGCGTCGGCGGCGCCGGAGGCAACGCGGGCGGCGGGGGTGTTGGTGCTGCCACCGGAACTGGCGTCGGCGGCAACGGCGGCGACGGCGGCGACGGCGGCACGGGAGGTACCGGCGGCGACGGCGGACTCAGTGGCGCCAGCGGCGTTGGCGGTCCGGGCGGGTTCCTGCTGGGTCAGGGCGGCGCCAGTGGCAGCCCCGCTGCGGGCGGCGCCGGCGGGGCCGGTGGCGGCGGTGGAGGGTTCGGAACCGCCGGTGCCGGCGGGGACGGGTCAACAACGGACGGCCTCTCGGGCTCCGATGGCACCGCCGGTGGCAAGGGCGCCTCCGGCCAGAACGGGTGAAGCTCAGCGCGCCCTTCTGACCTCGGCGACGAACTGCCGCCCCCGGTTGTCGACCACCTGCCAGGAGTAGGGGCCGATCATGCGGGGTTGACCCAGCATGTATACCGCCTGCCGCGCGTCCTGCTCCCGCTCGATGTTGTCGACCCGCATGCCGTTGGATGTCGTCAACGCCCACATGATGTTCTCCGAATCTGGCTGACTTCGCTGATACGAAGAGCTTTTCGGAGGCGCCTGTGCGGATCCTCTGCGGAATCTCAACGATTTCTCAAAACGATCGCCGGCGCACAGTGCGCCACGAGCGTCCGCGACTGTAGTCCTGTCGAACCCGAGTCGTCAGAAAGTGCAGGGCATGCTGCGGATCGCGTGAATGAAATTGCCCGGTACGTAGACCGGTTCGCCCGCCTGGATGCCCGGAAGCTGGGCCAGTAGTTCGCCGAAGAGGGCGCGCAGCTGGGCCCGGGCAACGTGAGCGCCGAGGCAGAAGTGTACGCCCCCGCCACCGAAACCCACGTGCGGATTCGGGCTGCGACTCAGGTCAAAACGACCGGGCTCGTCGAACGCCTCGTCGTCGCGGTTGCCGGCTGCGTAGAACATGACCACCTTGTCCCCCGCCCGGATCTGCTGCCCGCGCAGCTCGAAATCCGTTGCAGCGGTTCGGCGAAAGGTCATCACCGGGGTCGCCCAGCGAACGAATTCCTCGACCGCCGTCCCAATCCGTTCCTCGAAAGACGCTTTCAACCAAGCTTTTTCGGCGGGGAAGTCGGTGAGCGCCCGCAACGCGTGGCTGGCGGTCTGCCGGGTGGTGTCGTTGCCGGCTACTGACAGCAGCACGAAGAACGCGGCGACATCGGCATCGGAGAGCCGGTCACCGTCCACCTCGGCGTTCACCAGTGCACTGAACAGATCGTCACCCGGATCCTCGCGCCGCCGGGCGGCGAGTCGGCCGGCGACCTGGTGCAGGTACATCTGGTTCTCGAACACCACCTGCAGTGGTTCGCGGCCGCCGAGGTACTCCGGGTCGGCCCAGGACACCAGCGCATCCGCGGCATGAGCCACCTGCTGCCGTTCGGATTCGGGAATCCCCACCATGTCCGACAGAGTCCGGATGGGCAGCTCCTTGGCGCAATGTTCGACGAAGTCGACGCCGCTGCCGGCTTCCCGCAACTCCGCGACGATGGTCTTGGCGTTGGCCTGGATGGATTCCTCGATGCGGCGCACCTGCCTGGGCGTGAATGCAGCGCTGACCAGTTTGCGTAGCTTGGTGTGTCGCGGCGGGTCCATCGCCAGGAAGGACTGGGAGGCTTCGAGCAGGTCTTCGGGGATGCTGGCGAACATCACTCCCTTGCCGGACCGGAAAACGTCGTTGTTGCGGCTGACCGCGACAATGTCGGAGCGTCGGGTGACCGCCCAGTAACCCGGGTCGTCGGGGTCGTCCATCAAGGTGTCTTTCACCGGAGAATGCCAGCTCACCGGTCGCTCGGCGCGCAGCACCGCAAAAGAACGCTCCCGGACTTCGGCGGTGGTGGTCCAAAACTCAGGTGACGACAGGTCGATCGCGTCATACGTCCGTCCGCCCGCACAGGTCGCTGCCATTCGGTCCCTCCATCGATGCTCGGACTGGTGCGCCTGACTGTATGACTAGACATATTGTCTAGTCAATATGTCTCAGACTCGGCTACGCTCGACGGATGCCGTCGGTCACCCGGAAACCGCAGGGGCGCCAGGGGCGCCGGCAGCGGCGGGAAAACATGGAGATCCGGCTCCTCGACGCCACTGAACGGCTGATGAGCGAGGGCGCCAGCTTCACCGAACTCAGTGTCGATCGCCTGGCCGGTGAGGCCGGCATCTCCAGGGCCAGCTTCTATATCTACTTCGAGGACAAGGGCCATCTGCTGCGCCGGCTGGCCGCCGAGGTGTTCGGCGATCTCGCCGCCGCCGGCGAACGCTGGTGGGGGGTGGCCGAGCGCCGCGATCCCGATGACCTGCGTGCGGCGATTGCCGGCATCATCGCCAGCTACCGCCGCCACCAGCCGGTGCTGGTCGCGCTCAGCGAAATGGCAGGCTATGACGCCGCGACCGCTCAGACCTATCGCGAGCTGCTGACCGCGATCTCGCAGCGGGTGCAGCGGGTCATCGTCGGCGGTCAGGCCGACGGCTCCATCCGATCCGCGCTACCGGCACCCGCCACCGCCAGTGCGCTGACTCTGATGGTCGAACGTTCCTGCCAGCTGGTCCTGCCCGGTCAGTCGCCGGAGCACGATGCCGAACTGGCCGATACGCTAGCCGAAATAATATGGGCCGCACTGTATCTCAAGCCCGGAGACTAGACCGCCACCAGGTCATCGGCGTGCACCGCCGGCCGACGCATCTCGCCTGGAAGATCAGACGTGGACCGGCCCATGATCGTGGCCAACTCGGCAGCGTCATAAGCGACCACGCCACGGGCCACCACGGTGGTGTCCGGTCCGCACAGTTCGACCACATCACCACCGAAGAACCTGCCGGACACCGCGGTGATGCCCGCTGGCAGTAGCGAGCGGCGCTGCCCGATAACGGCACGTACGGCGCCCGCGTCCAGCGACAGCGAACCGGTGGACTCGGCCGCGTAGCGGACCCAGAACCGGCGCGCCGACATGCGTTCGGCCCGCGGCGCGAACACCGTGCCCACCGACGCGTCGTTGAGCGCGGTCGCGGCATCAGACGCGGGTGCCAGCAAAACCGGCACCCCGGCATCGGCAGCCAGCAGGGCCGATGACATCTTCGAGGCCATGCCGCCGGTGCCCAGATGACTACTCTGACCGGCCACCACTCCGTTCAGATCGGCCGGGCCGGTGACCTCGGGAATGAACCTGGCGTTCTTGGACTTTCGCGGATCCGAGTCGTAGAGCCCGTCGATGTCGGACAGCAACACCAGTGCGTCCGCGCCGATCAGATGCGCCACCAGCGCCGACAGCCGGTCGTTGTCGCCGAACCGGATCTCGTTGGTGGCCACCGTGTCGTTCTCGTTGACGATCGCCACCGCCCGCAACGCCCGCAACCGGTCCAGCGTGCGCTGGGCGTTGTTGTGCTGCACCCGCATCGCGATGTCGTGCGCGGTCAGGAGCACCTGCCCGACGGTGCGGCCATATCGGGCGAAAGCCGCACTCCAGGAGTTCACCAGCGCGACCTGCCCGACGCTGGCCGCGGCTTGCTTGGTGGCCAGATCCTTTGGCTTCCGAGTCAATCCGAGTGGCTCCAGTCCGGCGGCGATAGCGCCCGAGGAGACGATGACGACGTCGGAGCCCGTCTGCATCCGTGCTTCGATGGCATCGGCAAGCTCGGCCAGCCGGCCGGCGTCGAACATGCCCGATCCGGTCGTGAGCGCGGTGGTGCCGACCTTGACCACGATGCTGCGTGCGGTCCGGATACTTTCCCGATGCGCGCTGGTCATCAGCCCGCACCGCCCGACGGGCCCGGTCTCCCCTCCCGGCGCTGCCGCCGCGCGGCCTTGCGCTCGGCCGCGCCCACCCGGTCGTTGCGCTCCAGCCGCGCGTCGGTACCCCGGCCGGTCAACGGAACCTGGCCTCCGGCAGGGGTTTGCGGCTCCCAGTCGAACGTCATGTCCCCGATGGTCACCGCGCAGCCGGGGCGAGCGCCCAGTCGCAACAGTTCATCCTCCACGCCGAGGCGGGCCAACCGGTCGGCGAGGTACCCGACCGCCTCGTCGTTGTCGAAGTTGGTCTGGCCCACCCATCGTTCCGGCCGCGCGCCGGTGACCACGAATCCGCCCTCGCCGTCGGGTGCCACAGTGAATCCGCTGTCGTCCACCGGCACCGGACGGATCACCGGGCGCCGAGGTATCACGGCCGGGCGCGCGGCGTTGTATTCCGACACCATCTGCCACAGGCCGAAGATCAACGGCTGCAACCCTTCCCGGGTCACCGTCGACACCAGGAACACCGGCCAACCCCGCTCGGCGATCTCGTCGCGGACGAACTCGGCAAGCTCGCGGGCCTCGGGTACGTCGATCTTGTTGAGCACCACCGCCCGTGGCCGCTCGGCCAGGTCGCCCAGCACCGCATCGCCCTGCAGCGTAGGAGTGTAGGCCGCGAGTTCGGCTTCCAGCGCGTCGATGTCCGAGATCGGGTCGCGTCCCGGTTCGGCGGTGGCGCAGTCCACGACGTGGACCAGCACCGCGCAGCGCTCAATATGCCGCAGGAAGTCCAGGCCCAGGCCGCGGCCTTCCGAAGCGCCGGGGATCAGGCCGGGCACGTCGGCGACGGTGAAGGCATGTTCGCCGGCCGAGACCACCCCGAGGTTGGGAACCAGCGTCGTGAACGGATAGTCGGCGATCTTGGGTTTGGCCGCCGAGATCACCGACACCAGCGATGACTTCCCGGCTGAGGGAAACCCGACCAGGCCGACGTCGGCGACGGTCTTCAGTTCCAGGGTGAGGTCGCGTTCCTGCCCCGGCTCCCCGAGCAGCGCGAAGCCGGGGGCCTTGCGGGCCCGCGAGGCCAGCGCGGCATTGCCCAGGCCGCCGCGGCCGCCGGCGGCGGCTTCGAAGCGGGTGCCGGCACCGACCAGGTCTGCCAGCAGCCGACCGTTTTCGTCGAGGACCATGGTGCCGTCGGGGACCTTGACTTCCAGGTCGGCACCGGCGGCTCCGTCCCGGTTGTTACCCATCCCCTGCTTGCCGGAGGGCGCGGTGACGTGTGGCCGGAAATGGAAGTCGAGCAGGGTGTGCACCTGAGGATCGACGACGAAGACGATGCTGCCGCCGCGGCCGCCATTACCGCCGTCCGGACCGCCCAGCGGCTTGAACTTCTCGCGGTGGACCGATGCGCAGCCATTGCCGCCGGCACCCGCTCGTGTGTGAATGACCACCCGATCGACGAATCGAGGCATCGGGCTTCCCCTCAATCGGCCACAGATGTGCCGTCGGGCACACCCGGGCGCTCAGTCGGCGGTCTGCCCGGCTGCGACGATGCTGACGGTCTTGCGGCCACCCTTGAAGCCGTACTGAACCGCCCCCGCCGCTTTGGCGAACAACGTGTCGTCGCCACCGCGGCCGACGTTGACGCCCGGGTGGAACTTGGTGCCGCGCTGGCGAACCAGGATTTCCCCGGCCTGGACGACCTGACCGCCGAACCGCTTCACGCCGAGCCGCTGCGCGTTGGAATCACGACCGTTTCGTGAGCTGGAAGCGCCCTTCTTGTGTGCCATGTCTGCTCGCCCCTACTACTTGATACCAGTGACCCGCAGGACCGTCAGTTGCTGACGGTGGCCCTGCCGCTTGTGGTAGCCGGTCTTGTTCTTGAACTTGTGGATGCGGATCTTGGGGCCTTTGGTGTGCTCGAGCACTTCGCCGGTGACCGCGACCTTGGCCAGCGCCCGAGCGTCGGTGGTGACGTCGGCGCCGTCGACCACCAGGGCGACCGGCAGCGAGACGTTCGAGCCCGGCTCGGACTCCAGCTTCTCGACCTTCACCACGTCGCCAACGGCAACCTTGTACTGCTTACCGCCGGTCTTGACGATTGCGTAGGTCGCCATCGTTGCTCCTGCCTGTTCTTCCGGTCGTTCGTCTGCACTCGCGCGCGTGTCAGCCCCGGCACGGGTGGTGGTCTGGGGTGCGGGCGTGATGCCGGCCCGCTGTCATCGGTCACATCTGGCGTTCGAGAGCCCTGACGACAACTGTCCAAGGGTACGTGACCAGCACCTACACGGTCAAACCGGCCCGGGGGTCTAGTCGGCGTGGATGGGCGGGCCGGCCGGCCGTCCGGCGGCGCGCCGCCGGCGTGATGGAGCCGACACCTCGGCGATCACCACCGGCGGGACCGCGAAAGCGGCATCCGTGTCGTCGTCGTCCTCGTCTTCGCTGTCGTCCTCGTCTTCGTTATCGTCCTCGTCTTCGTTGTCGAGGCCCTCGTCGTCGTCGAGTTCGTCGGCGTCCTCGTCCCCGTTGTCGTCCTCGTCCCCGTTGTCGAGGTCCTCGTCCCCGTTGTCGTCCTCGTCCCCGTTGTCGAGGTCTTCGTCGTCCTCGAGTTCGTCCACGTCCTCGTCGTCGTCGAGTTCGTCGGCGTCGAGTTCGTCGGCGTCTTCGTCCTCGTCTTCGTCTTCGTCTTCGGTGTCTTCGGTGTCTTCGGTGTAGATGTCCTCGAACTCTTCAGCCCCGTCCGACTCCGGCGCCACCAGCGATTCGGCCCGCTCGTCGGTATCGACGGTCAGTTCCTCTTCGGATTCGCCGTTCTCCTCGTCGTCGCGCGACGAAGCGGCCATCGCCTTGAACATCGGGTGCTCGCCCGGTGCGTGCGTCGGGACCTTGGCGACCACGGCCTTCTCGTTGGCCTCCTCGGACCGGGGCTTCTTCGACCGTCTGCTGCGCCGTCCGCCCGACTCAGATTTACGTCCGGTGGCCGGCGCCGAGTCGACCGGGTCGGCATGCATCAGGATCCCGCGACCCGAGCAATGCGGGCATGACGACGAGAACGCCTCGATCAGGCCGGTTCCCAACCGCTTGCGGGTCAACTGCACCAGGCCCAGTGACGTCACCTCGGACACCTGATGGCGGGTGCGATCGCGAGCCAGCGCCTCGGTCAGCCGGCGCAGCACCAGATCGCGGTTGGACTCCAAGACCATGTCGATGAAATCGATGACCACAATGCCGCCGATATCGCGCAACCTCAGCTGGCGCACGATCTCCTCGGCCGCCTCGAGGTTGTTCTTGGTAACCGTCTGTTCCAGGTTGCCGCCGGACCCGGTGAACTTGCCGGTGTTGACGTCGATCACCGTCATCGCCTCGGTGCGGTCGATCACCAGCGTGCCGCCCGACGGCAGCCACACCTTGCGATCCATGGCCTTGGCCAACTGCTCGTCGATGCGATGTACCGCGAACACGTCCGGCCCGGGCTGCCCCTCCTGGCCACCGGCCGGTTCGTATTTGGTGAGCTTCGAAACCAGATCGGGGGCAACGGAGTTCACGTATTGGTTGATGGTGGTCCAGGCCTCGTCGCCGGAGACGATCAGCCCCGAGAAGTCCTCGTTGAACAAGTCCCGGATGACCTTGACCAGGACGTCAGGCTCCTCGTAGAGCGCCACGGCGGCGCCGGCGGCCTTCTGCTTCGTCTCGGCGGCCCTGGCGTCGATCTGGTTCCAGCGCTCCTGCAACCGGGTGACATCACCACGGATGTCTTCCTCCTTGACCCCCTCGGATGCGGTGCGGATGATCACGCCGGCATCGGACGGCACCACCTCGCGCAAGATCTCCTTGAGACGTTGGCGTTCGGTGTCGGGCAGCTTGCGGCTGATCCCGGTCGACGACGCGCCGGGCACGTACACCAGATACCGCCCGGCCAGCGACACCTGAGTGGTCAGCCGGGCGCCCTTGTGCCCGACCGGATCCTTGCTGACCTGCACCACGACGTCGTCGCCGGGTTTGAGGGCCTGCTCGATTTTGCGGTCGGCTCCGCCCAGGCCGGCGGCCTCCCAGTTGACCTCGCCGGCGTAGAGCACGCCGTTACGGCCGCGGCCGATATCGACGAATGCGGCTTCCATCGACGGCAATACGTTCTGCACGATGCCCAGGTAGATATTGCCGACCAGCGACGCAGAGGCGGCCGACGTCACGAAGTGTTCCACCACGATGCCGTCTTCGAGCACCGCGATCTGGGTGTAGCGCGCGCCGGGGTGTGGCGGTTCGGTGCGCACCCGGTCGCGAACCACCATCACCCGCTCCACTGCCTCGCGCCGGGCCAGGAATTCGGCCTCGGTCAGGACAGGTGGGCGGCGCCGGCCCGCGTCGCGGCCGTCGCGGCGGCGCTGACGCTTGGCTTCCAGCCGCGTCGAGCCGTCGATACCCTTGATCTCACCGGGACCGGAGTCGGCCTCGTTATCGGCACCGTGCTTGCCGCCGCCGTTTCGGGGTGCCCGCTCGTGCACGACGGTGTTGGGCGGGTCGTCGGGTGACGGACTGTCGTCGTTGTCCTCGCCCGAGCCGGTCTTGCGGCGCCTCCGACGGCGGCGCCGGCGGCTGGCCCCTTCACCCGACCCGCTGTCCTCGTCGCCGTTCTCGGTGTCCTCGGCGTCGTCGGAGTCCGGGCTCTCGTCGGAGTCGTCGGCGCCGTGTTGCTCGGCGGCGCCGTCGTCACCGGGCTGGTTATCGCCCTCGGCACCGTTCTGTTCACCGCGTCCACGGCCCCGTCCCCTGCGCCCGCGGCGCCGCCGCTTGTTGGCGGGCCGGTCGGACTGCTCATCGTCGTCGTCCGCGCCGGAGCTTAAGTCGGGGCCCTCACCGTCATCGGAATCATCAGTGTCCCGATCGTCGTCGACGTCGTCCTCGGTTTCGCTCCGCTGCGGCAACGGCTGGGGTGCGACGAACAGCGGCATGTAGTGCGGGCGTTCGACGATTGTTGCGTGGGTCTCGCGAATCTCGACGGTTTCCAGCATCAGCCGTGATTCGGGTTCGGCCGGGGAATCCGCATCCGCGCCGCCGGGTTCTCCCGAGGCGATATCGGCCGGGTCGGGCTGGGCCGCCAACAGGTCGCGGACCCGGACCGCGTCGACGTGGTCGACGCTGGAGTGTGCGCTGCGGATCCGCCCGTCGAGAGCGGCCAGCGCATCCAGCACCCGCCTGCTGGTGGTTCCCAGGGTCCGGGCCAGTGAATGCACCCTCAGGCGGTCAGGCAGGTCCTCACGCTCTGTCGGCTCGTTTGCTGAGTCTGAAGATGGGGCACCGTCTACCACGTATTCTCCTCAAGCCCCCGGGCGCGTCGTCCTATCGACGCGGCCACGCGAGGGCTTCGCTATGGGTCCGGGTCACTTCTCCCGGACTTGTGATGGTCTCGCCCCGAGCGGCCCAGGATGAGCCCACTCGGTGCCGTACTGAATGACGGCCCGACATGCTGCGCCGCACCGCGGACTGGCGGAGGTCGCGCTTGCCCAAGTCTTCATTCGGGTGTCCGACGCCAGTTCGACGACGTTCACCCGCAGCCAGTATCCCATATCACTTCCGGGGATCGCGCTCCCCCAAGCAAGCGCCGGCAAACCGGGGGTGGGCAGAGTCAGATGCCGGGAAACCAGAGTGCTATCTCGCGCTGGGCCGACTCGGGCGAATCGGAACCGTGCACCAGGTTGAACTGTGTTTCCAGACCGAAATCACCCCGAATGGTCCCGGGCGAGGCCTTTTCCACCGGATCGGTGCCACCAGCGAGTTGGCGAAACGCCGCAATCGCGCGCGGTCCCACCACCACGGCAGCCACCACCGGCCCCGAGGTGATGAATTCCAGCAACGACCCGAAGAACGGTTTGCCGTCGTGTTCGGCGTAATGGCGGCGAGCCAACTCCTCACCGACGGTCCTGAGCTCCAGCGCCGCAATGGTGAGGCCCTTGCGCTCGATGCGACTGAGAATCTCGCCTATCAACTGGCGCTCCACGCCGTCGGGCTTGATCAATACGAGGGTCCGTTCGCTCACGGTGCACCAGAGTAGAGGGCCGACCAGCGCCGCCCAAACCTGGATGGCTGAGCGCATCCGGTTCCGGAACGGCGGAATGTCCTCGGGCGGGCTTGGCGACGGACAAAGCTGACGCGCCCGGCGCACCTACGGGCTGGCCGGCCAATCGGCCTGCCGCCGCCGAACCTCGGCGCGAAGATAGGCGATCAGCGCCCACACCGCGGTGAACAGCAGCCCCATGAAACCGACGGCCGGGTACACCAGGAAACCGGCGACCAGTAGCAGCTGCGCGGCGAGGTTGACCCAGATCGCCCACGGCCGGCGCTGCAGCCCGGTCAACGCCACCAACAGCACGGCGAACCCGATCAGATAACTCAGCGACGCGCCGCCGAGGCCACCGCCGACAACACCCACCACCGGGATCGCCAGCAGCACCACGATCACCTCGAGGATGAGCGCTCCGGTCATCACTGCGGCGAAGCTTTTCCACGGGTCGGGCGGCGGTGGTGCGTCATCGGTCATCGTGGATCACGACCGAACAGTGTCCGGGCGGCTCCGGCGGTGACCACCGAGCCCGTGATGACAATGCCTGTGCCGGAGACCATTTCACCCTCCTGATCGGCCGCGTCGACCAGTGCGGTCGCGGCGTCGACAGCGTCGCGCAGGTTCTCGGCGGTGATCACCCGGTCGGGCCCGAAATGCTGCTGGGCCGCCAAAGCCAGCGTCTCCACGTCCAGCGCCCGGGGCGACCCGTTGTGCGTGACGACGACGGAGTCGAACACCGGTTCCAGCGCGGCCAGAATACCGTCCACATCCTTGTCGGCCAGCACGGCGACCACCCCGACCAGGGTGTGGAAGTCGAACTCATCGGCCAGGGTCTGCGCCAGCGCGGCCGCACCGGCGGGGTTGTGCGCGGCGTCGATGAACACAGTCGGGGCGCTACGCATGCGTTCCAAGCGCCCGGGGCTGGTCACGGCGGCGAAACCGGCGCGTACGGCGTCCATGTCCAATTGACGCTGCGCGCCGGCGCCGAAGAACGCCTCGACGGCGGCGAGCGCCAGCGCCGCGTTGTGCGCCTGATGTTCTCCGTGCAGCGGCAGGAAGATGTCCGGATATACCCCGCCGAGGCCCTGCAACTGCAGCATCTGTCCGCCGATGGCCACTTGCCGGTCGAGCACCGCGAACTCCGAGTCCTGCCGAGCGACCGCGGCGTCCGCGCGCACCGTCTGGGCGAGCAGCACTTCCATCGCCTCGGGGACCTGTCGCCCGATCACCGCGACGGTGTCCGGCGCGCCCTCCGGCGCCCGGGTGATGATGCCGGCCTTCTCACCGGCGATGCTCGCTATGTCACCACCGAGGTATTCGACATGGTCGAGGCTTACCGGGGTGATGACGGCTACCGGCGCGTTGAGCACGTTGGTGGCGTCCCACCGTCCGCCCATGCCGACCTCCACCACCGCGACGTCGACCGGGGCATCGGCAAACGCCGCGAACGCCATCGCGGTGAGCACCTCGAACTTGCTCATCGCCGGGCCGCCCCCGGCTTGCGACTGCTGGTCGACCATCTGCACGAACGGCTCGATCTCCCGGTAGGTGTCCACGTACTGCGCGGGAGTGATGGGCTGGCCGTCGATCGAGATGCGTTCGACCGCCGACTGCAGGTGCGGGCTGGTGGTGCGACCGGTGCGCTGTTGCAGCGCGGTGACCAGTGCGTCGATCATCCGCGCCACCGAGGTCTTGCCGTTGGTTCCGGCGATGTGGATCGACGGGTAGCTCAATTGCGGTGACCCGAGCAGGTCCATCAGTGCGCTGATCCGGGTCAGGCTGGGCTCGATGCGGGTCTCTGGCCAACGTTGATCCAGCAGATGTTCCACCTGCAGCAGGGCGGCGACCTCGTCCGGGGTGGGCGTCGGCCGAGTGCCCGATCCCCCGTCCTGCGATTCCGGTGTCATTGCAAGGCAGCTAACTTGGCGCTGATCCGGTCGGTCTCTTCCCGGGCCACCTGTTGGCGCGTCCGGATTTTGTCGACGACGGCTTGCGGCGCCTTGGCAAGGAAGTCCGCGTTGCCGAGCTTGGCCGCGGTGGATGCCAGCTCCTTGTGCGCCGCGGCCAAGTCCTTTTCCAGACGCCGGCGTTCGGCGGCCACGTCGATCGTGCCCGAGGTGTCGAGTTCGACCACCACCGTGCCGGAGCTGAGCCGCACTTCCACAGCCGCCGACGCACGAAAATCGTCGCCCGGTGCGGTAAGCCAGGCCAATGACGTCACGGCGGGCACCTGGTTACTCAGGCCGGCCTCCGCCGCGCCGAGCAGCCGGGCCGGCACCTTCTGCCGGTCGGCCAGACCCTGATCGCTGCGGAACCTGCGCACCTCGGTCACCAGCTTCTGCATATCGGTGATGCGTTGTGCGGCAACCGCATCCAGCCCGATGCCGGATGACTTGGGCCATTCCGCGATCACCAGCGACTCCTGAGCGGTGAGGGCCTGCCACAGCGCCTCGCTGATGAACGGGATCACCGGGTGCAGTAGCCGCAGCAGGGTGTCGAGACCGGCGGCCAGGACCGCGGTGGTGGCCGAAAGACCCTGGGCCAGTTGCGTTTTAGCCAGTTCGACATACCAGTCGCAGAATTCGTCCCAGGCGAAGTGGTAGAGCGCTTCGCAGGCGCGGCTGAACTCATAGCCGTCGAAGGCGGCATCGACCTCGGCACGAACCTCTTCCAACCGGCCCAGTATCCAGCGATCTGCTTCGGTCAGCTGCTCCAGTGGCGGCAGCGGCGCCAGGGCGGCGCCGTTCATCAGCGCGTACCGGGTGGCGTTGAACAGTTTGGTGCCGAAGTTGCGCGAAGCCCGCACCGCGTCCTCGCCGATGGCCAGGTCGCCGCCCGGGCTGGCGCCGCGGGCCAGGGTGAAACGCAGCGCGTCGGCTCCGAAGGTGTCGATCCAGTCCAGCGGGTCGATGACGTTGCCTTTGGACTTGCTCATCTTGCGGCCGAACTCGTCGCGGATCAGTCCGTGCAGGAACACGTCGGTAAAGGGCACCTGGGGACCGCGACGGCCGTCGAGCGTGATGGCGTCGTCACCGCCGACATAGGTGCCGAACATCATCATCCGGGCCACCCAGAAGAACAGGATGTCGTAGCCGGTGACCAGCACGCTTGTCGGATAAAACTTTTCCAGCGCCGCCGTCTTAGCCGGCCAGCCCAGGGTGGAGAACGGCCACAACGCCGAGGAGAACCAGGTGTCCAGCACGTCGGGGTCCTGCCGCCAACCCTGCGGCGGCGTGTCATCGGGACCCACGCACACCATCTCGCCGTTGGGCCCGTACCAGATGGGGATGCGGTGGCCCCACCACAGCTGCCGCGAGATGCACCAGTCGTGCATGTCGTCCACCCAGGCGAACCAGCGCGGCTCCAAGCTGGCGGGGTGAATCACGGTGTCGCCGTTGCGGACCGCGTCACCGGCGGCCTTGGCCATCGATTCCACCCGGACCCACCACTGCAGCGACAGCCGCGGTTCGATGGGTTCCCCGCTGCGCTCGGAGTGCCCGACGCTGTGCAGGTAGGGACGCTTCTCCTCGACTATCCGGCCTTGGTCGGCCAGTGCTTCGCGCACCTTGACGCGGGCCTCGAACCGGTCCATGCCGTCGAATTGCGTTCCGGTGTCGGCGATTCTGCCCTTGGCGTCCATGATCGAAGGCATCGGCAGCTGGTGGCGCATTCCGATCTCGAAGTCGTTGGGATCATGAGCGGGCGTGACTTTGACTGCGCCGGTGCCGAATTCGGGATCGACATGTTCATCGGCGACGACGATCATCTCGCGATCCACGAACGGATGCGGCAGTCTGGTGCCCACCAGGTGGCGGTAGCGGTCGTCGTCGGGATGGACCGCGATGGCGGTGTCCCCCAACATGGTCTCGACCCGGGTGGTCGCGACCACGATGTGAGGTTGCGAGTCGTCGAGCGAGCCGTACCGGAACGACACCAGCTCGCCTTCGACATCCTGGTAATTGACCTCGAGGTCGGAGATCGCCGTCTCGAGCACCGGTGACCAGTTGACCAGCCGCTCGGCCTGATAGATCAGTCCGTCGTCGTAGAGGCGCTTGAAGATGGTCCGCACGGCCCGCGACAGGCCCTCGTCCATGGTGAAGCGGTCGCGGCTCCAGTCCACGCCATCCCCGAGCCTGCGCATCTGGCCACCGATCGCGCCACCGGATTCCCGCTTCCAATCCCACACCTTCTCGACGAATAGCTCTCGGCCGAAATCTTCTTTGGTCTTGCCGTCAACCGACAGCTGCTTTTCCACCACGCTCTGGGTGGCGATGCCGGCATGGTCCATACCCGGCTGCCAGAGCACCTCGTAACCCTGCATGCGCTTGCGGCGGGTCAGCGCGTCCATCATCGTGTGTTCCAGCGCGTGACCCATGTGCAGGCTGCCGGTCACGTTCGGCGGCGGGAGCACGATGCAATACGCCGGTTTGGTGCTGGCGGGGTCGGCGGTGAAATAACCGGCATCCAGCCACTTCCGGTAGATCGCGCCCTCCATCGCGGCCGGATCCCAGGACTTGGGCAGCTGGTCATCGGCGGGGCGGGGGCTGGCGGTCACCGGTCAATTCTAGGAACCGCCGGCCGCGCCCGTGTAAGGGCCTGAACCCACAGGTGAAACAGATCGGGCGATTACGGGATGGTGAGCACCTGGCCGGGGTAAATGAGGTCGGGATTTGGCACTCCGCTGGCGTCGGCGATCACCTGGTACTTGCTGCCGTCGCCGTAGAACCGCTCGGCGATTGCCCACAGTGTGTCACCAGACTGGACCGTGTACGTGCGTGCGGCGGGTTCGGGTTCGGTGGGCGGGGCTTGGGTTGCCGGCTCGGCCGGCGGTTCGGAAAGAGCGTTCTCCGCGGGTTCGGGCCCATCCTGCGAGATGCCCTTGTCGTCGAAATCGTCTGGAGCAGCTTGCGCGTCGGGGTTGGGCGGTGGCGGCCCGTCGGTTTCGGTCTTGGTCGACCATGCCGGTCCGTCGGCCGCGTAGAGCACCAGATTCCGGTCGTCCTGCAGAACGAGCTGAACCTGCTTTTTGCCTTTGGTGTCGCTGTGCCAGACCGGCTTGTCGGCGGTGTACAGCACGAAGTTGCCATCGGTCTGTACCTCGGCGCGCACCACATCCTGACCGTTGGTGGCGGTGGCCCAGATCGGCTTACCCCACACGGCCAGCACCAAGTTGCCGTCGTCCTGCAGGGTCAGGGTGTAGGCGCCGTTGTTGGAGATCAGTGACTCCCCCTTCACCAGCTTCTGCCCTTCGGTGAGCCTGTCTGCCATGAGTCTTCCTCTCCGTACCTAAATTGTTTGCGGGACCTCAAAACCAGTGATCGCGACGCGACTGAGACAGACTTGCGCTCAGCGCAATCCTGTTGTGCCGCCGGTTATTTCTTGCCGCCGAGCAGGCCTCCGAGAATGTCGCCGAGGCCGCCACCCTTACCGCCCAGCACACTGCCGAGAATGCCGCCCAGCGACTTGTCGTTGCCGCCACCCAGAATGCTGCCCAGGATATCGCCCAACCCGCCGCCGGAGCCGCGTTGCTGCGATGTGGTGCTCTCCGCCGGGCCGCCGGAGCTGAGCTGTTTTCCGATGTACGCCAACACGATTGGTAGCACGACGGGTAGCAATTGCTTGAGCAGATCGCTGTTGCCGGCACCGCCACCGGCCAGTGCGGCGGCGACTTCGCCGGTGTCCTTGCCCCCGAACAGTGTCGCGACCGCCTGGTGCCCGTCCTTCTCGTCGACCTGGTCGAGACCGCCGCCGGCGTCGAGCAGTCCGCGCGCCGCGTGACCGCTGGCGGCATCCTCGATCTTGCTGGCGTGCTCGGGATCCTGCGACGTGTGCTGCAAGCCGCTGAGGAGCACCGGCACCAGCGTGTGCACCGCCTTATCGACTTCGTCCTGTTCCGCCCCCAGCTTCGAGGCGATGTCCGAGGTGGGAATCTGCGCGTAGAGATCGTCCAGACCGGTCATCGTGACCCACCTTTGTCGCTGGGAGGAGACGAGCAGCTACGACAATAGACGCACCCAAACCGAATCAACACCCTTTGCTCACGCGGATTTTAACTGGCACGTCAATTTAACCGCTCGGTCTGCAACGAGATACCTGCGTGTGGGAATCGCGCCAACAACGCATCGCCCATCGCCGCCGCCGGGGTCAGCACGCCGTGCAGGTCAGACAGCTTGTCGCGGTCCTTGGCCAGGGCCAGACCGCACTCCCCCAGCAGCACGGAGGTGGCCTTGTAACCCGGATCTCCGCGCTGCTCCATGCGCGCCACGTAGCGGGCACCCGAGGTGGTGGTGGTGTACGTCTCCACCTTGTAGTAGCCGCGCTCGCGAGCCGTCGCGCTCGGCCCGCTGCCGGACTTGGGAAGCACGCGCTCCAACAGCTTGGGCGGCACGCGATCCAGGAAACGACCGCCAAGGGCAAAGAAGGCGTTGGAAAACCCGGTCATGACGGCCGAGGCGACGGGCGCCAACGGCGACGAGCCCACACTCATGGTTTCGGTGTAGCGAAATTGGCGGCCATAAGCCCAATTCAGTAGTGAGTTGCTGCGCCGCACCACCCGCGTATTGGACGGCGCCATCGGAAATGCTGCCGTCCACACGCCGGCCAGTTCCGGCGCGATTGCACTACCGCGGCGCATCGTCAGGTCCGGTTGTGCACCCAACTCGGGCTCCGCGCCGCGGTCGGTGCTCAGGGTGTACGGATCGGCCATCTGGCGGCGCGCTTCGGGGTCGGCGGCAGCCGTGCGCATGATTTCCACGCCTGAGGCGATGGTGCCGCCGGATGCGCCGCCCCGCATGGACCGGACCACGAAGTTGGTCTCGGTCAACTCGCCCGCGCCATCGTCCTGCGCGGCACGGAACAGCGCGTAGACGGTCAGGTCCGAAGGTACGGAGTCGAATCCGCAGGCATGCACGATCCGGGCACCGGTGTCCTCCGCCTGCTTGTGATAGAGGTCCACGCTCTCGCGCATGAAGTTGGCCTCGCCGGTCAGGTCGGCGTAGTCGGTGCCGGCCGCGGCGCACGCCGCCACCAGAGGCAACCCGTAGCGGGTGTACGGACCCACCGTGGTGATGACCACCCGGGTACGGGCAGCCATCTCCTGCAACGATGCCTCAGAGGTGGCGTCGGCGGTCACCAGTGGCCAGGCCTGCGCGGCGGGCCCCAGGGTCTTGCGCACCGCCGCCAGGCGATCAGTCGACCTGCCGGCCAACGCGATTCGGGCGTCGCCTGCTGCCCGAGCGAGATATTCGGCGGTCAGCTTCCCGACGAAGCCGGTGGCCCCGTAGACGATGATGTCGAACTCACGTGCCGTGTCAGTCACTCGGCCGA
Organism: Mycobacterium sp. ML4; assembly: GCF_054515735.1. Lineage (NCBI taxonomy): Bacteria > Bacillati > Actinomycetota > Actinomycetes > Mycobacteriales > Mycobacteriaceae > Mycobacterium > Mycobacterium sp. ML4. Next base: position 232,765 of record NZ_JBTNSY010000004.1, read on the forward strand.
CGCTACTCCCGGCCCCACGACGACTCTGCGAGCGGCCCGGAAACGACGAATGCCGGGCTGTACAACCCGGCATTCGTCGCGCGCGTGCGCGCCTATCTGGTTTTCAGCTGGTCAGCCGCGGCGGCCACAGACCGGCCATGCTCCGATGCCCTGCGAGTGCAGGACGTTCTCAGCCACGCGGATCTGCTCCTCGCGGCTGGCGCCGGCCGGCGAGCCCGAGCCACCGTTAGCACGCCAGGTGCCGGAGGTGAACTGCAGGCCACCGGCGTATCCATTGCCGGTGCTGATCGACCAATTACCACCGGACTCACACTGGGCGATCGCGTCCCAGTTGACGCTGTACGCCTTCACCGGGGCGGGCGCGGGAGGCTGATCGACGGGCGGGGCGTCCGGGGCCGGCGGGTTGGGGTCGAAACCCACGAACTCGGGGGCCGGCGGCGCGTCGGCCGGCGGCGCGTCGGCAGGCGGGGCGTCGACGGGCGGAGCGTCCGGGGCCGGCGGGTTCGGGTCGAACCCCGCGTTCTCCGCAGCCGGCGCGTCGGGGGCCGGCAGACCCGGGTCGAAACCGGGAGCGACACTGGGGTCCACGCCCTGGACATCCGCATGAGCGATGCCGGTGGTCGGCACGGTCACGAGTGTCCCGGTAATCGCGGCGACAATGAGCGTCTTGCGGACGTTCTTCAACACTATTCCTTTCGTTGCGCGCGCGCTGAAGACAGCCCACCGAGGTGGGTTGGGTGTTGCTTGATGCGTCAGGGGACGCTGAGATCGCTTCAGGGCGTGCCGTCTCGTTTCGGCACGACAGCGGAGGGCCTGATCTGCCCGGCGCGGCTGCTGGCCGACGCCTGCGGGGCGGCTCCCCGTCCAGGGCCCGTCTCCCGCTCCGCTCACACGCGGCTGCGTGGATTCAATTGTGGTAACTACCTTTAGCTGCCCTCTTTTCGGGCTAGAAGGACCGTACGATAACGATTTGGATTCGTCACCTCGCGCGAACGGGAATCTCGTTCTGATAACGAGCCGATCACGACGCGGCGTAGTAATGGTTGCCGCAGGTCAGACGAGCGTTTCAGGCCGGCCTCGATCGAGTGCGACGTCAAACTTTCCGTGAGCCGAATCACGCACAAATTGTGAACTGGGACACCGACTTCGCTATGTGACGCGCGAACAACAACGTGCGGCAGTACGACGGGACGTGACGCGGCCCACATGCGCTAAACTCGCTGCCGGCAAGGCGGTTTCAAATAATTCGGTGCGCCTCAGGCGCCAGTGCTGTCGAAATACGCACCATTGCAACGGCCTGCAAAGATTGCCGCGCGCGATCCCGCCCAATTTGGTAACAACAGCGATTTGTGCACCAATTGCGCTTATGGACAAGGAGTTTCACGCACGATTACCAGGGGTGAACTCTTGTCCGGGCAGATCTCAGGAGGCGCGGCTAGCGCAAGTCGTGCCTGAAAAGCGTGGTGAAGCCGAATCTTTTTCGGCACGAAAGCACACCCGGGCCCGACGGTCGGGAAATGCGGACTGCGTACGCCGCGGATGCAAGTATCAATCGCTGCCGCATCCGTAGGCAAAAACCGCAATGACTTTGCCGGTATCGACGAAATGACCAATCGGCCGGTTAGCGACCGGGGCGAACCGGAGCCCGCAGATCGTCCACTGTATTGATATTGGCCAGCGCCCCCGTGTCCGTCAGCACGATCTGCTGAGAATCCGACGCGTCGATCAGGTCGCTCATCTTGCGCGCACCGGCGGCTACCAGGTCGTCGATGCGGGCAGCCAGATCCGTGCGATATACGGCGGCCAGGTAGTGACTGCGGCCGTCCCAGGGCATGACCACCTCGGCGTTGGTCTCAACGGCAAGACGGAAGAGTTCATCGATCAAATCCACTGTGAGCGAGGGCATATCGACCGCAGCCACGAATGCATAGCGCGCCCCGGCCGCCGCGGCCGCCCGCAGTCCGCGCCCGGTCGCCGGCAGCGGACCCAGCCCGCGCACTTCGTCGCGCAGGACGGTAACCGGCAGCGCGGGCAGCGGTTGTCCCGGCGCCGCCATCACATACACCGGTGAACAACGTTGGGAGACAACGTCGACCACCCGCTCCACCATCGTGCCCGTACCGCCGGGCACCGGCAGGGTGGCCTTGTCCCGGCCCATCCGCCGGGATTCGCCGCCGGCGACGATGACGCCGGCCAGTGAAACGTCCTCAGCCACTAGCCACCTCAGTCCACGGTCCAGGTATCACGCCCGCGCAGCAGCGACTGCAACGCGGCTTGATCCGATGGGATCGAATTTCGGGCGGACTCTACCTGTGAGCGGGCGGCGTCATCGTAGGTGGGTCGGCTGATGTCGCGGAAGATACCCATCACCATGTGGTCGAGGTTCTGATCCGACAACCGGGACAGCGCGAACGCGTACGCCGAATCGTCGGTGTGCGCGTCGTGCACCACTATCTCCTCTTGGGCCACGTCGGCGGTCTTGGCGACGTCCAGACCGAAACCGGATTTCACCACGCAGTACTCGCCGTTGGCCCCGAAAACAATCGGTTCTCCTTGTCGGACTTTGATCACCCGCTCTTCGGCGCCCTCCTTGCGGAGCGCGTCGAACGAGCCGTCGTTGAAGATCGGGCAGTCCTGCATGATCTCGACCAGCGCGGCACCGCGATGCTGCGCTGCGGCCCGCAGTACTTCCGTCAGTCCGGCACGATCTGAATCCAGCGCGCGGCCAACGAAAGTCGCTTCGGCGCCCAGTGCCAGCGATACCGGATTGAACGGGTGGTCGAGCGAGCCCATCGGCGTCGACTTGGTGACCTTGCCGATCTCCGACGTCGGCGAGTACTGGCCCTTGGTGAGTCCGTAAATTCGGTTGTTGAACAACAAGATGGTGATATTCACGTTGCGGCGCAGCGCGTGAATCAGATGGTTGCCCCCGATCGACAACGCATCGCCGTCGCCGGTGACCACCCACACGGACAAGTCCTCGCGCGCCAGCGCCAGCCCCGTGGCGATGGCCGGTGCCCGACCGTGAATCGAGTGGAATCCGTATGTCTCCAGGTAGTAAGGGAACCGGCTGGAGCAGCCGATACCACTGATGAACACGATATTCTCGCGACGCAGACCGAGTTCGGGCAAGAAGTTGCGGATGGTGTTGAGGATGACGTAGTCGCCGCATCCCGGGCACCAGCGCACCTCCTGGTCGCTGGTGAAGTCCTTGCCCTTCTGCGGCTGGTCTTCAACAGACAGCGTGGGCACGCCGTCGTTCTTTGTCGACTTGGGAGTTACACCAAGGTCGCTGCCGATCGGGCTAGTCATTGGCGCCGCTCCTCCTCACTGTGCCTCGCCTCACGCGCTGACCCCCGCTTCCACGGTGGCTGCCGACAGTCTGGCGATGATCGTCTTGTCCTGCTCCAGCTCGGTCAGTCTCCCGGCCAGCGCCGCCCGGATGAACCGTCCTATCTCGTCTGCCAGGAACGACACACCCTTGACCTTCGTGACCGATTTGACGTCGACGAGGTACTTGGCGCGCAACAACATCGCCAGCTGGCCCATGTTCATCTCCGGACAGACCACTTTGGGGTAGCGGTGCAGGACATCGCCCAGATTCGCCGGGAACGGGCTCAAGTGACGCAAGTGGGCATGCGCTACCTTGGTGCCCCTGCGGCGCGCACGCCGACATGCTTCGCCGATTGGTCCGTAGGAACTGCCCCATCCGAGCAGCAACAGTTCGGCGTCACCGGTGGGGTCGTCGACTTCGAGGTCCGGAACGCTGATGCCGTCGATCTTGGCTTTGCGTATCCGAACCATCAGATCGTGGTTGGTGGGGTCATAGGAGATGTCGCCGGAGCCGTTTGCCGCTTCCAGGCCTCCGATGCGGTGTTCGAGACCCGCGGTACCCGGCACCGCGAACTGCCGCGCGAGGGTGTCCTTGTGCCGGGCATAGGGCTCGAAGGGTTCACCCGGTTTGGCAAAGATGTGCTTGATCGGCTTGAGCGAGCTGACGTCTGGAATGGCCCACGGCTCGGAGCCGTTGGCGATGGCGCCGTCGGACAGCACGATCACCGGGGTGTGGTACGACACCGCGATCCGCACCGCCTCCAGCGCCGTGTCGAAGCAGTCAGCGGGAGACCGCGGCGCCAATACCGCCACCGGTGACTCGCCGTTTCGCCCGAACAGCGCCTGCAGCAGGTCGGCCTGCTCGGTCTTGGTGGGCAGACCGGTGGACGGTCCGCCGCGTTGGACATCGACGACGATCAGCGGCAGTTCGGTCATCACCGCCAGACCCATAGCCTCAGACTTCAGCGAGATACCCGGACCCGACGTGCTGGTGACGCCGAGTGCGCCGCCGTAGGACGCCCCGATGGCGGCGCAGATTCCGCCGATCTCGTCCTCGGCCTGGAAGGTGATGACGTTGAAGTTCTTGTGCTTGGACAACTCGTGCAGGATGTCCGAGGCCGGGGTGATGGGATAGCTGCCGAGAACCACCTGCTTGTTGGCGAGTTGGCCGGCTGCGACGATGCCGTACGCGAGTGCGGTGTTACCGGAGATCTGCCGGTATTCGCCGGCGGGTAGCGAGGCCTTGGACACTTCGTACGTGGTGCCGAAGGCCTCGGTGGTCTCGCCGTAATTCCATCCCGCTTTCAGCGCCAGCACGTTGGCCTCGGCGACGTCGGGCTTGCGCGCGAACTTCTCCCTGATGAAGGTCTCGCTGGTCTGGACCGGCCGCCCGTACATCCACGACAGCAGGCCGAGGGCGAACATGTTCTTGGCGCGCTGCCCGTCCTTCTTCGTCGCGCCGATTGCTTCGACGGCTCCCAGGGTGAGCGTGGTCATCGGCACCGCGTGTACGACGTATTCCTCGAGCTCGTCGGACTCGAGTGGGTTGGTCACATAACCGACTTTGGTGAGATTGCGCTTGGTGAATTCGTCGGAATTCGCAATCACCATTCCGCCGCGCGGGAGGTCACCGATATTGGCTTTCAGCGCAGCGGGGTTCATGGCGACCAGCACGTCGGGCCGGTCGCCGGCGGTCAGGATGTCGTAGTCGGCGATCTGGATCTGGAAGGACGAAACGCCGGGCAATGTGCCGGCGGGAGCGCGGATCTCAGCCGGATAGTTGGGCTGGGTGGCCAGGTCGTTGCCGAAAAGCGCCGCCTCCGAAGTGAATCGGTCACCGGTCAGCTGCATGCCGTCGCCGGAGTCACCCGCGAATCGGATGACGACATTTTCCAAGCGCTGCCGAGTGGACCCGTTCTGAGACTCTTCCCCGGCGCCGTTGCCGTTCGGATTCACGTCTCCGCCTTCCAACTTGGTATCCGGGCAGGCACACCACTTCACTCCAGGTTACGCGCGCCGGAGTGCCGTCTCCGCTGTCACGTTTGATGTCACTGGCGGTACCGATTATGACACTTCTTCAAGGGTGTACACCCGTCCTGACATGCTGGTTACCGGCGAGTACGCAGGCAAAAGCCGATGTCAGGGTGACGGTGGCGGCAAGCATCGGCAAAACTGTGGTATTGGTCACTTTGTCGGGGCGTCAGCGCGGAGAGCCCGTTTCCGGCATTGCGATCAGATGCAGGGCGAAGCCCACACCGGCGAACACCCCCAGCGACAGGAACTGTCACGTCGGCTTCGCGGATTGAAATGAAGGGCTAGGCGCTCTTGTCGCGACGCTCGGAGCGGGACGGCTTGCGAGGCACGATCGTAGGCAGCACGTTGTCCTGCACCGTCTCCTTGGTGACGACCACCTTGGCGACGTCGTCCCGGCTCGGGATGTCGTACATCACCGGTAGCAGGACTTCCTCCATGATGGCGCGCAGGCCACGGGCGCCGGTTCCGCGGTGGATCGCTTGGTCGGCGATCGCATCGAGTGCATCGTCAGTGAACTCGAGCTCCACCCCGTCCATCTCGAACAGCCGGGTGTACTGCTTGACCAGCGCGTTCTTCGGCTCCGACAGGATTTTGACCAGCGACTCCTTATCGAGGTTGGTCACCGAGGCGACCACCGGAAGACGCCCGATGAACTCCGGAATCAACCCGAACTTGATCAAGTCCTCGGGCATCACTTCGGCGAAGTGGTCGGTGGTGTCGATCTCGGCCTTGGAGCGCACCTCGGCGCCGAAGCCCAGACCGCGCTTGCCGACCCGCTCGTAGATGATCTTTTCCAGACCGGCGAACGCCCCCGCCACGATGAACAGCACGTTGGTGGTGTCGATCTGAATGAACTCCTGGTGCGGGTGTTTGCGACCACCCTGCGGCGGAACCGAGGCCTGGGTGCCTTCCAGGATCTTCAGCAGTGCCTGCTGCACACCTTCACCGGACACATCACGCGTGATCGAGGGGTTCTCGCTCTTGCGGGCGATCTTGTCGACCTCGTCAATGTAGATGATGCCCGTCTCGGCGCGCTTGACGTCGTAGTCCGCGGCCTGGATGAGCTTGAGCAAAATGTTCTCGACGTCCTCACCGACGTAGCCGGCCTCGGTCAGCGCGGTGGCGTCTGCGATGGCGAACGGCACGTTGAGCATCTTGGCCAGCGTCTGCGCGAGGTAGGTCTTGCCGCAGCCGGTGGGTCCCAACATCAGGATGTTGGACTTCGTCAGCTCGACCGGCTCGTACCGGGAGTCGCGGCCCTTCTCGCCCGCCTGGATCCGCTTGTAGTGGTTGTACACGGCGACGGCCAGCGTCCGCTTGGCGGTGTCCTGCCCGATGACGTAGCCCTCGAGGAAGTCTCGGATCTCGATGGGCTTGGGCAGTTCGTCGAGCTTCACATCGTCCGCGTCGGCGAGCTCTTCTTCGATGATCTCGTTGCAGAGGTCGATGCACTCATCGCAGATGTACACACCGGGGCCCGCAATGAGTTTCTTGACTTGCTTCTGGCTCTTCCCGCAGAACGAGCACTTAAGCAGGTCACCGCCGTCTCCGATGCGCGCCATGATGCCTCAGGGCCTACTTCCTGTGTCGCCGTTCGTCTTGCTTGCCGCGTGTCTTCCACGACGCTACCCGTTTGTTCCGGCCTGTCGCGACCGTTAACGCCGAATAGCTTCCTTGGTATTCGCTCGTTTTCACTCGGGTGGCGCTTCTGGTGTGAATGAACATATCGCCCGACCACGCCCGCCACTCGTCGAGACGCGCATTACGTGTCTCTGGCGTGTCGCGGTCGTTACACCAACGACGCCCCAACCCTACCGTGAGCTGTCCCGCGGGCAGACGCGAAATCGCCCCGGAACCCGGGTTCCGGGGCGATTTCGCGTCTGGTCGGCGGATTCACGCGCGCCGTCAGGCGTTCTGGGCGGAGAGCTTCCGGTACTCCAAAACGGTGTCGATGATGCCGTAGTCCTTGGCTTCTTCGGCCGTGAGGATTTTGTCCCGGTCGGTGTCCTTGCGGATCGTCGCGGCATCTTTGCCGGTGTGGCGGGCCAGCGTGGTCTCCATCAGGGTCCGCATCCGCTCGATCTCGGCGGCCTGAATCTCCAGGTCGGAGAACTGCCCCTGGATCACGCCCGAGAGCGACGGCTGGTGGATCAGCACCCGCGCGTTCGGCAGCGCCATGCGCTTGCCGGGGGTGCCGGCGGCCAGCAGCACCGCGGCGGCCGAGGCCGCCTGACCGAGGCACACGGTCTGGATGTCGGCCCGCACGTACTGCATGGTGTCGTAGATAGCCATCAGCGAAGTGAAGCCGCCGCCCGGCGAGTTGATGTACATGGTGATGTCGCGGTCGGGATCCAGCGACTCCAGCACCAGTAGCTGCGCCATGATGTCGTTGGCCGATGCGTCGTCGACCTGGACACCGAGGAAGATGATGCGCTCCTCGAACAGCTTGTTGTACGGGTTGGATTCCTTGACCCCGAAACTGGAGTGCTCGATGAACGACGGGAGGATGTAGCGCGCCCGCGGTTGGGTCTGAGGATGCAGAGGATTCATCGGGCTTCTCCGTTGGTGATGTGGGCGGCGCGAGTGATGATGTGGTCGACGAAGCCGTACTCAAGGGCTTCCGGCGCGGTGAACCAGCGGTCGCGGTCGGAGTCCGCTTCGATGCGCTCGATGGGCTGGCCGGTGAACTCGGCGTTGAGCCGGAACATCTCTTTCTTGATGACGGCGAACTGCTCGGCCTGGATGGCGATGTCGGCCGCACTACCTGTAACCCCGCCCAGCGGCTGGTGCATCAGTATGCGGGCGTGCGGCAGCGCGTAGCGCTTGCCCTTGGTGCCCGCCGCCAGCAGGAACTCCCCCATCGAGGCGGCCATGCCCATGGCGTAGGTCGCGATGTCGCAGGGCGCCAGCACCATGGTGTCGTAGATGGCCATCCCGGCGCTGATCGATCCGCCCGGGGAGTTGATGTAGAGGTTGATGTCTTTGTCCGCATCCTCGGCGGCGAGCAGCAGAATCTGCGCACACAACCGGTTGGCGACTTCGTCGTTCACCTCCGAGCCCAGGAAGATGATGCGCTCGGAAAGCAAGCGCTCATAGACGGAGTCGGTGAGGTTGAGACCCAACGAGTTCGAACGCATGTCAGTCACGACTGAGTTACCTGCTTTCTCGTGTTCCTTATTGCACCGACACTAACCAACCCGACCCACCGTTTGACCCCCTGAAACGGGCGCGTTCGCTCACAGCGTCATGCGGTGGGTTCATCGGCCGTGTCGGCCTCTTCTGTTTCGGTTTCTGATTCGGTGTTCGACGCCACGGGTTCGGCAGGCTCGTCATGGTCATGCTCGTGCTCATGCTCGTGCTCATGCTCGTGCTCGTGCTCGTGCTCGTGCTCGTGCTCGTGCTCGTGCTCATGGTCATCGTCATGGTCCGCGTGCCGCTTACCGAAGAACTCACTGGTGTCGACGGCGTTGCCGTCGGTGTCGATAACCGTCGCCTTCTCGATCACCGCGGCGACGGCCAATCCGCGCCGCACGTCAGCGAACATGGCCGCGAGCTGGTTGTTCTCCTGCAGGTAGGCGAATAGCTGCTGGGGTTCGATGCCGTACTGCCGCGACGTCATCACGAGCCGCTCGGTGAGGTCTTCCTGTCCGACCTGGACGTCCAGCTGGTCGGCGATGGCGTCGAGTAGCAGCTGACGCTTGACGTTGTTCTCAGCGGCCAGGCGCGCCTCGGCGTCGAACTCCGCGCGCGAGGAGCCCTGTTGTTCGAGCACCTCGTTGAACTTGGCCTGGTCCTGATTGAGACCGCTCATCGCCGCCTGCAGCGTCTCGTCGACCTGCGACCGCACGATGGCATCCGGCACCGGCACGTCCACCTGCTCGAGCAGGGCATCCAGCGCGGCGTTGCGGACCTGGTCGGCCTGCTGAGCGCGCTTGGTGTTGCGCACCTGCTCGCGGAGGCTGGCCCGCAGCTCGTCGATGGTGTCGAACTCGCTGGCGAGCTGCGCGAACTCGTCGTCGGGCTCAGGCAGTTCGCGTTCCTTGATCGACTTGACCGTGACAGTGACCTCGGCGTCCTGCCCGGCGTGTTCGCCGGTGGCCAGCTTGGCGGTGAACACCTTGGACTCGTCGACCGCCAACCCGACGAGCGCGTCGTCCAGACCCGCGATCAGCCTGCCGGAGCCCACCTCGTGGGACAGGCCTTCGGCAGCGGCGTTCGGCACCTCTTCACCGTCGACCGTCGCCGAGAGGTCGATCGAGACGAAGTCGCCGGTTTGCACCGGCCGGTCCACCCCGGTCAGGGTGCCGAACCGGGCGCGCAGGGACTGCAGTTCGGCGTCCACTTCGTCGTCGGTGACCTCGACGGGGTCGACCGAGACGGTTAGTGCGTCCAGATCGGGAATCTCCAGCTTGGGGCGGACGTCGACCTCAGCGAAGAATTGCAGCTCCTCACCGTATTCCTTATGGGTCACCTGGATATTGGGCCGGCCGATCGGTTGCACGTCGGACTCGGTGAGCGCCTGCCCGTACCGGCTGGGCACGGCGTCCTCGATGACCTGGTCCAGTAGCGCCTCGCGTCCGAACCGCGCCTCGAGCAGGCGCGCCGGCGCCTTGCCGGGGCGGAAGCCGGGCAGCCGAATCTGCTTGGCCAGCTCCTTGTACGCCCGCTGAAAATCCGGTTCGAGTTCTGGGAACGGCACCTCCACGTTGATGCGAACCCGGGTGGGGCTCAACTGCGTCACGGTGCTCTTCACGGCGTGCTCCTCAGTATGTCGTTTACTGCGTTCGGCGATGCACTGGCGTGCTGGTCGGGGTGACAGGATTTGAACCTGCGGCCTTCCGCTCCCAAAGCGGATGCGCTACCAAGCTGCGCTACACCCCGCGCTGACCACGCGATCCTACGGCCCGGCAGCGCCGGGCCCGCAGAGACCTCCGGGGACCTGACAGTTCACGGAGCGGTCACATGACTGCATCGATTAGATTTGATCTCCGCCACCACGTACAGTCTCGGTCGACTAACACTTGCGGGCGTAGCTCAATGGTAGAGCCCTAGTCTTCCAAACTAGCTACGCGGGTTCGATTCCCGTCGCCCGCTCTGAGCTCACGCTCTGCTCGATCAGAAAGGCGCCATGAGCGACGGCAAAAGCGTCAGCGTTCACGGCTTGTGCGCGTCGGACTTCGCCGAAGTGCGCGACGCGTTCGAGCGCAATTTCGTACTGCGCGAAGAAGTAGGCGCAGCGGTCGCCGTCTGGGTTGACGGAGATCTCGTCGTCAATCTGTGGGGCGGTCACGCCGACGCCGCCGCCACCCGCCCCTGGCGAGAAGACACCCTTACCACGGTGCTGTCCGGCACCAAGGGCCTGACGTCCACGTGTATCCACCAGCTCGCCGACCGTGGTGAGCTGGACCTGCACGCGCCGATCTCCCGGTACTGGCCCGAGTTCGGGCAAGCCGGTAAAGAAGCCATCACCCTGGCCATGGTGATGAGTCACCGATCCGGGGTGATCGGCCCCCGCACCCGGTTGACCACCGAACAACTCTGCGACTGGGACTACGTCTGTGGGCAACTGGCCATCGCCGAGCCCTGGTGGGAGCCGGGCACCGCGCAGGGCTATCACATGACCACCTTCGGCTTCATCCTCGGCGAGGTGTTGCGGCGGGTCACCGGCCGCACCGTCGGCCAGTACCTGCGCACCGAGATCGCGGGTCCTCTCGGCGCCGAGGTGCACATCGGACTGACTGCGAGTGAGCAACTCCGCTGCGCCGAGCGGGTGAACAAACCGACCGGGCGGCAGCTGCTGGCCGAACTACAGGCTCCCAGCGATCCGACGAGCCTCGACGAGCATCCCAAGGCCGGGATGGCGATCTCGATGGGATTTCTGGCCGACGACGATCTCGACACCGAGAACCTGCACCTGTGGCGCCAGTTGGAGTTCCCGGGCACAAACGCGCAGGTGTCCGCATTGGGGATGGCGACGTTCTACAACGCGCTGGCCCAGGAGAAGCTGCTCAGCCGTGAACACATGGAACAGGTCCGGGTGTGCCAGGGGGGTTTCGAGCCCGACCTGGTGCTCGGACCGCGAGTCGCCGACCATGGCTGGGGTCTTGGCTACATGCTCAATCAGCGCTGCATCAACGGACCTAACCCACACATCTTCGGACACGGCGGGCTGGGCGGCTCGTTCGCGTTCGTCGACCTGGAACACCGGATCGGTTATAGCTACGTGTCGAACCGCTTCGACGCGAGTAAGGCCAACGCCGACCCGCGCAGTGTCGCCCTGAGCAACGAGGTGTACCGGGCGCTCGGCGTCCCGGTCGACTGACCGGTACCAACCTCGCGCCGGGAGTGAATCTCGCGCCGGTGTCCCGGCGTGTCGGGCGCGCAATTCACCCTCGGCGTCAGGTGCGGGACTGTCAGGTCTGACAGCTCGGGCACCAGAACACATTGCGGCCTTCCAACACCGCCGTGCGGACGGTTTCCCCGCATACCCGGCACGGATCGCCGGCGCGGCGGTACACATATGTGCGCGGGCGCCCCGGCGCGTACGACGGTGCGCCGTGGTCGTGTTCGGGACGAACGACCACGATCTTGCCGCGCCTTAATCCGACCTTCATCAGGGCCACCAGATCGGTCCACGCGGCGGCGAACTCCGTTTCGGAGATCTTCCGCCCAGGCCGGTACGGGTCGATGTGGTGGCGGAACAGTAGCTCGCTGCGGTAGACGTTGCCGACTCCCGCCATCACGCTCTGGTCCATCAACAACGCGCCAATCGGCCTGCGCGACTTAGAGATTCGAGCCCAAGGCCAGGCCGGGTCGGCGTCGGCGCGCAACGGGTCGGGCCCCAGCCGGGCGACGACGTCGTCGACCTGACTGACGTCGATGAGCTCGCATACCGTCGGGCCACGCAGGTCGGTGCCGTACTCGGCTCCGATCATGCGCATCCGCACCTGGCCAACCGGTTCCGGGACCGGGTCGGATCGTTCCCACTCGGCGAAGGTGCCGTAGAGCCCGAGATGCACGTGCACCACCGCGCCGCCCTCGTAGTGATGGAAGAGGTGCTTACCCCACGCGGTGGCGCGCCGCAGCACCAAACCGTCCACGGCGGCGGCATCGCTGAAGCGGCCCTGCGGGCTGGAAACCGCCACCGGTGCGCCGGCGAAACGCTTCTGATGTAGCCGGGCCAGCCGGTGCAGGGTGTGGCCTTCAGGCACTGGCTCTCAGTTCTGCGCGCCGGGCACCGGGGGCGCCTGATGGGTGCGTTCGAATTCGGCGAGGATGTCGATACGACGTTGGTGGCGTTCGGCTTTCGACCACGGCGTGGCCAGGAAGGCGTCGACGATGGCCAGCGCCTCCTCAAGGGTGTGCATCCGGCCGCCGATACCGATCAGCTGCGCGTTGTTGTGTTCGCGGGCCAACGACGCGGTCTGCACGCTCCAGGCCAGGGCGCACCGCGCGCCGGGCACCTTGTTCGCCGCGATCTGTTCACCGTTGCCGGAGCCGCCCAGCACGATGCCCAGGCTGTCCGGGTCGGCGACGGTCCGCTCAGCCGCGGCGATGCAGAAGGCCGGGTAGTCGTCCTCGGGGTCGTAGGCGAAAGCACCGCAGTCGATCGGCTCGTGCCCGGTGTTGTTCAGGTGCTCGATGATCTTTTGCTTGAGCTCGTAGCCGGCGTGATCGGCACCCAGGTAGACGCGCATGCCGGACATTGTGCATCAGAGCGGGCGGCGCCCCCGCACTGCCTGGTGCCGAAAGTGAACCACGCGACGCACGTGCGGCGTGTCGCGTCGCACGGTTCACAGTCGAGCTACTAGTCGTACTGAGGCGGCTCGGTGCGGGTCCGCTTGAGCTCGAAGAAGTGCGGGTAGGACGCAAATGTCACCGAGGCGTCCCACAATTTGCCGGCTTCCTCCCCGCGCGGAATCTTCGAGATCACCGGTCCGAAGAACGCCACTCCGTTGACGTGGATGGTCGGGGTGCCGACGTCAGGACCCACCGCGTCCATTCCGGCGTGGTGGCTCTTGCGCAACGCCTCGTCGTAATCGGTGCTGGTTGCAGCGTCGGCGAGTTCGGCGGGCAGGCCGGCGTCGGCCAGCGCCAGTTTGACGACCTCGTCGAGATCCTTGTTGCCCTCGTTGTGAATCCGCGTGCCCATCGCGGTGTACAGCGGGTCGAGCACCTTGGCGCCGTGGGCCTGCTCGGCGGCGATCGCCACCCGCACCGGGCCCCACGCCTTGGCCATCATCTCCTTGTACTGCTCGGGCAGCCCTTCGCGGTCCTCGTTGAGCACCGCCAGGCTCATCACGTGAAAGTTGACCTCGACGTCGCGGACCTTTTCCACTTCGAGAATCCAGCGCGAGGTGATCCAGCACCACGGACACAGTGGGTCGAACCAGAAATCGGCTCTGTTCTTCGAGGGGGCGTTCTCCGGCATTTCTGCGGTCCTCTCCTAGACGGCGGGACGGGACGGTCCGCTCACACACAACCGTAGCCGCGCTCAGACTGTTCCCGCCGCGCCGAGCGTCCCGACGTGGCGGCCGATATGTTGGAGCGCGTGGCCCTTCCCAACCTCACCCGGGACCAGGCGGTCGAACGCGCCGCACTGATCACCGTGCACAGCTACCAGATCAATCTCGACGTCACCGACGGGTCGGGCGCGCCAGGCGAGCGCACCTTCCGCTCCACCACGACCGTGGTGTTCGACGCGCTCGCCGGTGCGGACACCTACATCGACATCGCCGCGGACACCATCCGCAGCGCCAGCCTCAATGGTCAGGATCTCGACGTCTCCGGCTACGACGAATCGACCGGGATCCCCCTGCAGGGACTGGCCGACCGCAATGTCGTCGTCATCGACGCCGACTGCCGCTACTCGAACACCGGCGAAGGATTGCACCGCTTCGTCGACCCGGTCGACGACGAGACCTACCTGTATTCGCAGTTCGAAACCGCGGACGCCAAGCGGATGTTCGCGTGCTTCGACCAGCCGGACCTCAAGGCGACGTTCGATCTCAAGGTGACCGCTCCGGCGCACTGGAAGGTGGTGTCCAACGGCGCTTCGGTGAGCGTCGAAAACGGGGTGCACACCTTCGCCACCACGCCGCGGATGAGCACCTACCTGGTGGCGTTGATTGCCGGCCCCTACGCCGTGTGGAACGACACCTACCGCGACGAACACGGCGAGATCCCACTGGGCATCTACTGCCGGAACTCGCTGGCGCCTTACATGGACGCCGAGCGGTTGTTCACCGAGACGAAACAGGGATTCAGCTTCTACCACAACAACTTCGGCTTGCCGTATGCATTCGGCAAGTACGACCAGCTGTTCGTGCCCGAATTCAACGCCGGCGCAATGGAAAACGCCGGTGCGGTCACGTTCCTCGAGGATTATGTCTTCCGCAGCAAGGTTACTCGGGCCTCCTACGAGCGGCGCGCCGAGACGGTGCTGCACGAGATGGCGCACATGTGGTTCGGCGATCTGGTCACCATGACATGGTGGGATGACCTGTGGCTCAACGAATCCTTCGCCACCTTCGCCTCGGTGCTGTGCCAGGCGGAGTCGACCGAATACACCGAGGCGTGGACCACGTTTGCGACTGTGGAGAAGTCATGGGCCTATCGGCAGGACCAGATGCCCTCGACCCACCCGATCGCCGCGGACATCCCCGACCTGCATGCAGTGGAGGTGAACTTCGACGGGATCACCTACGCCAAGGGCGCTTCGGTGCTCAAGCAACTGGTCGCCTACGTGGGCCTGGACCAGTTCCTGGCCGGGCTGCGGGACTACTTCCGCACTCACGCATTCGGTAACGCCACGTTCAGCGACCTGCTCTCCGCCCTGGAGAAGGCGTCGGGCCGCGACCTGTCGAACTGGGGCCAGCAGTGGCTGAAAACCACCGGGCTCAACACCCTGCGCGCGCATTTCGACGTCGACGGGGACGGCAAGTTCACCCGCTTCGCGGTGACGCAGAGCGGTGCGGCACCCGGTGCGGGCGAGACCAGGGTGCACCGGATCGCCGTCGGTATCTACGATGACGACGGGTCCGGCAAGCTGGTCCGGGTCCACCGCGAAGAGCTGGACGTCGAGAGCCCAAACACCGATGTTCCTGCGCTGGTTGATGTTTCGCGTGGCAAGCTGATCCTTGTCAACGATGACGACCTGACCTACTGCTCGTTGCGCCTGGACCCGGAGTCGCTACGTACGGCGCTGGATCGCATCGCCGACATCGCCGAGCCGCTGCCCCGTTCCCTGGTGTGGTCGGCCGCTTGGGAGATGACGCGCGAGGCCGAACTGCGCGCCCGCGACTTCGTGGCGCTGGTGTCCGGTGGCATCCTGGCCGAGACCGAAGTGACGGTGCTGCAGCGACTGCTGCTGCAGGCGCAGACGGCGGTCGGTTCTTATGCCGAGCCGGGCTGGGCGCGCGAGCAGGGCTGGCCGCAGTTCGCCGACGGGCTGCTGGAACTGGCGCGCGGCGCCGAGCCCGGATCGGATCATCAACTCGCCTTCGTCAATGCGTTGTGCTCGTCGGTATTGTCACCGCGGCACGTGGAGGTGCTCTCGGCGCTGCTCGACGGTGATCCCGCCGAGCAGGGACTGACCGGCCTCGACGTCGACACCGACCTGCGCTGGCGGGTCGTGATCGCGCTGGCGGCCGCCGGCGCGATCGACGCCGATGGGCCGGAGTCGCCGCGCATCGACGCCGAGGCGCAACAGGACCGCACCGCCGCGGGCAAGCGGCACGCCGCCCAGGCGTCCGCTGCACGACCTCAACTCGGAGTCAAGGAGAACGCGTTCACCACGGTGGTCGAGGACGACACCCTGGCCAATGCGATGGGGCGCGCCATCATCGCGGGTATCGGAGCGCCGGGGCAAGGGGAGCTGCTCAAGCCGTTCACCGAACGGTACTTCGCGGCGATCCCCGGTGTCTGGGAACGCCGGTCCAGTGAAGTGGCACAATCGGTGGTCATCGGCTTGTACCCCTACTGGGACATCACCGAAGAGGCCATCGCGGCGGCCGACACGTTCCTGGCCGACCCCGAGGTGCCGCCGTCGCTGCGCCGACTCGTCCTGGAGGGGCAGGCCGCGGTGAAGCGGTCATTACGCGCCCGCACGTTCGACGCTCAGCAGTAGCCGCCGTCGCGCAGGCCGGCCGCCAGCTCCAGCCGGTTGATCTTGCGAAAGACCAACTCGCGCACCATCTCCCAGCCGTAGGACCGGAGCATGCCAACGTAGCCCAGCGCGGCCCACTGCGCGGAGTGCCGCTCCTCGTGGTGCAGCAGCCGGTCCAGATCGAGCGTTCCGCGCGACTGGATGATGTCGCGAAGCAGCGCGGCGGGGTCGGCGACCCGGCCGGAGTTGACCATGAAGATGTCACCCCAGGTGGTCCCGCGCCGCTGGCTGAACAGTCGCTGAAGCCAGTTGCCTCCCGATCCCATCAGGATGCCGTGCGGAGTGGTGACCAGACGACCACCGTTGCGGTGGACGAACCTCACATCGCGGTCGTAGCTCCAGGCGTTGGCATGCTGACGGTCCATGATCCGCAACACCTCGGTGGCGGAGTAAGGCGTTTCGGCAAAATCGGCGTTGGTGCCGTAGTCGGTGCCCGCGTTGAGGACATAGGTCAGCAGCACCGCCATCCGAGCGTAGGCCCCGCTGGCCCCCGCGGGGATCAGAAAGTACGACTTACCGTGCCGGTCGGTGATCTCCTCACACCGCTGCAGCAGATCCAGCGAGTAGACGAGACCCGTTCCCGCGACGTCGACGACGACGCGCGGCTCAACTGACCGGCGTGCGGCGTTGTCCAGCCACCTGCTGACGTAGCCCGTCGGCGGCGGGCCGGTCAGTAGATCCGCCCGACGCAGCGCACTCTCGTAACGACCCGTCGTCACGTAGCACGCAACCCCCAGGCCGCGTCGAGCGTGAACTCAGGGCGAAAAGCTGCCCGAAACTTCGCCGTGGCTGCACGTTCGGCGCGCGGCGACTCGGCGCGTCGATCGGCTCCCACTACGCCGGCGAGATCCCCGAGCTGAGTACCCGGATGGCGCTGACCAGGCCGTCGATCAGGTGACCCTGCTCGAAAGCCGAGGAGGCAGCGGCCACTCCGAGCGGTGCGGCCGACTCGGCGCCACGCCCCCGCACCCCGGCCCCGTAGACCACCTCGATCGCACTCTGATTAGGCGATACGGCAAGCAGCACCGCGTTGTTCGGCGTCGGGACCTTCGCCAGAATCTCGCGGGCCCGCGCCGCAGTGTCGGCGCCCAGGTCCCCCAGATACACGGCGAACCGCGCCTTGGACGCCCGCGATGCATACTTCAGCGCGTCGTCCACGGCGACGAGGTCGTTGATCGGGAACGGGTAGTGCACCGAGAGTTCACCGGGCTCGGTGACCCCCGAGACCCGTCCACTGGTTGTGAGAACCCAGCCCCTGGGCAGGTCCGCGGGGTCGACTGTCGCTACTTCACCACGTGCCACTTGCGCCACCTCCAACAGTGAACTCCGATCCGTGACCGTGACCGTGACCGCCGACCGCCTCATCGGTTGCGGCCCACAGGATGGGCTCGTGGGTCCACTTCTGTGACAGGTCGTAGGTCGCCGGGTGCGGGCTCTTGCGGGTCAGGAAGATTAGCCCGAAGACGATCGCCAGCCCGAACGGGATGCCGATAAAGATGAGGTGAATCTCCATCATGCTCACGACGCAAACCGTATCCCACGACAGCCTCAACCGGCGCAGGTAGCACCCAATAATTCAGGCCGCGCCCTCACCGAGGTATCGCGCCCACGACGGGTCCAGCTCCTTGACCGTGGACAGCAGCCGCCAGTGCTGTCCGGTCGGCGGCACCGGCGTGCGCCGCAGGACCCACCCGAGCTCGGTGAGCAGCTTGTCCCCTTTGCGGTGATTGCATGTCGAGCAACACGCGACGCAGTTCTCCCATGAGTGGTCACCGCCCCGACTGCGTGGCACTACATGGTCGACGGTGTCGGCTTTGGCCCCGCAATAGGCGCAGCAGAAGCGATCACGGTGCATGAGCGCGGCCCGGGTCATCGGGACGCGGGCCCGGTAGGGCACCCGCACGTAAGACCGCAGCTGTATCACCGACGGAACGGCGATCGACCGGGTCGCGGAGTGGATGAAGGTCCCCGTCGGGTCGTCGTGCACCACGTCGGCCTTGCCGCAGATCACCATCACGATGGCGCGCCGCATCGGCAAAGCGGTGAGCGGCTCGTAGGTGGAGTTCAGCAGCAGCACCCGCCGGCGACTCCAGATCGATGCGGTCTCCGAGCGGTTGGGGGGATGGGTGTCAACGCTGTGCAGGCACGACGCGGTCGCAGGGCCGGGTCCGTTTGCCGCGGCACCGGAACTGCGGTGGCTGCGGCGTTTACTGCGCTGCGCCATAAATCCTCCGCCGACAGTCCACCACGATTCTCTGCCGATCGCACGCCAATTGCGTCAGCCACGCCGTGTCAATCCGGTGAACACCCGGAGGGATCGCGGCCCGGTGCGCGGGTGGACCACAATGGAGTGCGATGGATCAAACACCGGAATCTTTCTACGATGCCGTGGGCGGCGCCGAGACCTTCGCGGCGATCGTGAGCCGCTTCTACGAGCAGGTCGCCGAGGACGAGATACTGCGTCCCCTGTATCCCGAGGAGGACCTCAGCGGCGCCGAGGAACGGCTGCGGATGTTCCTCGAGCAGTACTGGGGCGGCCCGCGGACCTATTCGGACCGCCGCGGCCATCCCCGGCTGCGGATGCGGCACATGCCGTTCCGGATCACCCCCATCGAGCGGGATGCCTGGCTGCGATGCATGCACACCGCGGTCGCCTCGGTCGATTCCCAGACGCTGGACGACGAGCATCGCCGTCAGTTGCTGCAGTACCTGGAAATGGCGGCCCATTCCCTCGTCAACTCGGCCTTCTGATGGGCGGCGGAAACGATCTGTGGTGGCAGTCCGCGGTCTTCTACCAGGTGTATCCGCGCTCGTTCGCCGACAGCGACGGGGATGGCGTCGGCGACCTCGACGGCGTGGCCGACCACCTGGACCACCTGGAACGGCTTGGCGTGGACGGGATCTGGCTGAATCCGGTCACTGTCTCACCGATGGCCGACCACGGCTACGACGTCGCCGACCCGCGCGACATCGACCCGTTGTTCGGAGGGACCGCCGCTTTCGAGCGGCTGATCACTGCGGCGCACGCGCGCGGCATCAGGGTGACCATGGACGTGGTGCCCAACCACTCCAGCTCCCAGCACCCGTGGTTTCAGGACGCGCTGGCGGCCGGGCCGGGCAGCGCCGAGCGCGACCGCTATTTCTTCCGCGACGGCCGCGGGCCCGACGGGGAACTGCCGCCCAACAACTGGGAGTCGGTGTTCGGCGGCCCGGCCTGGACCCGGGTCATCGAAGCGGACGGCAAGCCCGGCCAGTGGTACCTGCACCTGTTCGACGCCGAACAACCCGATCTCAACTGGGAGAACCCGGAGATTTTCGACGACTTCGAGGACACACTGCGGTTCTGGCTGGAACGCGGAGTGGACGGGTTCCGCATCGACGTCGCGCACGGCATGGCCAAGCCGCCGGGCCTGCCGGACGCCCCCGAGGCCAACGTCGAGATACTGCGCCACCGCGATGACGATCCGCGATTCAACAGGCCGCACGTGCACGCGATCCACCGCGACATCCGCGCGGTGATGGACGACTACCCCGCGGCGGTCACCGTCGGTGAGGTGTGGGTGCACGACAACGCCCAATGGGCCGAATACGTGCGCCCCGACGAATTGCACCTCGGCTTCAATTTCCGGCTCACCCGCACTGAATTCGACGCCGCGGAGATCCGCGAGGCCGTCCAGAACTCACTGGAGGCCGCGGCGCTGGAGCAGGCGACACCGACCTGGACCCTGTCCAACCACGACGTGGGGCGTGAAGTCACCCGGTACGGCGGCGGCGAGATCGGGCTGCGCCGGGCGAAGGCGATGCTGATGCTGATGCTCGCACTGCCTGGTGCGGTGTTCATCTACAACGGCGAAGAACTGGGTCTGCCCGACGTCGATCTGCCCGACGAGGTGCTGCAGGATCCGACGTGGGAACGCTCGGGACACACCGAGCGCGGCCGCGACCGGTGCCGGGTTCCGTTGCCCTGGTCGGGGGAAGCTCCCCCCTTCGGGTTCTCCGCCAACCCCGACACGTGGTTGCCGATGCCGGCGGACTGGGTATCGCTGACGGTGGAAAGGCAATCGGCGGATCCCGATTCCACCTTGTCGTTCTTTCGTACCGCCCTCGGATTGCGCAAGAGCCGCACCGAATTCAGCGGCGCGGAAATCCACTGGCGGCCGGCATCCGATGACGTGCTGATGTTCACCCGCCGCGGCGGAGTGACGTGCGTACTGAATGCCGGCACGCGCCCGGTCGCGCTGCCGCCGGGAGAGCTGATCCTGAGCAGCGCGCCGCTGGTTGGTCGCGGGCTACCGGCCGACAGCGCCGCCTGGCTGGCGTAGCCGGCCGTTTCGCTTTTGGTCACCGCCTGCTCTATATGTGATGCATGGCGCCCTACGCATGGACAGTGGTCGGAGCGGGACCCGCGGGCATTGCCGCCGTCGGACGGCTGCTCGATCACGGAATCCCCGACGACAAGATCGCCTGGATCGATCCCGCCTTCAGCGCGGGTGACCTGGGCGGCAAATGGCGGTCGGTGTCGAGCAATACCATTGCGGGGACCTTCCTGGAATACCTCAACGGCTCCAAGGCCTTTCGATTTTCCGAGGCGCCGGCGTTGCCGCTGCACGAGGTCGATCCGGACGAGACGTGCGCCCTGGCCCTGGTCGCCGATCCATTGTTGTGGATCACTGGACAGCTGCGCGAACGGGTGCATACCGTTCAGACGACGGCAACGACCCTGAACTTGGCGCAACGACGCTGGCGGATCGAGACCGCACTCGGTGACGTGGAATCGCAGAACGTGGTTCTCGCGGTCGGCGCCGTTCCGAAAAGTCTGTCCTACCCGCATCTCCGGGAGATTCCGGTCGACGTGGCACTCGACCCCGAACAGCTCGCGCAGCAGCCGTTGCAGGGGGCCACCGTCGCCGTCTTCGGCTCCTCGCACTCAACGATGATCGTGCTGCCGCACCTGTTACGGCTGCCTGTCGCGAAGGTGCTCAACTTCTACCGCAGTCCGCTCAAATACGCTGTCTACCTGGATGATTGGATTCTGTTCGACGACACCGGGCTCAAAGGCCGGGCAGCGCGGTGGGCGCGGGAGAACATCGACGGCGTTTATCCGGACCGCTTGGAACGGTACTGGGTCTGCGGTCCCGAGTTCGACGCGAAACTGCGGGAGTGCGACCACGCTGTCTACACCGTCGGCTTCGAGCCCAGAACGCTGCCCGCCACCCCGCAATGGGGACCGCTGCATTACAACCCGCAGAACGGCATCATCGCGCCAGGCCTGTTCGGGCTCGGCATCGCATTTCCCGAATACGCCGAAGACCCCTACGGTTACGGTCAGCACCGGGTGGGTCTCAAGAAGTTCATGGATTACCTGAACTCCGTGCTGCCGCTGTGGATGGTTTACGGCGCGTAGAACTCGAGATGATTCCAACGGTTCAACGCACCAGCAGCGCCGCATGGGCGCGCCGCCGGTATACCGACCCGAACCGGGCGTCGATGCGCAACCAGGCCGGTGAGACCCGAACCCGGACCACCTCGTCGTCGGCGATGGCATCAGCCGACTGCGGCAGGAAACCCATTGCCGTCAAAGCAAATACGCAACGCATCGGCACGCCCACCACCGCGTCCCCGGAGCTGACCTCGACGACCTCCTGGTCGAGCAGCGAGACCGGCGGCCCGTGCGCACCACCGTGTTCTCTGGCCAGCTCCGCACCCTGTTGGGCCAGGTCCAGCATCAGCTTCGCGGGCACGTCGTCAAGGTGAGTGAAGCCGGATTCCGGCGGAAGCCCGCCGCGCCACGCCGAGTCCATCGCGAAACCAGGGTCGATGAACCCCGCCTCGTCGACCGCGGCCAGCCCGCGCGCCAACCCGTCCGCGGCGGCCGACAGGTCGTCAGGTCTGACTCTCCCGACGACTACGCGCGCGGCCAGCACATCGAAACCCGTTGCCACCCACGCCGTCAGCAACCCCGCGGACCGGGCGCGGATCCGGATGACCGCGGCGTCGTCGAGCCGCAGGGCGTGATCGACGAATGCGGCCAGATCCGCCCGGTGGGCGGCATCGGACAGCCAAAGTCCCCGTTCTGCTACCTGATCCACCGTTGCAGATACTCCCGATGATGAGGCGACAGGCGCACCAGACGCTGTTCCTCGATGTGAACGGCCGCCAGCTGTGACTCTGCGATGATGGCCGGTTTGGACAGCGGGTCGGCGTTGACCGACCGCACTTCGTAGCCCAGCGTGAAGTCGACCGCCCGCAACCGTTTGGTCCAGATCGTCACCTGCAGGGGCGAATCGACGAGGCGCAACTGGTCTTTGTAGGTCACCCGTACGTCGGCGATCAGTAGGCCGATGGTGGTGATGTCGGCGCCGAAGGGTTCCCTGAGGAACGGGACGCGCGACTCTTCCAGGATGGTGACCATGGTGGCGTGGTTGACGTGCTGGTACATGTCGATGTCCGACCACCGCACCGGCACCGCCGCGACGTAACCGATGCTCATCCCGGAGACGCCCGTCCGCTGGTGCGCGTCATGCGGCGGATCTGACGGGCCGCCACCGACAGCGTCGCGAGATCTGTGGCGCCGCTTTCCCGGATCTCGTTGAGCGTGCGCCGTGCGCGCTCCACCCGGGATGCGCTGATGTGTTCCCACTCCGCGATCTTCTGCTCACCACTTTCATCCGGCTCCCCCGCCGCCAGCACGTCGAAGCACAAAGACCGCACCGAAGCGTAGATGTCGTCACGAATTGCCAACCGCGCCAAAGAATGCCATCGGTCGGTGCGCGGCAGCTCCGACACCGCGGTCAGCAGCGAGTCGGTGCCGAGACGATCCATCAACGCGAAATAGGTGTCTGCCACCTCGGCCGTGTCGATCTCGGTGATGTCAGCGATATCGATGATGTCGAGCAGGCTGTAACGGTACAGCCCCGCCGCTACGCGGTAGGCCAGGTCCGCAGGAGCGCCCTGGGCGGTGAACTCCGCGGCTTCCTTCTCAACGATGGCCTTGTCGTCCCCGCGCAGCCACTCCGACATCCGTGGCGTCAGCGCCTTGACCTTGGCGGCGAACCGGTTGATCTCGGCGCCGACGGCCAGCGGCTGCGGACGATAGTTGAGCAGCCAGCGTCCGGCACGGTCGATGAGCCGGCGGGTGTCCAGGGTCAACCGGTCGGACAGGGCGACCGGCAGGTTCGCGGCGCGGATGCGGTGCCAGATGTGGTCGATACCGAAGATGGCGTCGGTGGCGGCAAAGGTCCGCACCGCGTGGATCTGCGGGACACCGACGTCTTCGGCGAGCCGGAAGGCGTAGCTGATGCCGGCCGTGTCGACCATGTCGTTGATCAGCATGGTGGTGACGATCTCACGGCGCAGCTGGTGCGTGCGGATCTCCGGGGTGAACCGTTCCCGCAGCGGCTTCGGGAAGTAGGCGGGCAGCCTGGACGCGAACACGTCCTGGTCGGGCAGCTCGGTGTTGAGCAGGTCTTCTTTGAGCGCCAGCTTGACGTGCGCCATCAGCGTCGCCAGTTCGGGCGAGGTGAGCCCCAGGCCCGCCTCGGTGCGCCGGGCGATCTCCTTCTCCGACGGCAGTGCTTCCAGTTCGCGGTTGAGGCCGCGCTCGGCCACCAGGTACTTGATCAGGTCGGCGTGTACCGGTAGCAGGCTGGCGGCGTTGGCGCGGCTGGTGCCCATCAAGTCGTTCTGGTCCTCGTTGTCGTGGAGCACCAGCTTGCCGACCTCGTCGGTCATCGACTCGAGCAGCGCCGTGCGTTCCTCGGCCTTGACCTTGCCGGCGCTCACCAGCGAGTCGATCAGGATCTTGATGTTGACCTCGTGGTCGGAGCAGTCCACGCCCGCGGAGTTGTCCATGGCGTCGGTGTTGATCCGGCCGCCCGACAGATCGAATTCCACCCGGCCCCGCGCCGTCACCCCGAGGTTGCCACCTTCGCCGATCACCTTGGCGCGCACTTGATGCCCGTTGACCCGCACCGGATCGTTGGCGCGGTCACCGACATCGGCATCGGACTCGGATTCGGCTTTGATGTAGGTGCCGATACCGCCATTGAACAGCAGGTCCACCGGCGCCTGCAGGATCGCCCGGATCAGGTTGGGCGGCGCCATTTCCGTGACCCCCTCTTCCCCCGAGCCGTCGATACCCAGAGCGTCGCGTACCTCGGCACTGACCGGGATGGCCTTCTGGTCGCGGCTGTAAACCCCGCCGCCGGCACTGATCAGCGACTTGTCGTAGTCGTCCCAGCTCGACCGTGGCAGGTTGAACATCCGCTGCCGCTCCACCCAGGAGGTCGCCGAGTCCGGATTGGGGTCGAGGAAGATGTGCCGGTGGTCGAAGGCGGCGACCAGCCTGATGTGCTTGCTCAGCAACATGCCGTTGCCGAAGACGTCGCCACTCATGTCGCCGACCCCGACGACGGTGAAGTCCTCGGTCTGGGTGTCGACGCCGATCTCCCGGAAATGGCGCTTGACCGCCTCCCACGCGCCCTTGGCGGTGATGCCCATGGCCTTGTGGTCGTAGCCCACGGATCCGCCGGAGGCGAACGCGTCACCGAGCCAGAAGCCGTAAGCCTTGGCGACGTCGTTGGCGATGTCGGAGAACGTGGCGGTGCCTTTATCCGCCGCCACCACCAGATAGGCGTCATCGCCGTCACGGCGCACCACTTGCGGCGGCGGGTGGACCGCCTTGGTGGCGTGATCGACGTTGTCGGTGACGTCGAGCAGGCCCGAGATGAACAGCTGGTAGCAGGCGACGCCTTCGGCCCGGGCGGCGTCGCGGTCCGCGGCAGCCTCGCCGGTGGGCAACGGCGGGCGCTTGACGACGAAGCCGCCCTTCGCCCCGACCGGCACGATGACCGCGTTCTTGACCGCCTGGGCCTTGACCAGACCCAGGATCTCGGTACGAAAATCGTCGCGGCGGTCCGACCAGCGCAGCCCGCCGCGGGCGACCGGCCCGAACCGCAGGTGCACGCCTTCCACGCGGGGCGAATAGATGAAGATCTCGAACTTCGGACGCGGCAGCGGAAGTTCGTCGATCAACTGCGCATTGAGCTTCACCGACAGCACATCCCGGCTGCGGGCCGACCCTTCGCGCGTCACAAAGTAATTCGTGCGCAGCGTGGCTTGGACCAACGACGCGAAGGCGCGCAGGATGCGGTCGGTGTCCAGGCTGACGAGCGCGTCGATGTCAGCGGCTACCGCCGCCGCCGCCGCTTGCGCGTCGCGGCCGCTGCCCGCCGATCTCGGGTCGAAAAGCGCTTCGAACAGGGCTACCAGCGACCGTGCCGTCGAGGGATGCTCGTTGAGCACCGACTCGATGTAGGACTGGCTGTAAGGGAAGTTGGCCTGCCGCAGATACTTTGCGTAGGCGCGCAGCAGCACCACCTGCTGCCAGGTCAGCCCGGCACGCATCACCAGCTCGTTGAAGCGGTCGATCTCAACGCGGCCCTGCCAGATCGCGGTGACGGCGTCGGCGAAGCGTTGTGCGCCCGCCTCGCGTTCCTCGTCCGTGGAGGCCTGCGGGATGGTGGGGTGCGGTTGGATCTTGAATTGGTAGATCCACACCGGCAACCCGTCGGGCCGGATGACGGTGAACGGTCGCTCTTCGAGCACGACGACGCCCATGCTCTGCAGCATCGGGAGCAGTTGACTCAATGAAGCGGTGCGACCGCCGAGGAACCAGGTCAACTGGGCAAGACCGTGCTCGTCGCCTTCGGAGAACACCAGCTTGACCGAGTCGTCGCTGAGTTCCTTGATGACAGCGATGTCATCGATCGCCTCGGCCGGGCTGACCACCTGCTTGTACGCCTCGGGGAACGCGGACGCATAGTGTTCGGCATCGGCGTAACTGACGGCGGCGGTCGGCGCCGCGGCGGTCAGCCGGTCGGCCCAGGTCCGTGCCGCCTCGCTGAGCAGCGCCTGAATGCGGGTGCGGTTGGCTTCGGAGATGTCGACGGATCCCGGTGCCGAGCCCTCCGGCAGCCGGACCATGAAATGCATGAGCGCCCATGGGGATTCGCTGACACGCGCGGTGAACTCCAGGCGCGTTCCACCGAATTCGCGAACCAGGATGTCCTCGATCTGCAAACGGACCGGGGTGGTGTAGCGGTCGCGGGGTAGATACACCAGGCAGGAGACGAAGAACTGCAGACGGTCGGCACGCAGGAACAACAGGGCCCGCCGTTGCGAACCCATGTCCACGACGGCTTTGGCCATGGTCAGGAGCCGCTCGGCGCTGAGCGTGAACAATTCGGGGCGCGGGACGGTCTGAATGACGTCGAGCAGCAGTTGACCGGGGTGGCTGGGGTCGCTGCCGGCCAGGGTCAGCGCGTCGCGAACGCGGTGCGAGATCATCGGGATCTCCAGCACGTCTGCGTTCATCGCCGCGACAGTGAACAGTCCGACGAAGCGGTGCTCGTAGACTTCGCCGCCCCCGGCGCCGCCGTTGCCGCCGGCGTATTCACGGACCGCGATGGCATAGGGGTATGCGCCGTAGCGCAGGTAGCTGCCGACGGCGGCCTGCGCCAACACCAGCAGCTTGGACTCGTCGGTGAGCCGGGGCCGGGTGCCTGAGCGGGCCCGCAACACGCCAAGGCCGCTGGAGCCGTCACCAGCTACAAACCCGTCGTGCACCCGCGTCCGCTGGTAGCCCAGCAGGAGGAAATTTCCCTTGTTCAGCCAGCGCAGCAACGCGGCGACTTCCTGGCGGTCCGGTGCCGTGTAGCGGCCGTGCGGATCGTCGTCGATGGCGGCGGCGACCTCGCCAAGGGTGTCGATCAGCGCCGTCGCGTCGGTGGCGACGCGTTGCACGTCGGCGAGGACCTTGGGCAACAGCCGTTCGGCTTCGGCGAGGACCTTTCGGTCGACCGACGGCGAGAGCTGCACGTGAATCCAGGCTTCACCGACATAAGGCGACGCGTCATCGGCTTTCGGTTCGACGCGCTGCAGCTCGCCCGCCGGGTCGCGGTGCACCTCGAACACCGGCGTCATGATCGCCGTGTACGACAGACCCAGGCGGTGCAGCAGCACCGTGACCGAATCCATCAGCATGCTGCCCTGGTCGGTGACGACCTGCAAAGCGGGTCCGAAGCCGGCAGCGTCGTCGGCGGGGTATACCGCGACCGCGCTCTGGCCGGCCGGCCGATGTCGTGCGAGTTGGCAGTGCGCCCCCACCACACCGGCAGAGACCAGCGAGGCGGAATCCCCGGAGCCCTGCCGTCCCTCGTCCCTCGGGCCTCGGTAACTGTTCAGGTAGGCCGCGAACACCCAGTCAGGGATCTCGGCGTCGTGCGTGAACGTGGTCCACGCCGCGACGTCTTCTTTGGCCCCGGGATCGATCGTCATTCCGGCTGCTCCCCACTCGCGACAGATACCGCTCGGTTCGTACCCCACGTCGCTGCGGTTGTTCCGGCCGCATCGTCGCGGGTGGTGCTCAACTGCCTCCCACTTCGTCGCGGTCGTTTCCGGCCGCGTCGTCGTGTGGCGAGAATGACATTAGTCCCGTGTCAGCTTGCGGTGGGTCACCCTGTGCGGACGCGCGGCTTCGGCGCCGAGCCGCTCTACTTTGTTTTCCTCGTATGCGCCGAAGTTGCCCTCGAACCAGAACCATTTGGCTTCGTTGTCGGCGTCGCCTTCCCACGCCAGGATGTGGGTGCAGGTCCGGTCCAGGAACCACCGGTCGTGGGAGATCACGACCGCGCACCCGGGGAAGTTGACCAGCGCGTTCTCCAGCGAGCTCAACGTCTCGACGTCGAGGTCGTTGGTCGGTTCGTCGAGCAGGATCAAGTTGCCGCCCTGCTTGAGCGTCAATGCCAAATTCAGTCTGTTGCGCTCACCACCGGAGAGCACTCCCGCGGGCTTCTGCTGATCGGGCCCCTTGAACCCGAACGCCGACACGTAGGCCCGCGACGGCACTTCGGATTGCCCGACCTGGATGTAGTCCAACCCGTCCGAGACGACCTGCCACACCGTCTTCTTCGGGTCGATGCCGGCGCGGGCCTGGTCGACGTAGCTCAGCTTGACGGTGTCGCCGACCTTGACGGTGCCACTGTCGGGCTGTTCCAGCCCGACGATGGTCTTGAACAACGTGGTCTTACCGACACCGTTAGGGCCGATCACGCCGACGATGCCGTTACGCGGCAGGGTGAAGGACAGGTCTTTGATCAGGGTCCGGCCCTCGAAGCCCTTGTCGAGGTGCTCGACTTCCACCACCACCGAACCCAGCCGAGGTCCGACCGGGATCTGAATCTCCTCGAAATCGAGCTTGCGCGACTTCTCCGCCTCGGCCGCCATCTCCTCGTAGCGCTGCAACCGCGCCTTGCTCTTGGCCTGACGGGCTTTGGCGCCCGACCGGACCCAGGCCAACTCCTCTTGCAGGCGCTTCTGCAGCTTGGCGTCCTTGCGGCCCTGCACGGAGATCCGCTCGGCCTTCTTCTCCAAGTAGGTCGAGTAATTGCCTTCGTACGGATAGGCGCGGCCGCGGTCGAGCTCGAGGATCCATTCGGCCACGTTGTCCAGGAAGTAGCGGTCGTGAGTGACCGCCAGGATGGCCCCGGCGTAGCTGGCCAGGTGCTGCTCGAGCCACTGCACGCTCTCGGCGTCCAGGTGGTTGGTCGGCTCGTCGAGCAGCAGCAGGTCCGGTTTGGACAGCAACAGCTTGCACAGCGCCACCCGACGGCGCTCGCCGCCGGACAGGGTCGAGACGGGTTCGTCCGGCGGCGGGCAGCGCAGCGCGTCCATGGCCTGCTCCAGCTGGGAATCCAGGTCCCAGGCGTCGGCATGGTCGAGGTCCTCCTGCAGCCGGCCCATCTCCTCCATCAACTCGTCGGAGTAGTCGGTGGCCATCAGCTCGGCGACCTCGTTGAAGCGGTCGAGCTTGACCTTGATCTCGCCCAGGCCCTCTTCCACGTTGCCGCGGACGGTCTTCTCCTCGTTGAGCGGCGGCTCCTGCTGCAGGATGCCGACCGTCGCTCCGGTAGCCAGGAAAGCGTCGCCGTTGTTCGGCTTGTCCAGTCCGGCCATGATCCGCAAGACGCTCGACTTGCCCGCCCCGTTGGGGCCGACGACGCCGATCTTGGCGCCCGGATAGAAGCTCAACGTCACGTCGTCGAGAATCACCTTGTCGCCGTGCGCCTTGCGGACCTTCTTCATCGTGTAGATGAACTCAGCCATGCCGCGGTGTTGCCTTTCTGGTCTTTGGATATCCGCGGACCATCCTATGCACCGCCCGGGACCATTAGGCCGACAGTGGCAGCGCTCCGGCCTCGTCGGTGCTGCCGGCGACGGCGGGCTCGGCCACTTCGGCGACTGCACCGGCACCCTCGGCGGCGGGAACCTCCACCGGATTCGGACCGGTGTAACTCGGCTTCTCGATACGCACGATCGCACGTGCCAGATCCGGTCCGACGGCTGTGGCCCGCATCTCCATCGACGAACGGCGGTTACCGTCGCGGTCCTCGTACTCGCTGGTGTAGACGTGACCCACCGCGATCACGGGCGCGCCCTTCAGCAATGCAGCTCCCACCCCCGTGACCAGCCGCCCCCAACAGTTGACCGTGACGAACAGCGAGTTCCCCGGCTCCCATCCGCCGTCGGCGGTCCGTCGCCTGGAATTGCTCGCGACCCGGAACTTGATCAGTTCTTCGTTGCCGACGCGGCGGCGCTGGGGATCGGTGACGATGTGGCCGACGATGGTCATCCATGTTTCGAACATTGGCTCAACTTTCTCTCGGGTCGTACTGGTGTTGAGACCCATTGAGCCCGCTTCCACCGACGAGACACACCGGTGCGGGCGCGGTGCCCGGTGCGGCTGTGGATGAAGCCGCGACTGTGGACAGCCGGCTACGACTGCTCTGGCGATCGGCCCTGCCGCATCTTGAATTCGCGGGCGACGAACTGGTTACGGGCGACCTGCTCGACATAGCCGAAGTCGCGCAGGATTTCGCGCAGTTCCCGACGGAAGGCAATCCGGCGCTCAGCGAGATCGGCAGCCGGCGCAATCAAATCCTGGTCGGCGACCACCTGCCACGCGGTCGCGAACAACAGCGTCGACACCGATTCGCTGCTGCGCACCCGTCCCTGCGCCACGTATTGGCGACCGACCCCGAGCGCCAGATCCGTCAGGTCCTTCTGGCTGACATCCGGCTCGACGTCGCGCAGCACGTCGGCGACGATCTCATAGGCCTCGAAGAACACCCGCAGCATGGCGTCTGACATCAGCGGCCGCTTGGCGTACAGCATCTTCTCGATGTTGTCTCCCCCGGCGGCGACGTGGGTTTCCCAATCCTGGTGCCACGCCATCTCTTCGGCGACATTGGCCCGGAAGGCCGCCGAATCGGCAAAGTAGAAGTCGAATTTCAGCAGATCGCGCAGCCGCATCGCCTGAGCCCAGAACGCTTCGACCCGGTCGCCGGTGGCGTTACGGGCATGCGCCAGTGCCAGTTCGACGATCGAGGTCTCCAGAAACGCGTGGATCACCGAATTCCGGTAGAAGGCCGCGGCGTGTTCGTCTGCGGGCGCGATGTACCAGACCGGCTGCCGGCCGCTGTCGACCCGAGTCACCGGATGCCCGTTGGACAGCGCGTCGACCGCGGCGCGTACCCCCTCGCGCGAGCGCAGGCGCAAGGCGCTGGTGGACACCGGGGTGTGTTTGCGGTCAAGGTAATCCAGCGAGTCCTGCAGGGTGTGGTGCAACTGATCGAGCGTCAGCGCCCTCCCGCGTGTGGTGAGCAACAGCGCGGACACCAGACCCGTCGCGGTCACCGGTGTGGACTGCAGGATCCGCCACGCTACCTCGAACGATATCTTTTGCAGCGCAAGGCGTTTAGCGCCGTCATCGTTGGCCAGTGCGCCGTTGGGTGGCCCGAGATACTGTCGCATCGACACCGCTTCGGGGAAGCGGACATAGATCTTGCCGTAGTTGCGCTCGCCCTGGGCCTTGATGAAGTTGTAGAGCCAGCCGAAGCCTTCCGGCGTCTTTTCGGCACCCTGTGCGTACGCCGCATACTCGGCGATTTCGTGCAACTGGTCGAAACAGATCGAAACTCCTTGCAGCAGAATGTCTTCGCTGCGACCGTCCAGATAGGCATCGGCCACGTAGCTCATCAGGCCGAGCTTGGGCGGCAACATCTTTCCGGTCCGTGAGCGGGTGCCCTCGATCGACCAGCTCAGGTTGAACCGCTTCTCGACGATGTAGCCGACGTATTCCTTGAGCACATACTTGTACAGCCGGTTGTCGCCGATGTTGCGCCGGATGAATATCGTTCCCGACCGGCGCATCAGCGGACCCATCACGCCGAAGGATAGGTTGATACCCCCGAACACATGAACCGGCGGTAACCGGTTGTCCTGCATCGCAACCGGTATCACCGCACCGTCGATATAAGACCGGTGGGAAAACAGTAACACCGCGGGATGAGATTCCAGGGCGGCGCGCATGGCGGCGACCTGATATTCGTCGTAATCGAATTCCGGATCGAACCCGCGACTGAGCAGCCGACCGAGCACCGAGATCACGTCGACCGATGCCTGGCTCCACCCGGTCGCCAGCTCATCGAGCATCTTGCCGGCTTCCTCGACAGTGGCGCCGGGGATCTTTTCCAAGCCGGCCCGGAATCGGGCTGACGCCAACATCTCCGGTTTGACCAAGCGCGGCGATTTGTATTGCGGCCCGAGGATCCGGTACTCAGCCCGCGCCAGCGCCAGCAGCGCGCGCCGAGTCACGAACTGCGCGAAGTCCTGCGTGTTCTCCCCGACGGTGGTGTCGCGCCATTGCCGGCGAAGTTCGCTGACACTGGCCGACTCGCCGGCCACCACCCGGGCCCGCCACGGCTCGGTGCGCAAAATGCGCCGTTGCTGACGCTGATTGGGGTGGTAAGGATCCCGGCCCGGAAGCAGCGCGGCCACCTTGGCCACCTTGCCCCGGTCGGCGGCGGGCAGCCAGAAGACACGGACCGGCACGATCGACCGGTCGTCGCAGGACTCAAGTTTTTCGACGAGCGCAGTCAGAGCGCCCGGTGGCGCATTGCGCGGCGGCAGCTTCAGCACGTCGAAGGTGGTCTGCGGCAGGCGGGCCCGCTGCTGGCCCAACCAGTCCATGATCAGCTCCATCTCGACGGGAGTGTCCATGGACGCGAGCACCAGCGAATCCTCGGCAGTCAGGACTGCACTGGTGTCGGCGGCCGGCTTGGTCACGGCGGGCCTCAGAGCTGGGAGGTCGACGAGTCGGGGTGATCTGAGTTCGCCTGTCGCCGCTCGGATACGGAGACCGGGTCGACGCTGGATTCGTGCGGTGTGGCGTCCGGCGTCGGCTTCGGCGCCTTCTTGGCGGGAGCCTTTGTCGCAGCAGTCGTTTTCTTCGCAGTCTTCCTGGCGGGCACCTTTTTCCCGGCGGCGGCCTTTTTCACGGGAGTCTTCTTGGCGGGCGCCTTCTTGGCCGCTTGAGCTTTCTTCGCAGCGGCTTTCTTGGCCGGTGCCTTCCTGGCCGGGGAGCCACCCTTCCGCCGATACAGCTCGACCTCGGGCAGCCCGTCATACGGCCAGTCCGCCAAGGTGTCGAGGTAGAGCTGGCGGATCTCGGCGATGCGCTCGGGCAACGTATCCAGCGTCCAGTCGTCGACCGGAATCGGCGGGAACACCGCGACATCGACGGTGCCCGGGTTCAACGTGGTCGAGTTGCGGGACGCGATGATCTCAGCATTGCGAATCACGATGGGAACGACGGGAATTCCCACCGCCATGGCGATCCGGAACGGCCCCTTCTTGAAGGGGCCGACCTCGGTGGTGTCCAGCCGGGTGCCCTCCGGGGCGATCACGATCGACAGGCCGTTTCGGGCGCGGTCTTCGACGGTGTGCAGCATCTCCACCGCGGACTCCGGGTCGTCGCGGTCGATGAACACGCCGTCGAGCAGCTTGCCCATCGTGCCCATGATCGGGTCGCGCAGCAGTTCCTTCTTGCCCACGCCGACCCAGTTGTCCTTGACCAGCGCACCGGAGATGATCGGGTCAACCTGGTTGCGGTGATTGAAGATGAACACGGCGGGCCGCTGCGCGGTCAGGTTCTCCTTGCCGATGACGTTGAGGTGCACACCGCAGGTGGCCAACAACAACGAAGAGAAGTTCGAGGTGAAAAAGTTCACCCCGCGCCGTCGGTTTCTGGTGAGCAAACCCAGCCCCACCGCCCCGGCGGCCACCGGGACCATGGAACTGAAGCCGGCCAGGGTGCGTATCTGGCGACGTAACCCCACCCCGCCACGGCTGTCGAATTTCAGGATCGGCCAGCCGCGCCGCTTGGCGACCGCCGCCATCTTGCCTTCGGGATTCGTCGGCCGCGGATTGCCGACCAGATACATCAGTGCGACGTCTTCGTCACCGTCGGCGTAGAAGTAGCTGTCCTTCAAGTCGATGTCGTGTTCAGCCGCAAACCGTTGCACCGCAGCGGCTTTGCCCGGTCCCCACAGGATCGGCTTGATCACCCCGCCGGTCAGCAATCCGTCTTCGTTGGTCTCGAATTTGTTGGTGAGTGTGTTGCTGATGCCGAGGAATCGCGCCACCGGGTTGACCTGAATGGTCAGCGCCGACGAGCTCAGCACCACGGTGTGGCCCCGCGCGACGTGCGCGCGCACGAGTTCCCGCATCTCCGGGTAGATCCGGGACTCGATGCGCTGGTGGAACAACCGCTCGCCGATCTCGTCGAGGTCGTCCAGTAGGCGGCCGGCCAGCGCCATCGATGCCTTGCCGATGAGTTCCTCGAATTCGATGCGCCCCAGGGTGTGGTTGAGCGCGCCCTGAATCATGCTCAGCAGCTCGCCCACGCCCATGTCGCGGCGACGCAGCCGCTCCTGAGTGAGGATCACTGCGGTGAAGCCGGCCACCAGGGTGCCGTCCAGGTCGAAGAACGCTCCCACCTTCGGGCCCGGTGGACTGGCCATGATTTCCGCCACCGACCCGGGCAACCGCAAATCCTTGTTCTGCTGCGGGGTTGCCGTCTCTTTCTCGCCTGGAGTGCTCACGATCCTGACACCGATCGCGAGGCGGCACGTGCCCGCTCGGGTTCGAACGACGCCGCCACCGCGTGCGGTGGCGGCTCGCCGGCCAGCGCGAGAATCTCATCGAAACCCTCCAGCAGGCACCGGGCGAATAACTCGTCCTTTTGCACCGCCGCCCGGTCATAGCGCGCGGTGATGGTGCACCAACCGCCACGGGAGATCAGCACCACCATCATCGCCACGCCGGGCAACGGGCCGATGCCGTACTGCCGCGTGATCTTTGCACCGGCGATGTAGGTGTCGCCCGGGTATACCGGGACGTTGCTGGCCTGCACATCGTTGCCGATCACCGAGCCGCTGATTCCTTCCAGCACGGCGGTGGGCAGCACGCTGAGCACCGGCGCCATGGACCCGATGATGTTCATCGCGGGCTCTTCGCGGCGTTGCGTCATCTGCGCGCGGATCTTTTTGATCCGGGCCACCGGGTCGGCGGTGCCGACCGGCGCGGCGAGGTTGACTCCGGTGAACTGATTCCCGCCGGCCGCATCTCCTTCGGCGCGCAGATTTACCGGAACCGCCATCGGCAGCGTGCTGATCGGCACGCCGAGAGCGACGTGGTAGCGGCGCAGCGCTCCGCACAGTCCGGCGAGGTAGGCGTCGTTGATGGATCCGCTGCCGGCCTTCGCCGCCTTGTGCAGGTCGGAAAGGCGGATGTCAATCGCTTCGCTGCGACTGGTCAGGCTGCGCCGGCGCAGCAGCGGCGAGGGTTCGGCGGCACGGTTCAACACCCGTGCACCGGAAGTGGCGTAGCCGAGGATTCCCGAGACTGTGGACAAGGGGTCCAGCACGGCTTTGCCGGCCACCGACACGGCACCGGTCAAGGCGCCCAGCGCCCCGCCCACGATGGCCATCGGGAGATGGTTGATGCCTTGACGCATCAGGTCATTCGGGGTCAGATCCTGCGGAATGGGTTGCGGAGGCACCGGCCTGGGAGCCGGGTCCCGCTCCAGGTCGTAGATCTCGGCGAACATCTCGACGCTGCCCACTCCGTCGGTGACCGCGTGGCTCAGGTGCAGCAGCGTCGCCGCTTTCCCGTCGGCCAGGCCTTCGACCAGAGTCGCCGTCCACAGCGGCCGGGAGATGTCCAGCGGCGACTGCAACATCACTTCGGCAAGGTCGAACACCTCGCGCAGCGTGCCGGGTTCGGCTACCCGCACCCGACGTACATGGAAGTCCAGATTGAAATCGGGATCGACCACCCACCGAGGAGCGGCCGTCGGCAGTGTCGGTACCACCACCTTCTGCCGCAGCCGCAACACCTTGCGGGAAGCGTGTTCGAAGCGGGACCGGAAACGATCCCAGTCCGGCGTGGTGTCGAGAAGTTCCAGCGCCATGATGCCCGAGCGGGTGCGTGGATTCGCTTCGCCCCGATGTAGCAGATAGTCAACCGGCCCCAGCTCGTCAGACAGCCCCACGGCCTCAGCCACGGCGACAACCCCCCGGAAGCCGGACAACTCGACACGTCAACCCTGTCACCGCTGATCAATCCTCCTGCTGTCAGGCCCCGCCACCAGAATGACAACCCAACGCTAGTCCGGTTGCGGCGGTGGTGAAAGTGAGGATGCTCTCCGGCACAACGCGTGGCAGCCCGCGCGTTGGCCGCTCAGCTGGCAGGAGTAGCGGACAGCGCCAACGACCCCATCAGCGCGCTCTCCCGACTGCCGTAGACCACACCCAGGAAGTCGGCGACGGCATCGGCGGCCAACCGGGACCGCACCGTCGGCGTGATGTCGAAGGCGTGGTGGGCGTTGGCGAGCTCGGCGTAGGCGACCGTCGGTGCGCCGGCGCCCTGCAGGGCGGCGCAGAAGGCGCGGGCCTGGCCGATGGGCGCCAGTTGATCCTTGTCGCCGTGCAACAGGAAGAACGGCGGTGCGTCGCGGTGCGCATAGGAGATCGGCGATGCCGCGGCGAAGCGTTCCGGCTCCTCTGCGAAACGGGCCTTCATCACGAAATGCTCGAGGAACGGCAGCATCAGCTCGTGCATGTTGTCGAAGTCGGTGAAATCGTAGACGCCGTAGTAGGGCGCCGCCGCCTGCACAGTCGTGTCGGCGCGTTCGAACCCGGGCTGGAACATCGGATCGTTGGGGGTGAGCGCCGCCAGGGAGGCCAGGTGACCGCCCGCGGATCCACCGGTGATCGCGATGAAGTCGGAATCCCCGCCATAGTCGCCGATGTTCTCCCGAACCCACGCGATGGCGCGCTTCACGTCGATGATGTGCGCCGGGAACTTGGCGCGGGGGCTCTTGCTGTAGTTGATCGAGACGCAGATCCAGCCGAGTTCGACCATCCGGCTCATCAAGGTGTACGCCTGCGGGCGCTTGCCGTTGACGCTCCAGGCGCCGCCCGGGACCTGGATGAGTACGGGTGCCCGGTGACCGGGGGCCAGGTCGGGACGGCGCCAGATGTCGAGCAGATGCTCACTGCCGCCCGGACCGTAGGAGATGTCCGACGTCTTGGCGGCGTAGCGGCGGCGCGGGCCGGGCTTGGGTTTCGGCAGAATTCCGCGCCGCACGCTCAGGGCCGGGTTGGTGGTGGGGTGGAACACCTGGTCACGGAAATCCCGGCCGAAGGATTGCTCCAGGGCCGCGGTCAGGGCGTGGTCCGCGCGTTGCGCCGCCCAGGTGGTTGCAACCCGGTTGATGGACGGGGGTGCGACCCGGGACAACGCGTGCCCGGTCAGGACATGCGGCGGGAACTCGGTGGCCAGCCATCCGGCGATCCACCCGACGGCGAAGGGCGACCCGCGCAGCAACACCGACCCGGCCCGGTAGGTATCCCGGGCATCCGATGCGAGCTGCGCGCCCTGGCGCAACGCCTCGGCGCCCGCTCGCGAGCACCGCGAAGTCACACTGGCAATGCACATTGCTAAGCACACCCCTCGACGTCAGGCACACGCCTCGTTGCGGTTAACGACCGATGGCCGGCCGATGTTGTACGTGTGTCGAGGCTCACACCATAACCGATTTCCGGCTCACTCAAACACTTTTCGAGCGGGTCGTGTCGCCTGCGCCGCTTGCTTTTTCGCCTTTCGATAGACTGACCTGCGCATTGCCTCCGTAGCTCAGGTGGATAGAGCAAGGGCCTTCTAATCCCTAGGTCGCACGTTCGAGTCGTGCCGGGGGCACCGAGTGCGTCGCCTGTGATCTGCAGTGACGCAAGTGACCTATGGGGCTCATAATTCGGGGGCGTCTGCAACACCGTCCTGGTCAACACGTTCCTCCTCAGCGAGTCGCATGCCGGGATACCCTGCCCGATTCATGTCAAACGGTGCTGAAGCAATGCCGTACCGGCGATGAAATGCGCTGGTCAGAGCGGAAAGCGGGCGGGCCCGCGCGGGCTAGCCGGCGCTCGCGGCCAACTCCTGGGCCACCGCGTCGAATGCGCGCAGCGCATCCAACATGTGCGGCTCGTGGGAGTGCGCCTGGGTGGACAGCTTGGCGGCGACCACCTCGGCCGCGCGGTTGACGTAGATCATCTGACCGCACATGCCCAGGCACAGCACGAGGTTGCTGCCCGGGCAGGGGAACCACATCTGGTTGCGGTACATGCCACCGGGCATGTCGTTGTTGTCGGGGTTCACCGCGAAGGCCTGCCGCGAGTCAGGCCCACCCTGCAGCGTGTCGCGGACCCATGCCGGCGACACCACCTGCTCGCCGGTCAGCGACATGCCGTCGTGCAAGAACAGCGCGCCGAACCGGATCATGTCGGTCAGGCAGGCGCTGATGCCGCCGTCGAACAGCCCGGTGCCCGTCGTATCGATGCCGATGGTGGCGTCTGCCTGGGCGCCGATCCGGCTCCACACCAGCTCCGACATCAAGGCGGGCATCCGCTGCGCCGCCGCGACTTCACAGATCCAGCCGAGTACGTCGGTTTCGCACGAGCGGTATTCGAACGCTCCGCCGTGCGGCGACTTCTGCCGCAGGGTCAGCAGGAAGTCGCGCAGTGTGGCGGGGGCGTCCGGCCGGCTCCTGGGCGCCCACCCCATCGCCTGGTCGAGCAGATGGATCTCCGCGGCCGGGTCGTCGTAGTTCTCCGAGAACGCAATGCCTGACCTCATGTCCAGCAGCTGACGCACGGTCGCGCCCGAGTAGCCGCAATTCGCCAGTGCGGGAACGTATGTCGTGACCGACGCGTCGACGTCCAGCGCTCCGGCGCCATGCAGTGCCCCGGCGACGGCCGCCACCAGCGACTTACTCACCGAGAACAACAGGTGCCGGGTCGTGGCGTTCATGCCGCCGAGGTATTCCTCGGTCACCATGACCCCACGGTGCGCGACTGCCCACCCGTCGGTGGCCGTGGCGACCATCACCGCGCCTACCGTGGTGGCTGACCCGTCAGTGCTGATCAACGGGATCTCAGCCAGCGGGCTGCCGGCTTCGGGCATGACCGCGACCGGCCCCGATCCGCGCGAAATCACCGCGGTCGGCACAAAGTCTTCGACATGCTGGAACGACCAGTGCGAGTGGGGCGGCGACAGCCAGTTGTCCAGAGAGACGCCGGCCGGGACACTCACGCGCGTGCGACGAGCCGCGACACGATGGGCATTGCCGGGGTCAACGGTGTCGAGACGAACTTCGCCTTCATGCCGTTGACCCAGCGCCGACAACGCTCGGTGAGCTGGTAATCGTCGGTCTGCAGATGACCGCGGGTGACCAGGACGCCGAGCTGGGCGCCTTCGGAGCGCAAGTCACCGGGCGCGGCGACCCGCAGGTAAAAGGCCTCCGACCCGTCGAGCAGCGTGGCCCAGTCGTTGGCGGTGCGCGAAAAGGAGACGCGGCCGTCGTCGTCGATGCGCCATACCCCGGTGCGCGGCGTCGCGGTGAAGAGCTCCACCTCCGGCGATGTCTCCGTGATGATCACCTGGCCCCAGACCTCATCTTCGCCATAGCCACGCTCCCAGCGCGCGTTGATGCCTTCGATATCGAGCTCGTACTCCACATCCATGTACTCCAGCAGGTGGAAGAGGAACAGCGGCATGTCGGCGTAGGCCTCGGTCGTCAGATTTGTCATCGGGCTGGCGCCGCTCAAGCGGGGGTTCACCTCACCGAGGTAGAGCTCGCCGGTGTCCAGGTCATGCAACAGGTCCACCTCGAAGTAGCCGCGGTAACCCTCGCGGCTCAGGATGTCGCCCAGCTTTGCGACCATCTGCCGCGCGGCGTGCGTCTGGTCCGGCGGCAGCACCTCGCGCCAGATGTCATTGCCGCACCAGCTACCCCGGTGCGGGGTGAGCTCCGAATAACCGACCAAGCTCGTCATGGCCGGACCGATGACGGTCCCGTGGCGGGTCACGGTGCCTTCCAGGCACACCTCGACATTGCGGATGCGCTTCATGACCTTGAATTCGGGCTGCGCGGTCAACTCGGCGGCGTGCTCGTCCCAGTCGCGCTGCCCACGCACGAAGAACGTTCCGCTGCCTGCGTTGCCGTAAGCGATCGAGATGACCAGGTCATCGCCCAACCCGGCGTTCTGCGCGAGCGCGAGGAGCTCGTCGTAGGAGCCGGCCCGCCCGATCGCGTGCGGCACGCTAGGCACACCTGCCTCGTTGGCCAGGCGGGTCATGACGATCTTGGAACCCAGGCGGTTGCGCAGTTCGGCCGGCGGGTGCATGACCTCCAGACCAGCCTGCTTCGCCAGGACCTGGGTCTCGCTGTCGAGCATCACGAAGCAGGCCTTGCCACCGGGGCCCCGGCCCGCGATGAACTCGAGGGTCTCGGGATCCGACAGCAGGTGATTGCTCACGTCCCCCATGGAATCGAAATCACGGCGATCCCGCCGCCGGGGCACGAACACCCGCGAATGTGTGCCCTCGAAGGAGTCGAAATAGGTCAGGTAGAAGAAGTTTCGTATCCAGCGGTCGATGCCCAGCAGGTTGAACGGAGTCGGCGAGATGAAGTACAGCGGCACGGTGTTGGTGTGAAAGAACGCGCGGACGTCCGACAGGCCGCTCAGCGGGCGGCGCGCACCGTCGGCGGGCGCCGTCACGCGGGCCGCGCCGACTTCAGGCACAGCTCCGGCTTGTGCGGTGCGGTCAGGGTGGCTGCGGTCGCACGACTCAACTTCATTCCCCAAGTGTGGACGGGGGCGTTCGACAGCGCACACGCGGGCCGGTCGTGTTGCGCGCACATGTCAGCCCGCCAGAGCCACGATCAGCAGCATGAACAGGGCACCGCCGACGGTGCACGCCACCGTGGTGGGAGTTCGCTGTCCGGTGAGCGCTCGCGGCAAGAGATCGGCACTTGCCAGATACATCAGGAAACCGGCGAAAAACCCCAGGCATACACCGAGTAGCCGATGCGGAATCGTCACCGCAAGGGTCAGGGCCGCACCTACCACCGGTGCGAGCGCGGCGGCCGCGAGCAGCGTCATCGTCCGTCGACGGTCGTTTCCGTACAGCGCAGTGACCGTGTAGGTGTTGAAGCCGTCGGCGAAATCGTGGCCGATCACCGCCACCGCCACGACCGCGCCCACGCCGGGGCCGGCCTGAAACGCGGCGCCCATCGCGACCCCGTCCATCAAGCTGTGGCCGACGAGCCCGCACGCGGCCAGCAGTCCGACAGCCGGTGCGTCCACGACCTCACTGTCGGTCGATATCCGGCCGCGATGAATGCCGACGCTGCGCTCGATGACATGCAGCACCAAGAAGCCCCCCACGAAAGCCACCAAGGGAGCGGGGACGCCGAACAGCCGCCAGAACTGCGGAGTCAACGCTTCGGGTAACAGGTCGAAACCCACCGCACCAAGTATCAACCCGGCCGCGAGCCCGAGCACCAGAGAACGGTAGGAGCCGATCCGCAGTGCCGCGTAGCCACCCAGCAACGTGGTGATGAAAGATCCGAGGGCCACGAGAACAGCCACCGAGGGGACCCTCTCTGCTATCGAGCGCGCCAGAGCTGACGATAGGAGCGATCTACACGTCAACCGTGCTCACAGATCCTGCCACCCCGGCGGCGACTCCGGCAGTGGCGCCCGGCCCACGGCTGCCCACCGGGCCCGGCCTTGACCTCACTGGTCATTAACCCGTTGCAGCGGAGCGCAATTCGCAACCGCCACGCAGGGCGTCAACACCAACTACAGCGGATATTCGCGACCCTCAGGTGGCTGAATTGGCCGTCGGCGGCTACGCACCGACGGTGGTGGGGCGTGAAAGAGCCT
This sequence comes from Mycobacterium sp. ML4, assembly GCF_054515735.1. Taxonomy (NCBI): domain Bacteria; kingdom Bacillati; phylum Actinomycetota; class Actinomycetes; order Mycobacteriales; family Mycobacteriaceae; genus Mycobacterium; species Mycobacterium sp. ML4. The sequence goes on from NZ_JBTNSY010000004.1 coordinate 274,489, forward strand.
GAGTATCAGCACCTCCTGCTCCGAGGTGCCGGGCTTGAACACATCACGCAACTCACCCTGCAAGCGGTGCAGCTCCGCCGCGAAACGTGGTGACGCCTTGAGCAGGTCTACTGGGGCGGCGCCGTAGAGGAAGATCGGCGAGACCGGTTGGACCGCCAGCCCGCATTGTTGCGCCGAAATCCAGACCGCTTGTGCGGCCGACCCGCCGCGCGCGAAGTCGGTGAGCGCGGTCCCGTCCACGTAGACGATCGCCAGCGCCGAACTCGCCGACACCCGCTCGGCGACATCGGATCCGAGCGCCTTACCGCCGTCCCACTGCGCCAGCTGCGCCATCACGTCGGGACGTTTCAGGACGTCGAGGACGCGCACCTGGCTGGGGTCCAGTTCCAGGCTCTGGACATCGATGCCGGAGTCGGCAGCGGGGTCTCCCGGCCACCGAAGCTCGGAGATCATCTCTTCGTGCAGCCTGGGAGTGAGATAGCGGATGCGATCGGCAGCGGCCAAAATCGCGGCACATCGGTGGATTCCGTCGCGCGACAACAACAACTCCAGCCGCGCACCCTCAGCGGCAGCGGCATTCTGCAGCACCGCGACCGTCGCGGAGTCGACGTCGGCGGGCCTGCCGCGGTGACGGTTGGTGGCCCGCGCCAGCATCGGTTCGTACAGAGCGGCCAGAGTTGGGTCGACGCCGTGCCCGAAGCGCAGTGTCGCCTGCAAAGGTGAGCCCGACGGTGTGGTATCGAACTCCGCGGGACCCAGCACCTGGTGGGCCGCCGCCGCGACGCGCGCGTTGAACATCGCAGCCCCGAGCGCCACCGCACTGCCGCGAAAGCCGATGTCCATGCCGGACGTGCGGTCCGGCTCAAGCCGGATCGTCAGCGAATCCTTTTGCACCACAACATGCCACGGCTGCGCATTGCCGCCTGAGGGAGCGCTGATCGCCGCCTCGGCCACGAGCACACTGACGGGCTTGCGGGCCTCGGGCGCGGCCGTTGACGCGGATGCGGGCGCCCCGGCATCCGCCGGTTCGGACGTGACGGGCGCAGCCAGACCACCCAGCGCCGCAGCAACGTCGAGCCGCAGCCGGCCGGAGCCGAGCGGTTCACCGAGACCGATGCGTCTGACCGCATTGGCCACGGTCGCCGCACCCATCCAGATGTCACCGGCCAGTTGTGGCCAGCCTGACAGCGTATGTCCGACTTCGACCAGGGATGCCGCGCCGCGTGCCGAGAGTTCTTTGCTGTCAAGGATGTTGAGGACGTACGGCACCTTGTCCCGGGTCGTCAGTCCGGTCAGTTGACCGGCATCGACGTCGCCCAGCAGCCCGTGCAGTATCGGTCGCCGGGGTTCGAGGTCGTAGCGTTCGATATCGACCAGGCCGCGGTCGGTGGTCGCCATCAGCACGGGCAGACCACGCTCGCGTGCGAGTTGCCGCAGCAAGACCTTCATGTCGAGCGAATCGCATTCCTCGATGACGACATCGAGTCCATCGAGGAAGTCGGGGATCGAATCCGCCGACAGTCCGGACGTCACGACCTCGGTGGCAAAGTAGGGATCCAGCTCGGCGATCCTGCGAGCGGCCACGATCGCCTTGTTGAGCCCGATGTCGAACACGCTCGCCGGCACCCGGTTCAGGTTCGCCAGTTCCAGCTCGTCGAAATCGGCCAGTCGCAGTGCGCCGCAGGCACCTTCTGCCGCGAGGGTGTAGGCGATCGCATGGCCGGCGCTGACGCCCACCACGCCGACGCGCAGCGTGCTGAGTACCCGTTGCTCCTCGGCAGTGATGAGGTGCCTGTTCCTGTCCAGGCGCACGGCATGGAACGCTCCCGGTCCCAGGTTGGCCACCAGGATGCGGCGCCAGGGATAGAAGACCCATCGCTTGGTTTCGCCCAAGAGGTCCGGGTCCAAACGCGGAAGCAGGCCGCGCGCGGCTTCGAGCTGTGCTGCAAAGCGGTCGATGGACTCGACGTGGGGATCCGACTGTAGTCGGTCGAGCACGAGGAGATCGTCCGGATCGTCTTCGCACAGTACGAGCACCTCGTGCGTATCGCTGTCGTGCGGTCCGCTCACCGGCAGGTTCCTGTGGTTGCGGTGGCCATGCCCTGCGACGACCGCGCGTCCCGCATGAGCTGGGCTGTCTCCATATACATTCGCGAGAGCTGTTTGGAGTCAGCATGATTGGCGATCGTGCTGCGGTCCCACCACATCATCTTGGTTCGGTATCGGTCGTCTGGATACGCTACCGCCGGGATTGCCGCTGCCACGACTCCCCCTGAAGTACGCCAACGGTCCAACACGTGGGCTGCCGCCGTCGCCATGACGAACTGGACTCCTAACAGGTTCATGATCGGTAATGCCGTGCGCGCCAGCGCCGTAGCGATCGCATCACGCTGAGGAGAATCGCCGTCGGCCCAGGCGGACTTGACCTCCACGACACCGAACGGCACCCGATCGCTGATCATCTTGCGCACGGCGGGTGCGCCCGGACTGCCTTCCCACTCCACCACGGCATGCGAATCATCAGGTGAGCCCAGCGGCCCGACCGCCCTGGCACCTCCGACGACACGGCCGTAATTATCCACCGCCGCGAAGAACAACTGGGTATCAGAACCGTCCGTGATTGATTCAAGGTTTAAAGTACGCTCGACACCGTGTTTGGTGTAGCTGCGAAGCGCGCCCTGCAGGTATTCAATCCACAAAGTAGGATCAAGTGACGGCTGCGATACCACAAGTCTGCATTGCGCGTCAGCAACCCATACGCTGAGGTTCGCCGGTAATTCCGGCTTCAGAGTTGCGACGGCGTGATATGCAGCGGTGGTCATAATGCTCCAATCTGACCGCGACACAACGGTCTGAATTTCCCGTTTCCGGAAATGGTTTACCCCGAATTCTCTGGGTCCTCGCAGGTCGGCGGGCCCGTCCCCGAAGCGGGGCCCCGTTTGGGACCCTAGCTGCATCCCTCGTTCACCGCGGCGTATTCCTCCCCGGTGCGCTCCGCAATTGCGATTGGTGAACTTCGCCCACCGGACTTGATGGCGGGACGCTCTCTGCGCACCTGCCCAATGAGTCTGGGACGCACGCCGAATCGGGAGCCCGAACGGTTCGGCTTTTCATCACGGTCGCCTGAGGTGTTGATTTTCTGGTGCTCCGGACCGGAAACCAGGTCGCTTCCGATTGCACGCCGTATCGATAGTGACCGATCGCGGTTGTGCTGGTCAATCCGACGGGACCGGGCTCGAGTGCGCCAAGCGGGACAGGGTGGACGCCGGCCAAAGTAAATCGCCCCGACGACGGGTTCGGTGGCTGCATCCGCCGGTAGCGGTCCGGCCGGGCCGGCGACAGCCTGAGTGCCGGCCGCATCCTCGGTCGGGTTGACGGGCCAATGGTTCTCTGTACCAGTGTCTTAACGACAACGATCCCGGCAGGCCAGCTGGCCGCCGGGATCGCTGAAGACGTTGATCAGACTCCCGCCGACGCCTTCGAAGCGGCGCCGCTGCGGACACCCGGCGGCTGTGCCGGCAACTCGCGACGTCCACGGCGGGCCAGGAGCGCATCCAGCGACCATGCTCCGGGTCCGACGATGAGCAGGAACGTCACGGTCAACAGTTGGGCATATTCGGACCGCACCTCGTGCAGCACCGCCCAGAACCCCGTCTGAGGAGGCACCGGCGGCAAGGGCAACGGCGACACCCCCAGGAACATGACGATTTTGGTCGACAGCATCGCGACGATCATCTCGACGATGAACGGGATGCTGATCAACCGGGTGAACAAGCCCAGCAGTAGCAGCACACCTCCGCCGATCTCAAGCAGTCCAACGAAATTCGCGCTCACTTCGGGAAAGGGGATGCCGATCTTGGTGAAGCGCCCGACGCCCTGGTTCGGGAACACGAACTTTATGATCCCTTCCCAGAGGAAGACTCCCCCGGCCATCAGCCGGATCAGCAGCGTCGCTGCGGATGCGTCGGTCGGCGGATGGGCGAGCCAGTGCCACAGCTTCGCCGGCAGAGCTTTCTGGTCGTGGGTAACAGTCACGGTGGTCCTCCAGTCAACGTTGGTGGGCCCGCCTACCGCGAGCCCACCAACTTCTAGGACCGAGGGTTACATCCGCTCAGGCGGGCACAGCCTCGCGGCTGCGCATGTCGGCCGAACTCGTCAGCTTCAGTGCCGGGTCCACGACGTCCTCATTGCGCAGCAGCTTCACGTCGGTGTAGTAGCTCATCGACGTCAGCCACGGTTGCCCGGACCCCTGTCGCGGTAGCTGGTCCACCGCGCGCTGGACGTAACCCGCCCCGAAGTCCAGCAACGGACGGGTCGGCATGTCCGGGTCGTCGAGGACGGGACGTGCGGTGTCGTAGCCGTGGGCGTCCATGTACGTCAGCAGGCGGCACAGGTGCTCGCACAGCAAGCCGACCTTCAGCGTCCACGAGGAGTTGGTGTAGCCGATGGCGTATGCGAAGTTCGGCACGTCCGAAAGCATCATGCCCTTGTAGGCCACGTGCTCGGGCATGTTGACCGGTTCACCGTCCACCGTGAGCGAGATGCCGCCGAACGCCTGCAAATTCAGACCTGTCGCGGTGACGATGATGTCGGCGTCGAGTTCGCGGCCGGACTCCAGCAGGATGCCGTTTTCGGTGAACGTCGTGATCCGATCGGTCACCACGGAAGCGCTGCCATTCTTGATCGCCGCGAACAGATCGGAGTCCGGCACCGCACACAACCGTTGATCCCACGGGTTGTAGGTCGGGCTGAAGTGCTCGTCGACCGGATAGCCCTCGGGCAGCTGCTTGGCGTTGAGGTACCGGATGGCCTTTCTCGCCAGCGCCGGGTACCGCTGGCAGAACTCGTACACCGCACGCTGCCGGATGATGTTCTTACGCCGGGCCAGTGCATAGCCGAGTTTGCCGCCGAGCAGCTTCTGTGCCGCGTTGGCGAAGCCGTCCTTGGACGGCACGGGCATGATGTAGGTAGGTGAACGCTGCAGCATGGTGACGTGTCCGGCCCGTTCGGCCATCGCCGGCAGCAACGTCACGGCCGTGGCGCCGCTGCCGATGATGACCACCTTCTTGCCGGAGTAGTCCAGGTCCTCCGGCCAGTGCTGCGGATGCACGACCTGCCCGGTGAAGCGCTCGCGTCCCTCGAAATGCGGCGTGTAGCCCACGTCGTATCGGTAGTAGCCGCCGGCGCAGAACAGCCAGTTGGCGCTGAGCTGAAACCGCTCACCGGTATCGGTCCGCTCGACGTCGACGACCCACCGGGCATCGGCACTCGACCAGGCCGCGCCGAGCACCTTGTGGTGGAACCGGATGTTGCGGTCGATGCCGTTCTCGGTGGCTGTCTCGCGAAGGTAGGCCAGGATCTTGTCAGCGGTGGCGATGGCGTCCTCGTCGCGCCACGGCTTGAACTCGTAGCCGAAGGTGTGCAGGTCGGAGTCCGAGCGAATTCCGGGGTAGCGGAACAGGTCCCAGGTGCCACCGGTGGCGGCGCGTGCCTCCAGGATCGTGTAGCTGCGGTTGGGGTGTTCGCGCTGCAGGTAGTACGCGGCACCGATGCCGGAGATGCCGGCTCCGATGACGAGGACATCGACGTACTCGATGCCGGTGTCTACGGCTGTGTAGGACATGGTCTTGGCTCCTGACGCTGGTGCTTGATGGGTTCAATGGTCGCGTGGCCGGCCGCCGTCGCCAAGATGAGATCTGCCCAATCCAACCCGTCGTATGGTGCAATGTGCACCATCAAGTTACTGTCGCTAAATGTCGTGGAAACGTCCTTCCGAATCGGTCAGGGAGCTGATCCGGCAGTGCGCCCAGATCACCGTCAATCCGCGCGCCGAGTGGCTGGACGAACTCGACGCGGAAGTCCTCGCGGCCAGTCCCGTCATCGCCGCCGACCCTGAGCTCGCCGCGGCGGTCAGCCGTAGCAACCGGGCCAATTTGTACTTCTGGGGAGCGGCCAACGTACGCGACCCGGGAGCGCCGGTGCCGCCCAACACCGGGCCCGAGCCGATGAACATCGCGCGCGAGGTTGCTCGCCGTGGTCTCACCGCGTTCACGCTGGACGCCTACCGGGTGGGCGAAGGCGTCGCGTGGCGTCGCTTGATGGAGATCGCGTTCGAGCTCACCTCTGATCCCGCCGAGCTGCATGAGCTACTCGATGTGTGCTCGCGTTCGATCAGTGCGTTCATCGAGGGCACGCTGGCGGGCATCGCCGCCCAGATCGACCAGGAGCTTGACGATCTCACCCGGGGAACCCACGCGGAGCGGCGCGAGACCGTCGCGCTGATCCTCGACGGTGCGCCAATCCCCCGCAAACGCGCCGAGGCACGGCTGGGCTACGCGCTGACCGGCCCCCACACCGCGGCGGTGATCTGGAGCGACGACCCGGCCGGCGACATGGCGCGGCTCGATGCGGCGGCCGAGGCACTCGGACAGGCCGCCGGTGCGCGGCCGTTGACGATTCTTGCCAGCGCGGCAACGAGGTGGGCGTGGGTACCGGCTAGGTCGATAGACACTGCGGCGCTGAGCAATTCGATCGGCGCAATGGCCGACATCCGGATAGCCATCGGTCCGTGCGCCGAGGGGAACGACGGATTTCGTCGCAGCCATTTCGATGCGCTCACCACTCAACAGATGATGGCGCGATTGCGATCACCACAGCGTGTCGCGATGTTCACCGACGTGGAACTGGTAGCGATCATCACCGCCGACACCGACCGCGCCACCGAGTTCGTGCACCACGCCCTCGGCAACCTCGAAGCTGCCGGCAGCGAATTGCAGGAGTTCGTGCGGATTTTCGTCCACGAGCAATGCAACGCGTCCCGAGCGGCCGGGCGGCTGTATACGCACCGCAACACCTTGCTGCGCCGGTTGGCCCGCGCTGACGAACTGCTGCCCCGCCCCCTGTCCGACAACAGCGTCAACGTGGCCGTCGCGCTCGATGTGCTGCGGTGGCGGGGAAGTGACCGGACCGCTCCCCGCTGATGGGTTTTTTCGCGATTCTCCAGCGCCGGTCGGGTCGAACCGCTAGTGTTCTTCTCAGGGTCGGGGGACCCAAAATTTCAGAACCATTCAGCGGTGGAACCACCGCGCCGGAGTTTCGTTGCCGTGGCAACGGATTGGGGCGGCAGTGTTCCGCCGCTGATGGCTGCCATCGGGGTAATCCGCTCAAGTCACGTCACGAAGTAACTGACCCACCCAGCGACCTTCCGCGTCGGCCACTCCGGTTTGGCCGGGCGGTGGGATGATGACGGGGTGGCTGACGGCGAATCCCCCTCCGACGACTTCGGTATGGCCGCGCGATCGGCGCCCGCCGAGCAGACTGCGGCGGTGACAGCTACCGCACCCGGGCCGGACAAGCCGACCTGGAAATCCCTGTTCGCAGCTTTGCCGGGACACATCGCCCACGGGCTGACACATCTGGCCCGGTGGCTCACCCACCTCGGTAAGTGGGTGGCCGGTCTCGGCCGGCGGCTCGCGCGACTCACCGAGATCAAACCGACGCCACTGCAGAGGCTGGCCCTGTTGAGCGGGCTAGCCGCAATAAGCCTTTTCGGGGCCGTGGCATTTGCGGGCAATCCCATCGGGCAGGCGTGCATCATCGCGTTCGTGCCCGGACTGAGCATCGCCATCGGCATCCTCGGAACGCGCTGGCACACCGGACAAAGGCTCAACCCGCACCTGTTGCAGACGACGCAGAGCGCGGTCCACGCGACGCTGCAGTTGCGCAAGTCGGTTCGCTACGTCGACGATCGGCTGTCGGCCGCGCAAAGGCACCTGGTGAACGGCAGTGCCGACGACGCGTTCGTCGAGATCGCACGAGCCAAGACGGCAACGGAGTTGTCCCTGGGTATAGCGGAAGTCCCGGCGCGCCAGTGGGGTTCGGCAAGCCCGGTCCATACCGTCGAGGAAAGCCGCGGTGTTGCCCCCGCCCAGGCAGCTGCCGACGGCGACTTCATCAGTGGCAGTGTCGCTCGCGTGGAAGACCAGCACACGGTGATCCTCAATCGCGGCGCGGTGCACGGCATCGCGCCGGATATGCTCTTCGCGGTGCTGGCCGACGCCGGCGACCCGATTCTCGATCCCGAGACCGGTGAGGTGATCGGAGAGCTGCCGGCCGAAAAGCTGCGCGTCAAAGTGATTGATGTGCAACCGAAATTCTCGCGCGCGGCGACGTTGCGGACGTCCCCTCCTATGAGAGCTGAATATCCGGCGTTGACCGGGTACTCCCGGACCGGCTCAGAGCACGCCGGGACTCTTGACTTCATCGACGCGTCACTCAGCAGAATGCTGGAAAACGAGTTCGCGGAACCGTATTCCGTCCGCGAGACGATCGCCACCGGCAGGTCTCCGCAGGACTCCCCGGTCCGCGCGGTCAGGATCGAGATCGGCGACCGGGTCCGGCAAGTCCGTTGACCAGACCGGGTTGAACCCGGTGTGCCAACCCCATACTCGGTGCTCCACCCGCCGCCTGCGGCGATGCTATCCGGGATTGCCGTTCGCCCCCTGCGTGCCGGGGTTGCCATTGCGAGCAGGTGGAGGGCTGACCCCGCCGCTGCCGCTCGCGCCGCCCGCGCCTACATTGCCGGCGGCGCCGCCTGTGCCGCCGCCGCCGCCTCCTCCTGCGATACCGCCGGTACCCGCTGCACCACTCAATAGCCCGCCGCGCCCCCCGATGCCGCCGGGAATGCCGCCGGCGCCGCCGTTTCCGCCATTCCCGCCGTTGCCGGCATCGCCACCCACGCCGCCGGCGCCAGCAGAAAGAAAGACGCCAGTTACGCCGCTCGCGTTGCCGCCGGTGCCCCCGTGACCGCCCGACCCAGCGACAGCACCCAGCCCCCCGATGCCGCCGGCACCGGCGCTGCCGCCGTTGCCGCCGCTGCCGAACAGACCGACGGCAGCTCCGCCATTACCGCCCGCGCCGCCTGCCCCGCCGTTGCCGCCGTTGCCACCGTTGCCGCCGTTGCCGCCGTTGCCGCCAGTACCGCCAGTGGCCGAGATTCCCGAGGAGCTGGTGGTGCCGTTGACGGCGGCAGTGCCGGCATTACCGCCCACGCCGCCCCCGCCGCCGGCGGCGCCGTTGCCGCCGCCACCGCCTGCTCCCCCCAGCCCGCCGTTGCCGCCGTTGCCGAACAGTGTGCCGCCGCTGCCGCCGGCCCCGCCCACCCCTCCCGCACCAGCGTTGCCGCCGGAAACGCCCGTGACGCCGGATGCGCCGAAGCCGCCGTTTCCCCCGCGAGTGATGCCGACGCCGTTGGCCGCGGTTGCGCTGCCCCCGGCGCCACCGTCGCCGCCACTGCTGCCCGGGGCCACCCCTGGGGTCCCATTGCCGCCGTCACCGCCGATAGCGGTGCCGCTCACGAAGCTGAACAAACTGCCGATCGTCGCGGTGCCCCCACCGCCGCCATCAGCGCCGGCTCCACCCGCGATGGAAGCACCGGCATTGCCGCCGGCGCCACCCGTGGTAACGACGGCGACGCCGGCAGCGGATGTCGCGCTGGCGCCCTGGCCGCCGGCACCGCCAGTCGGAGTGGGGCCAGACCCATTGACGCCGTTACCCCCGGCGGGACCGGTTTGGTTACCAGGTCCAAGTACATTCGCTGGGCTGTTGCCGGCGCCGGCCGCGGGACCCGGGATGGGATTCCCGGATGTCCCTGCCGCCCCGGCCCCACCGGTACCGCCGTCTCCGCCTGCGCCGATCAAGCCGGCGTTGCCGCCGCTGCCCCCCGCCGCCCCGACACCGCCGTTGACGCCGGCCACACCGACACCGCCCGTGCCGCCATGACCGCCGTTGCCGTACAACCACCCACCGGACCCACCGGCACCGCCGGGTGCGCCGGCACCGCCGGCGCCGCCCGCACCGCCATTGCCCCACAGCCCCGCTGCGCCGCCGGCACCCCCGGGCTGACCAACGGCACCGGCCGCGCCGTTGCCGCCGTTACCGAATAACAACCCGCCCGCCCCACCGGCCTGCCCGGGCGCCGTCCCGTCGGCTCCGTTACCGATCAGCGGGCGCCCCAGCAGCACCTGAGCCGGCGCGTTCACCACGCCGAAAACACCGTCCTGCAGCGCTTGGAGTGGTGACGCATTCGCGGCTTCGGCGGCCGTATACACACCCGCACTCGTTGCGAGGGCTCGCACGAACTGCTCGTGAAACGCAGCCGCCTGCCTACTGAGGGTCTGGTATCCCTCCGCGTGTGCACGAAAGACCGCCGCGATAGCCGCCGATATTTCGTCCGCGGCCGCAGCCACCACTCCGGTGGTCGACGACGTCGCCGCCGCATTGGCCGAGTTGATCGCCGAACCGACCTTCGCCAGGTCGGTTGCGACGGCGGCCACCGAGTCTGACACGACGGTCACAAAAGACATGCCCAATCTCCTTACCTGAGCAGGTCACCCGGCGAGCAACGGCAAGCACCGAGATCACCGACACCCAGCATCGTATGCCTATGGGGGTACACGCACGCCCTGCAAGAAAAAGATGTTCAGATGTTTCTCACTACCGGTAAGCGATCATCCACCGGTTGGCACGGACTCGCCCGCCCGGCGCAGCGTCGCTTCCGCGTGCCGCAGCACCGGAGAGTCCACCATCTGTCCCTCGAACGCGAACACCCCACGCTCGGCCTTGGCGGCCCGGAGCACCCGGCGCGCCCAGTCCAGGGTCTCGTCGGCGGGTCGGTAAGCCTTGCGCACGACCTCGACCTGGCTGGGATGGATACACACCGTCACATCGAAACCGACCGTCACCGCATCGGTGGCCTCCGCCTGTAAACCCTCCACATCGCGGATGTCCAGATGCACGGCGTCCAGCGCAAGGCGGTCAAAAGCGCTGGCCGCCAACAGAATAGTCGAACGCACGTGACGCGCCACGTCGCGATAGCCGCCATCGGCGCGCCTACTGGAGCTGCCGCCCAGAGTGGCGATGAGGTCTTCGGCGCCCCACATCAACCCCACGCAGCCGTCGGCGGCCGCGATTTCGGCGGCGAACAACGCTCCGCGCGCCGTCTCCACCAAAGCGATGACTTCCCGAGGAGCCAGGGCGGCCACCTGCGTGGACGATTCGGTCTTGGGCAGCATCACCGTCGTGTACTCGGTGCTCGCCAAAGCCTCGAGATCACGGGCCTGGTCATCGGTGCCGGCGGCGTTGATCCGCACCACCGTGCGCGCGGGGTCCAGCGGCGTATCCCGCAATGCCTGGCGGGCAGCGGGCTTCTCCGGTTTCGCAACGCCGTCCTCGAGGTCGAGGATCACCACATCGGCGGCGGCGGCGGCCTTCGCGAAACGTTCGGGGCGATCGGCCGGGCAGAACAACCAGGCCGGACCGGCGTCCCGCAGGCTCACGATGGACGCTTCTGCACCAGCGTGGTGCGCACCGCCCTGGCGACGACGTCGCCGTGCTGATTGCGCCCGGTGTGCTCGAGCGTGACGATGCCTTCTGCGGGGCGGCTTTTCGATTCCCGCTTGTCGGTACACACCGTCTCGGCGTAGAGAGTGTCGCCGTGAAACACGGGCTTGGGGAACGACACTTCCGAGAAGCCCAGGTTGGCAACGATGGTGCCGAGCGTGAGCTGCGCGACGGAAAGCCCGACCAGCGTGGAGAGGGTGAACATCGAGTTCACCAGCCGCTCACCGCGAAAGCCCGGTTGTTCGGCGGCCCAGGCGGCGTCCAGGTGCAGTGACTGGGTGTTCATCGTGAGGGTGGTGAACAGGACGTTGTCGGCCTCGGTGACGGTGCGGCCGGGACGGTGCAGGTAGGTGGTGCCGATTTCGAACTCCTCAAACCACAAGCCGCGCTGGATGACCCGCTTGTGCTCGCCGAGTGTGGATTCTGCGACGCGACGCGCCGATTCTGTGTCGTGAAATTCACAATCGGCGGATGCTGGGCGCGCTTCGGCGCTCATGAGAGCCCCAGCGACCGGGCGATCAGCATCAACTGCACCTCGGTGGTGCCTTCGCCAATCTCCAGAATCTTGCTGTCCCGGTAGTGGCGGGCGACCGGGTACTCGTTCATGAAGCCGTAGCCACCGTGGATCTGGGTGGCGTCGCGAGCGTTGTCCATCGCCGCTTCCGACGACACCATCTTGGCTATCGCCGCTTCCTTCTTGAAGGGTTTGTCCGCCAACATCTTTGCCGCAGCTTCGTAATACGCCGTGCGGGCCACGTGCGCGCGGGCCTCCATCCGTGCGATCTTGAAGCTGATTGCCTGGTAGGAGCCGATCGGCTGCCCGAATGACTGGCGCTCCTTGGCGTACTTGACGCTCGCGTCGACGCAGCCTTGTGCCGCACCCGTCGCCAATGCCGCGATCGCGATGCGGCCCTCGTCGAGAATGGAGAGGAAGTTGGCGTAGCCCTTGCCCCGGGTGCCCAGCAGGTTCTCCTGCGGGACCCGAGCGTCGTCGAAGGTCAGCGGGTGGGTGTCCGACGCGTTCCAGCCGACCTTGCTGTAGGCCGGTTCGACGATGAACCCCGGTGTGCCGTTGGGCACGATGATGGTCGAGATCTCCTTCTTACCGTCGGCGATGCTCCCGGTGACGGCGGTCACGGTGACCAGGGAGGTGATGTCGGTTCCGGAGTTGGTGATGAATTGCTTGCTGCCGTTGACGATCCATTCGCCGCCCTCGAAGCGGGCAGTGGTGCGGGTGCTGCCGGCATCGGAACCCGCGCCCGGCTCGGTGAGCCCGAAGCCGGCCAGTGCACGCCCGGCCAGCAGGTCCGGCAGCCAGTGCTGCTTCTGTTCTTCGGTGCCGAAGCGGAATATCGGCATGGCACCCAAGCCCACCGCGGCTTCCAGGGTGATGGCCACCGACTGGTCCACCTTGCCGAGTTCTTCCAGCGCCAGAGCCAGAGCGAAATAGTCGCCACCCATGCCGCCGTACTCCTCCGGGAACGGCAGGCCGAACAGCCCCATCTCGCCCATTTTGCCGACGACCTCGTACGGGAAGCTGTGCTCCTCATCGTGTTTGGCCGACACCGGTGCCACGACGCTGCGCGCGAAGTCGGCAACCGTATCGCGGAGATCCTCGTATTCCTTCGGCAGCGTCCCTGCTGTGATCGTTGTCGTCATGATCTGCTAGTCCTTGCTTTCCGTTGCTTCTTCGGCGTCCGGGACCAGGCGCGCCAACACCTGGTCGACGGTCACCTGGTCACCCACCGACACCAATACCTCCACCTGACCGGAGACCGGCGCCGCCAGCGAGTGTTCCATCTTCATCGCTTCCACGACCACCACCACGTCGCCCTCCGAAACCTGGCTGCCCGAATTCACCTGTGTCGCAATGACACTGCCGGGCATCGGGCTGACGATCTCAGCGGGCCGCTCGCCAGCGGTTCGGTGAATTCTGTGTTCCTCGGCCTCCCGGATGTGCCAGGTCCCCCGCTCGTCGGCGATCCACAGATGCCGGTCAGCCTCGGCCCACCGGTACTCCCGGCGGACACCATCGATCGTCAAACTCATGCTTCCCGGTGCGAGTTGCACACCGGCAGAACATATTTCGCCATCGCCCACTTGAACGGTCGCGGCGTCGGGTAGGCCCCACACCGAGACGGTCTCAGTGCGCAACGGAGTCCGCATCGCGGTGCGCACCGGCGCGGACGCGGCGCCGATCCGCCATCCACTCGGCGCGGCCCACAGGTTGCCGGCGGAGCGCCGTTCCAGCGCCCATTGGACGTAGAGCCCGCCGGCAGCGAACACGTCGTCCGGTGCCGGCAACGGTTCGAAGTCCGCCAGCCGTTCGTCCAGCAGCGCTGTGTCGAGGTCACCCGCCCGTACCCGCTCATCGGCGAGCAGAAATCGCAGGAACTCGATGTTGGTCTGCACGCCCAGCACCGCAGTCCGCGACAGGGCCTGGTCGAGTCGCGCGAGCGCCTGCGCCCGGTCGGCACCGTGCGCGATCACCTTGCTCAGCATCGGGTCGTAGTCGCTACCGACCACCGTGTCGTTCAACAGGGAAGAATCCACGCGTACGCCGGGTCCGGACGGCTCGACCACCTGAAGCACCCGACCGCCGGTGGGCAGGAACCCACGTGCCGGATCCTCGGCATACACCCGGGCTTCGATCGCGTGCCCGTGAAGTTCGACGTCGTCCTGGGCGAACGACAGCTTCTCACCGGCGGCCACCCGTAGCTGCCACTCCACCAGATCCAGTCCGGTAACCGCCTCGGTGACGGGGTGTTCGACCTGCAGGCGGGTGTTCATCTCCATAAAGAAGAACTCGTCGGGACGATCGCCGGAAACGATGAATTCCACCGTGCCGGCGCCGACGTAATCCACGCTGCGGGCGGTGTCGCAGGCGGCCGCACCGATGCGGGCCCGGGTTGCGGGATCCAGTAATGGCGACGGCGCCTCCTCGATCACCTTCTGGTGACGTCGCTGCAGGCTGCATTCACGCTCGCCGAGATGCACCACGTTGCCGTGCGTGTCGGCGAGAACCTGCACCTCGATATGCCTGGGCCGCAACACGAAACGTTCCAGGAACAAGGTGTCGTCACCAAATGCCGAAGCTGCTTCGCGCCGGGCACTGACCAATGCCTCACGTAACCGGGCGGGGTCCTGCACCATCCGCATGCCTTTACCGCCACCACCCGCGGACGGCTTCACCAGCACCGGGTATCCGACGTCGTCGGCCGCGGCGACGAGTTCGTCGTCGGTCAGTCCGGGTCGCGCGATTCCCGGCACCACCGGCACCTCGAACGCCGCGACGGCGTTCTTGGCGGCGATCTTGTCGCCCATCACCTCGATCGCATGTGCCGGCGGCCCCAGGAACACCACCCCGGCGCGGTCGCACGCCGCGGCGAATTCCGCGTTCTCCGAGAGAAATCCGTAACCGGGATGGATCGCCTGCGCTCCGCTGCGCACCGCGGCGTCGATCACCTTGCCGATGGCGAGGTAGCTTTCCCTGGCCGCCGCCGGTCCCAGTCGTACCGCGGTGTCGGCCTCGACCACGTGGCGGGCCTTGGCGTCGGCATCGCTGTAGACGGCGACCGAGCGGATTCCCAGCCGGCGCAGTGTGCGGATCACCCGTACCGCGATCTCGCCGCGGTTGGCCACTAAGACAGTGTCAAACATGTCACATCCGGAAGACGCCGTAGGAGACCGGTTCCAGCGGGGCGTGGGCACACACCGAAAGCGCCAGCCCGACAACCGTTCTGGTATCGGCGGGGTCGATGATGCCGTCGTCCCAGAGACGTGCGGTCGAATAATAGGGATTGCCCTGGTCCTCGTACTGCGCGCGGATGGGCGCTTTGAATTGCTCTTCCTCCTCGGGCGACCAGGGCCTGCCGGATGCGGAAAGCTGTTCACCGCGCACGGTGGCCAGCACCGAGGCGGCCTGTTCGCCACCCATCACCGAAATGCGCGCATTCGGCCACATCCACAGGAATCGCGGCGAGTAGGCCCGTCCACACATCGAGTAATTGCCTGCGCCATAGGATCCGCCGATCGCCACGGTCAACTTCGGGACCCGCGCACAGGCCACCGCCGTGACCATCTTGGCGCCGTTTTTGGCGATCCCGCCCGCCTCGTAGTCGCGACCCACCATGAACCCGGCGATGTTCTGTAGGAATAACAGCGGGATCCGTCGCTTGTCGCACAGCTCGATGAAATGCGCACCCTTGACCGCCGATTCGCTGAACAGCACCCCGTTGTTGGCGATGATCCCGACCGGGTGGCCGTGGATGTGCGCGAAGGCGGTCACCAGCGTCTTGCCGTAGTTGGCCTTGAACTCGTTGAACTCGCCGCCATCGACCAACCGCACGATCACCTCGTGGACGTCGTAGGGCACCCGTGGATCGGGGGGCACCACATCGTAGAGCTCGCTCTGGTCGCATCTGGCATCCACCGCTGGGCGAATGTCCCACTGGGCGGGTTCGGGTGATCCGAAGGTGGCCGCGATCGAACGCACGATGCGCAGCGCGTCCTCGTCGTCCTGCGCCAGATGGTCGGTGACACCGGACACCCGGGAGTGCAGATCCCCGCCGCCGAGTTCCTCGGCCGTCACGATCTCCCCGGTGGCCGCTTTGACCAGGGGCGGCCCACCCAGGAAGATCGTGCCCTGCTCGCGGACGATGACGGCTTCGTCGCTCATGGCCGGCACGTAGGCACCGCCGGCCGTGCACGAGCCGAGCACGGCGGCAACTTGCGGAATTCCCTTGGCGCTCATGGTCGCCTGGTTGTAAAAGATCCGGCCGAAGTGTTCGCGATCGGGAAACACCTCGTCCTGCCGCGGCAGGAAGGCGCCGCCGGAGTCGACGAGGTAGATGCACGGCAGCAGGTTTTGCAGCGCCACCTCCTGCGCGCGCAGGTGCTTCTTGACTGTCATCGGGTAGTAGGTGCCGCCCTTGACGGTCGCGTCGTTGGCGACGATCACGCATTCGCGGCCCGACACCCGCGCGATCCCGGTGATGATTCCCGCACCGGGGGATTCGTCGCCGTACATGCCGTTGGCAGCCAGCGCGGCGAGTTCGAGGAACGGGGTGCCCGGGTCAATCAGCCGGTCGACTCGCTCCCGGGGCAGCAGCTTGCCGCGGCTGACGTGGCGCTGCCGGGCACGTTCGTTGCCGCCGAGGGCCGCGGCGGCCAGCTTCTCGTCGAGTTCGGCGACCAACCGGCGGTGCTCGTCGGCGAATGATGGGGCGATCGTCGTCACCGCGCCACCAGGTCCGAAAGAATTAGCGGTGGTTGCGTTTTGGCGACCACCTCTTCGACCGAGACGTCCGGGGCGGTCTCGATGAGATGCAGTCCGTCATCGCGAACGTCGATGACGGCCAGTTCGGTGACGATCCGGTTCACGCAGCCCACGCCGGTGAGCGGCAGGGTGCAGCGTTCGAGGATCTTGGGGCTGCCGTCCTTGGCGGCGTGCTCCATCATCACGATCACCTTGCGGGCGCCGTGCACCAGGTCCATCGCGCCGCCCATGCCCTTGACCATCTTGCCGGGGATCATCCAGTTCGCGAGGTCGCCGGTGACCGAAACCTGCATCGCGCCAAGCACAGCCACGTCGAGGTGCCCGCCGCGGATGACCCCGAACGAGGTCGACGAACCGAAGAACGACGCTCCCGGCAGTACGGTCACCGTCTCCTTGCCGGCGTTGATCAGATCGGCGTCGACGTCCTCGCGCTTCGGGTAGGGCCCGACGCCGAGGATCCCGTTCTCCGAGTGCAGGACGACGTGGACGCCGTCGGGAATGTGGTTAGGGATCAGCGTGGGCATCCCGATGCCGAGGTTGACGTATTGGCCGTCGGTGAACTCGGCTGCGATCCGGGCCGCCATCTCGTCTCTGCTCCAGGTCATCTGGCGCCCCCTTCCCCCGCGACCGTGAAGCTGGCTTCACATTCGCCGCCGAGCGTGAAGCCAGCTTCACGGTCGGCGCAATCCGCAGCCGTCACCGCACCGTCTCCTTCTCAATTCGCTTCTCCGGGTTCGGCACATGCACCACGCGCTGCACGAAAACACCCGGCGTGTGCACCGTGGCCGGATCGATCTCCCCCGGTTCGACGAGATGCTCGACCTCGGCGATGGTGATCCGCCCCGCCGGGGCGCACTCGGGGTTGAAGTTGCCGGCGGCGTAACGGTAGACGAGGTTGCCGTGCCGGTCGCCCTTCCACGCATGCACCAGGGCGAAGTCCGTCCGGATTCCCCGCTCGAGAACATAGGTGACGCCATCGAATTCACGGGTCTCCTTGGGCGGTGACACGATCGCCACCTCACCCGAGGCGTCGTAGCGCCAGGGCAGCCCGCCGTCGGCGATCTGGGTGCCCACCCCGGCCGGTGTATAGAAACCCGGGATGCCCATCCCGCCGGCACGCAACCGCTCGGCCAGGGTGCCTTGCGGGGTCAGCTCGACTTCCAGTTCACCGGAGAGGAACTGACGCGCAAATTCCTTATTCTCACCGACATATGAGGAAATCGTGCGACGAATCCGCTTGTGCTTCAACAGCACTCCGAGTCCGACGTCGTCCACCCCGCAGTTGTTGGAGACCGTCTCGAGATCGGTGACCCCCCGCTCGGCCAGGGCCGATATCAACGCTTCCGGGATGCCGCAAAGCCCGAATCCCCCGACGGCCAGTGACGAGCCGTCGGTGATGTCCGCGACCGCTTCCGCAGCGGTAGCCACCACCTTGTCCATGTATCGCAGCGCCCTCCGGATTCAGTTAATAATGATTAACTGGACACCACAGAATACCATTCCCACCCAACGGCGTCCATGGTGGGCGCCGGCGCGGCTATCCGCCGCCACGGAGCCATTCGATCGCCGCCTGACGCATCTCGACTTTGCGAACCTTGCCGGTCACCGTCATCGGGAATTCGTCAACGACCCGCAGGTAACGTGGGATCTTGAACCGGGCGATGCGGCCCAGGCAGAACTCGCGCAGTTGCTCGATGGTCAACTCCGACGCGCCGTCGCGCAACCTGACCACCGCCATGATCTCCTCGCCATAGCGCGCGTCTGGTACTCCGATGACGTGGGCGTCGACGATGTCGGGATGCGTGTAAAGGAATTCCTCGATCTCGCGCGGAGAGATGTTCTCGCCGCCCCGCATGACGATGTCCTTGATGCGCCCGGTAATCCGTACATAGCCACACTCGTCCATCGCCGCCAGGTCACCGCTGTGCATCCACCCGTCCGCGTCGATCACCTCGGCCGTCTTCGCCGCGTCATTCCAGTAACCCGACATCACCGAATAGCCCCGGGCGCAGAATTCGCCCTGCACCTCACGCGCAACGGTGTGGCCAGTGCCCGTATCCACCACCTTGATTTCCAGGTGCGGGCCTACCCGTCCGACGGTGTCGACGCGCCGTTCCAGGGGGTCGTCGACGCGGGTCATGACGGACACGGGGGCCGTTTCTGTCATGCCGTAACAGATCGAGACCCCGGGCATGTGCATGCGCTCGATCACTTGCCGCATCACCTCGACCGGGCAGGTAGCGCCCGCCATGATCCCGGTGCGCAGGCTGTGCAGTTCGTAGTCGCCGAAATCCGGTAGTCCGAGTTCGGCGATGAACATGGTCGGCACGCCATAGAGGCTGGTGCAGTGTTCGGACTGCACCGCCCGCAGGGTCGCGGCCGGATCGAACCCCGGCGCCGGGATCACCATGCAGGCACCGTGGCTGGTTGCCGCCAGATTGCCCATGACCATGCCGAAGCAGTGATAGAACGGCACCGGGATACAGATCCGATCACGTTCGGTGTACTCGAGTAGTTCGCCCACCAGGTAGCCGTTGTTGAGGATGCTGCGATGAGCGAGCGTCACCCCCTTGGGGTAACCGGTTGTGCCCGAGGTGTATTGGATGTTGATCGGATCGGTCGGTGTGAGCATCGCGGCCCGGTGCGCCAGCGCGTTGAGGTCAACATCCGTGCCGGCCAACGTATCCCAGCGGTCGTCGCCCAGGATCACCACCTCGCGCAGGTCGACACAACCGGGCCTGACCTCGGCCAGCATCGACGGGTAGTCGGCGTCCTTGAATCCGGTCGCGGCGATCACCAACGAAATTCCGGATTGTTGCAGCGCATACTCCAATTCCCGCGCCCGGTAGGCGGGATTGATGGTGACCAGGATCGCACCGATCGACGCAGTCGCGTACTGAACCAGGACCCACTCCCACCGGTTGGGCGCCCAGATGCCTACCCGATCACCTACGCCGATGCCGGCGCCCAGTAGCCCGGAGGCCAGCCGCCGGACATCGGCCAGGAGGTCGGCGTAACTCCACCGACGGCCCGCAGCGACGTCGACGAGTGCCTCGCGCCCGCCGAATGCCGTTGCGGTATCGGCAAGATTGGCGCCAATGGTGGCTTCCAGCAACGCTGGGCTGCTCGGGCCACGCTCATAGGAAAGCGGATTGCGGTCTGCGGCGTCGGTGGTTGCCACGGTTTCCTCCGACCGGTTATCGGGTGCTACGTTAGTGACGATTAACCGACATGTCCAGGAGGCCGTCATGGCAGCGTCCGCCCCGGACGATGAACCCGGCCGGCCTGAGACGCCAAATCGTCGCAGCCAGTTGAAATCCGACCGGCGCCAACAATTGCTGTCGGCGGCCGAACGGCTGTTCGCCGAACGCGGATTCCTCGCGGTGCGGCTGGAGGACATCGGCGCTGCCGCAGGTGTCAGCGGTCCCGCGATCTACCGGCACTTCCCCAATAAGGAGTCGTTGCTGGTCGAATTGCTGGTCGGTATCAGCGCCGGGTTGCTGGCGGGTGCTCGCGCGGTGGCGCACAGCGGTGCTGACGCGGCTGCGACGCTGGACGGCCTGATCGATTTTCACCTCGACTTCGCGCTGAGCGAGCCTGATCTGATCCGGATTCAGGACCGGGACCTCGCGCACCTACCGGCGGCTGCCGAGCGCCAGGTGCGCAAGGCACAGCGTCAGTACGTCGAGATCTGGGTGGGCGTGTTGCGCGAACTCAACCCTGATCTAGCCGAAGCCGACGCGAGACTGATGGCGCATGCCGCGTTCGGACTGCTGAACTCCACGCCCTACAGCATGAACTCGGCGGATGCCAAGCAGGCGCGGGCAGCACGGTCGCGGGCCGTCATGCGGGCAATGACACTCGGTGCACTGACCGCCGGAGATCGTTAGCTGTCCGGCGGGTTGCGCCGGTCGTGAAACCAGTACCGTGCAATGCCCGGTACCCTTCGAAGTGGACATGAACGATCCACGTCGCACCCAGCAATTCGGTCCCCCTCAACCGGGGTCTGGTTCGGCGTGGCCGCAGGACTACGGGAATTCGCCTGCGATCGACTACCCCGCTTACGCGGACGAGATGCCGTACGCCACCTACGGGGGTGCCGGGTCCGGGTGGTCGCCCGGCGCCCCACAGCCCGATCCGACGCAGCAGTTGCCGCCACAGTATTGGCAGCAGGGCGTGCCGCCGCAGGATGAGCAGCCGAATGAGGGATCGCCACGTTCCCCACGATGGCTGTGGTTCCTCGCCGGGGCTGCGGTGTTGCTCGTCATCGGGCTGGTGGTGGCGCTCGTCATCGCCAACGGGGCCCTCAAACAACAGACCGCTATCGAACCTCTGCCGCCGGTACCCAGCACCACCCTCGCGCCTCCGACCACCCGCACGACGTCACCGCCGTCGACCACACGCAGGGCGCCACGCACCACCACGACCGCGCCCCCGGCTACGACGTCGCCTCCTGGCGTGCCGGGCACGCCGGGAGCGATGCAGACCGTTGTTTACAGCGTCTCGGGAGAGGGCCGTGCGATCAGCGTCATGTACATGGACGCCGGTGACATGATCCAAACCGAATTCAACGTGGCGCTGCCCTGGACCAAACAGGTGAGCTTGTCGACTTCGGCCGTCCATCCGCCGAGCGTCACTGTTGTCAACATCGGCCACGAGATCACCTGCTCGGTCACGGTGGCCGGGGTCCAGGTACGGCAACGCACCGGACAGGGTCTGACCTTCTGCGACGCCCCGCGCTAACCAGAGTCAGTCGCGTACCGGGGAGCCCGCACCTTCAGCATCGCCAGCAGTCCGACCAGCAGCACCAGCGCTATGCCGCCCAGACCGGCCCGGGCCACGCCGAACACGTCCACGAAGACAGAGAACATCCATGGCCCCAGGAACGCCACCGCCCGGCCCGTCATCGTGTAGAGCCCGAAAGCCACGCCCTCCTTGCCGTCCTGCGCCATGCGCAACAGCAGCGCTCGCGCCGACGACTGGGATGGTCCGATGAACAGACACAGCAACAGCCCGCACACCCAGAAGGCGAGCGCCCCCGAAAGTGCCAGCAAGCTCAGCGCCGAGGCAAGAATTGCCGTCAGCGACACCACGATCACCGGCTTGGAGCCCACCCGGTGGTCGATCAACCCACCGCACACCGCACCCACTGCGGCCACCACGCTGCCGGCCACGCCGAACACCAGCACATCGGCCTTGGAGAGGGTGTAGACATTGACGCCCAGCACCGCACCGAAGGCGAAGATCGCCGCCAGGCCGTCCCGGAAGATCGCGCTGGCCACCAGGAAGTAAACGAGATTGCGGTCGCGCCGCCACTCGGCGGACAGGTCGATCCACAGTTTGCGGTAGGCGCCCAGCAAGCTCGTCTTGGGGACGACTTCGGTTCCTTCGTCGGGCAGGCGATGGGCGACGAGGAGCAACGGCAGACCCAGCACCGCCAGCCACGCCGCGGCCAGGAGCATTGCCGCGCGGACGTTGAGTCCGTCGTGGGTGGACAGGTGCAGCAACCCGCGCCTGTCGCCGTCGCCGCTCATGAAGCCGACATAGACCATGATCAACAGCAGAACGCTGCCGATGTATCCCGATGCCCAGCCGAAGCCCGAAATGCGTCCCGCCGTCGCCGGAGTCGAGAACTCCCGCAACATCGCGTTGTACGGGACGCTGGCCAGATCACCGCACGCGGCCGTCGCCGCCAACAGCGCCAGCCCGGCGAACAGATAACCGGGTTGATCGCGAATCTGCGACATGCCGCACGTCGAGGCCACAGCGAGGCCGGTCAGCACGCCCAGCGCGATGTGTCGCCGGTGCGGAGAGGCCACCCACACGCCGACAACGGGAGCCAGCAACGCGACGACGATTCCCGCCACGGCTCCGGCACGCCCCAGCCAACTCTCGGGTGTGGCACCGCCAGGGCTGCCCTCCCCCACGCTGCTGGTGAGGTAAACCGAGAACACGAAGGTCGCCGCGATCGCGTTCAGACCGGTCGAGCCGCAGTCCCACAGCGCCCACGCCGCGATCCGTGATCGCTTATACGTACGTCCGGGGCCCGGAATGCTTCCCGGGACGCGTCGAGCCCGCAGATCTGCAGGCCCGTCGTCGCACTTTTGCTGCAACGTTGCAGGCTCGATGCGTTGATGGTCCCCACCGGCCGGGTTGCGGCGGTTCTCAGCCGACCCCGGCTTCCCGTCACCCATGCACAGGACTCTATTGGTTTCGCCAGCGACCCGTCCCCCGCAAGCGGGAGGTACCCCCAGCGCCCGGCTCCGCCGTCGAGCAATGTCTACGATCGTCGTCATGCCGGTTCCTGCTCCCAGCCCCGACGCACGCGCCGTTGTCACCGGGGCTTCGCAAAACATCGGTGAGGCACTGGCCACGGAGCTGGCCGCCCGCGGACACAGCCTGATCGTCACCGCGCGACGCGAGGACCTGCTCAACCAGCTCGCCGCCCGGCTCGCGGACAAGTACCGCGTCACGGTCGAGGTGCGGCCGGCCGACCTCGCTGACCCCTCCGAACGCGCGAAGCTCTGCGACGAGCTGGCCACCCGGCAGGTCTCGATCCTGTGCGCCAATGCCGGCACTGGGACGTTCGGTGCGATCGCCGAACTGGATCCGGCCGCTGAGAAGGCCCAGGTGCAGCTGAATGCCGTTGCGGTGCATGACCTTACGTTGGCGGTGCTGCCGGGCATGGTACGGCGCGGGGCGGGTGGGATCCTGATTTCCGGCTCTGCCGCAGGCAATTCGCCGATCCCGTACAACGCCACCTACGCCGCTACCAAGGCGTTCGCGAACACCTTCAGCGAATCGCTGCGCGGCGAACTGCGCAAGTCCGGGGTGCACGTCACGCTGCTGGCTCCCGGCCCGGTGCGCACCGATCTGCCCGAAGGTGACGAACGGTCACTAGTCGAGAAACTGGTGCCCGATTTCCTGTGGATCTCGACCGAACACACTGCGCAGGTGTCGTTGGATGCGTTGGAGCGCAACAAGATGCGCATTGTTCCGGGCCTGACGTCGAAGGCGATGTCGGTGGCCAGCGGGTATGCGCCCCGGGCGATCGTCGCGCCGATCGTGGGCGCGTTCTACAAGAAACTCGGTGGCGGTTAGCCGCTCCTAGTGTCCTGAGTCATTAATTACAGTCTAGTTGTTAAACTGGGC